>JAGCUP010000111.1 GCA_017962765.1 Muribaculaceae bacterium | reverse complement strand
CGAGCGGTTTGCATATTCAGGCTTACTTTCTTGCGTGGTTTCCACCGTGACCAGGTCGTTGAAACGGCTCATGATTTCGTCCTCGCTCTCGGCCTCGGCGACAAACTCATCATCACTTTTCTGACGCGCCTTGCCAGCCTCGTCGAGGACTGGGTTATAGTCACTCTTGTGAGTACCCTTGCGCTTCATGATATTGACGGCAGTATTAAGGTCGCGTTCGCTGCCACGGGCATCGCCCATGCGGCGGCGGGCATCGCTACGAGCCATATATCCCGCCTCAAACTTGGGGTACTTGTCAAGCACGCGGTCATAGTCAGCAACTGCCTCACGATAGCGTCCCGAATTGACGTAGAGCATGGCGCGGTTGTAGCGCGCCAGCGTATTGTCGGGCTCGTGGTCAAGCACCCACGTGAAATCGGTGATTGCACGTTGCAAGTCGCCCACCTCGGCGCTGAGCATGGCGCGGTTATAGTGGGCAGCCATGTCATCAGGCGCGATACTCAAGGCATAGTCATAGTCTGCCATGGCACCATAGTAGTCGTCCTGCTTGTATTTCATGAAAGCGCGGTTCACAAAATAGCCGGCAAACTGCGGGTCAAGTTTGATAGCCTCGTCCATATCGGCCTGGGCGCGAGCAAAGTCCTCCTGGCGCATCTCCACCTCACTACGCATGGCGAAGGCAGTGACATTGTTCTTGTTCAGCTCCAACGAGCGGTCAAGGTGCTCAATAGCCTGCACAGTGTCGGCCTTGAGCAGGTTGAGGCGCGCCAATCCCAAGTAAGCACGGTCGCTCTTTCGGTCAAGACGCAACAGCCTATCAAAAGCCTCGCTAGCTTCATCAAATTGCTTGAGCTCGGTATGGCATATCGCCTTATTATAAAGCAGTATCTTTTCTTCAGGCATAAGACGCAAGCCCTCGTCGTAGTCCTCAACGGCCTGGTCGAAACGTCCAGTATTTTGCCGCGCCACGCCCCTCACCTGATAAGCATCGACGATGAAGGGGTTGCGCTCGATACACAAGGAGGCGTCCTGCTCGGCACCCTTGAAGTCATCCAGGCTGAGCTTGGCCACCGCACGATAAAAATAGGGCTCGGCCAAGTATGGCTTGGCGTCAACCACCTGGTTAAAATACTGTATCGAAAGGACATAGTCCTCAAAATACAGAGCGTTGCGCCCGATTTTCAGCACCTGGTCGGTGTTGATTTGGGCGTGGGCAGCCATGCAGCACAGCAGCACGGCAACAAAGGTTGCCGTGCGACGCAGTGCTGTATGGTAGCGTAATTTCATACTCAAGCCACCTTGAAGCGGTAGATGGTACGCGTGCGGTAAGTTTCGCCCGGACGAAGCTCGCAAGACGGATAGGACGGGCAGTTGGGCGTGTTGGGATAGTGTTGCGTCTCAAAGGCCACGGCCGAGCGCGCCGGATAAGGCACGCCATGCTTGCCAGGCTGTCCATCGAGGAAGTTGCCGGTGTAAATTTGCAGGCCAGGCTCACTGGTGAGGATTTCCATAAGGATACCCGTCACCGGCGAGTAACAAGTGGCCGCCACTTTATTAATATCGCCTCGATTGTTAAGTACGAAGTTTTGGTCATAGCCATTGCCGTTAATGAGCTGGTCGTAGTCAGCATTGATATCGCGTCCCAACGGCTTGGCCACGGTAAAGTCAAGCGGCGAGTTTAGAATGTTGCGCATCGAGCCATCGGTGATGAGCGTCTCATCGCTGGGCGTAATCACGTTAGCGTCGATCATCACTTCGTGGTTGTGAATCGAGCTTGAAAGGTCGCCGTTGAGATTAAAATAGGAGTGGTTGGTAAGATTCACCACTGTGGCCTTATCAGTGGTGGCCTCATACTCGATGTCAAGTGCATTCTCGTCGGTGAGGGTATAAGTGACCTTCACGTTCAGGTTGCCAGGGAAGCCGGCATCGCCATCGTGGCTCAGTAGTGTGAGAACCAAGCGGTTGTCGCCTTCCTGCACAGCGTCCCACACCAGTTTGTCAAAGCCCTTGGGCCCACCATGGAGGCAGTGCGGACCATTGTTGACAGGCAGGTCGTAGGTGTTACCGTCAATCGAGAAGCGTGCGTTGCCTATGCGGTTGCCGTAGCGACCGATTAGCGCGCCATAGTTGCCATCGTTGTTGAGATAATCGTCGATGTTGTCATAGCCGAGCTCCACATCGGTCATCTTGCCATCGCGGTCGGGCACCATGAGCGAGACCACACGACCACCATAGTTGATAATACAAGCCTCAGCGCCACAGGCGTTTGTGAGGACGAAAAGTTTCACTGACTTGCCCTCGACAATAGTGTCGAACCGGGCCGGATTGAGACCCGAGAGTGTGAGCGCATTATTTTTCTGTTCTTGTGACATTGTGAGTAGTGATTATGTTGAATGTTCTTAATTCGAAGGACAAAATTACGCTATTTTCTTAAAAGAATAGAAAGAATTTGCGTGTTTAAGATATTTTTACGAAATTTGTTTCCAAATTTAAAACGAAACAGTGATGAAATTAAGATTTATAGCGACAATATTGATTGCGGCATTGAGCCTGGGTATCGCTCCCATCAACTCGTTTGCCAAGAAGAAAAAAGAGAATAAAACAGAAAAGAACGAGCCTACCAACCGACTGCGCATCACCGATGCCCCGCGACAGCTTGGCGGCGAGTGGAACATTGAAGTCGTTAACAAGAAAGTGGTACGCACCGCCGAGCGCGCCTACCTCTATCTCTACTTCGCAAAGAAAAATCAGATGTATGCCTGCACTGGATGCAACACCACTAACGGCTCCTTTACTATAAAAGGCAACGACTTGAAAT
>JAGCUP010000110.1 GCA_017962765.1 Muribaculaceae bacterium | reverse complement strand
GCAAGTATAATATCGCTGTGCTGAGTCGAGGCTACAAGCGCGCAACCCGAGGCTTTATCCTGGCCAGCGACAACATCAGCGTCACCGACCTGGGCGATGAGCCTTACCAAATTTTCCATAAATTCAACGGATTGATTACCCTCGCCGTGTGCGAGAGCCGTCGCAAGGGCATCAAGGAGCTGTTGCGCATCAACCCCGACATCAACCTTATCCTGCTTGACGACGCCTTCCAGCAGCGTTATGTGTAGCCGTAGGTGAACATTGTGCTGGTAGACTTCAGCCGGCCGCCATTCAACGACAAGCTCATGCCACTGGGTAACCTACGTGAGCCCGCCGACCACATCGTACGTGCCGACGTGGTGGTAGTCACCAAATGTCCCAACGACATCAAGCCGGTGCAAATTCGCATGATGAAGGAGAACCTGGAGCTATTCCCGGCTACCCAGCTGTTCTTTTCCAATATCAAGTACGCCCAGCCTGTGCCCGTATTCCCTATCCGCGACCCCGAGCTTACCACACTCAACTGGCTTGAGCAGGACGACCTCATCCTGGGATTGACAGGCATCGCCAACCACCGTCCTTTCCACCGCTACCTCAAACAGTTTGGCACGCGCCTCAAACTCATCCACTACGATGACCACCACAACTATACGCGCGACGACTTCCGCTACATATTCAAGGTGTTCGAGGGCCTGGAGGGACGCCGCAAGTTCATCGTCACTACCGAGAAGGACGCGGTGCGCATTCTCAACAACCCCTATTACCCGCCCGAGATGCGCAAGTATATCTATTACGTGCCCATCCGCGTGGGCTTCCTTAACTACGAAGACCGCGAGTTCATTCCCGAGCTCGAAAAGAAGATAATAGAGTGAATCCTTAAAATAAAGTCAAAAACCTAAAAAACTTAAGACATTATGTGCGAAGAAATTAACTGGTTAGAAAAAATCAAGGAAACTGCCGAATTCCTGCGCCAGCGCGTAGGAGGCGATATGCCCAAAACAGCCATCATCCTGGGCTCTGGACTGGGCGACCTGGCCAAGCAAATCGAGATTGACGTGGCCATTCCCTACGGCGAAATCCCTAACTTCCCCGTCTCGACCGTCGAGGGACATCAGGGACGCCTCATCTTCGGCAAGCTGGGCAAGAAATATATCATGGCCATGCAAGGCCGTTTCCACTACTACGAGGGCTACTCGATGAAGAAGAGCACCTTCCCCGTGCGCGTCATGAAAGAGTTGGGTATCAAAACCCTTTTCGTGAGCAACGCTGCCGGAGGCATGAACCCCGAGTTTAAGGTGGGTGACCTCATGATTATCACCGACCACATCAACCTCTTCCCCGAGCATCCCTTGCGCGGAAAGAACTACAACGAGCTGGGCCCGCGCTTCCCGGCCATGAACGAGGCCTATAGCCGCCGCCTTATCGAGAAGGCGCGTGAAATCGCCAAGGCCAACAACATCCGCCTCGTTGAGGGCGTGTATGTGGGCACCCAGGGTCCCACCTTCGAGACACCGAGCGAATACCGCATGTTCTACCGCATCGGCGGCGACGCAGTGGGCATGAGCACTGTCCCCGAGGTCATCGTGGCTCGCCACGGCGACATGGAAGTGTTCGGCATGAGCGTTATCACCGACCTAGGTGGCGAAGGCATCTATGTGGAGGTCTCGCACGAGGAAGTGCAAGAGGCAGCCGCTAAGGCCGAGCCCATCATGTCGTTCGTGATGAAAGAAATCATCAACCAAAGCGAAGACCTATAAAAAATTGATTATTGCCGTCAAGGCAATACCGTTTATGGACAGGAATTGTTTCTCCATCACCCGCATCGATGAGCTCGACGCGAAATGGAACAATGAGGAACAACTCCTGTCCATTTTTTCGTCACGCACCGCACAAGGCATCATCGCGTGCCACAATTGGGAAAAGGACTTCCCGCACCATTTTCCCAATTATCCCCACAACCAGCACGTCATGTTCCGCATGACCTACAGCGGCCAGTATCTTTACGTCTATTGGCACATGCTCAGCGACGGGTTGAAGGCTACTCATGCCAATGACCTCGAGCCGGTGGCACAAGACCATTGCATGGAATTTTTCGTGCAGTTGCCCAACGGGAAAGAATACTGGAACTTCGAGCTCAACGCTCTGGGAACGCTCAACGCAAGCCACCGCATGGAACGCCCCTGCCCCACCCGCCTCACAACGGAGCAACTGCAAAGCGTGTTGCGACACGGCTCTCATGCAGGCTTGCAACCCTTTGAAATCAAGGAGGAGCTCACTGCGTGGTGGGTTGCCGTTGCCATCCCGTGGTCGCTCTTAGGGGTGCCTGGCGAGCCCCTTCCCGAGTATCTGCTGGGCAACCTGTATGCTTGCGCTGGCAACATTGAGCATCCTTATTATATTTCGTGCTTCCCCATCACAACGAAGCGACCCGACTTCCACCGACCCTAGTTTTTCGGCAAAATCAATTTACTGCACTCATGAATCTTAACGAAACCGAAATATCGACCCTGGGCGAATTTGGCCTAATCGAAAAAATCACAAAAGATTTCACGTCGCAAAATAAGAGCACCGTGCGCGGCATCGGCGATGAATG
>JAGCUP010000109.1 GCA_017962765.1 Muribaculaceae bacterium | reverse complement strand
CGGTGAAGGCTTTGGCGCATTCTTTTTAAAACTCTAATACTAGCCGGCTCTCTTGTTGTCCGGCTCTTCCTTTTTCTATTAAATTCTGGTGCAAATGTCGTGCAAAAATCCGGATTGGATGTCAAAACGGGCCCGAAAAGGCACTTTTGTGCTATGTAATGCTTTACATTGTGATTTTTTGTGACTATATTTGCAGCCGAAACCTGCATGGCGATGAATAAAACCGACAAATTGTCACTGTTTGGGTCTGGAATGTGGCTCGCGATGCTCCTCGTGGGGCTCGTCGTGGCCTCGTGTTCGCCCTCACGCACCCATGCCGGTGCTATCGAGGAGAACGACCGTTTCGTGGTCACTCCCGATAGCGTCATCGAGGGCCAGCGGGTGGCGGTGGCCCTCGATGATGACCATTTAGTGACCAACTGCCCCGACGCCGCATCAAGTCAGTGGCATGCCGTTTGGCAAGGCCCTCACGGCCCGTCCTACACTTCATCGCAACGCCTTGTCAACGCTGTCTTTAACATGTCGATGGAAGAAATTGGCCGCCATTTGATGGGTGGTACGCTGCGCGACGACGACACGTTGCTCGAGGCCCAAGAGTGTTATCCCATTTTGTTGTCGCTGGGCATGACTGCACCGCAGCAGTCCATGGCGGCACTTCGCGCCATGGTGCATGGCGGCACCATCGATGCGCCCCGGCAGTGGCCGGCTCGACAAGGGCACCTGATGTGGGCTGCCGCCGCATGGGAGGTATATTGCGCCACCGGCGACCGCAAGTGGTTGCGTGAGGCCCACGACGTGCTACTCGCCACGCTGACCCGCGAGGAAGGCGTCACCCTCGACGAGCACCGCGCCATGCAGTGCGGTTACGGTCCCTTCGCCGATGCGGTCGCTCCGCCTCCGTCGTGGGCTGGCGCACCCGAGATGATGGAAATGCATACGCTTGCCGCCAATGCCCTCTTGCTGAGGGCTTATGCCGTAGTAGAGGCTATGGGCGACGAGTTGAACCTTGCCAATGACTTTGATGAACGAGCCAATCGCTTGCGCGATGCCGTTAACCATGCTTTGTGGCATGAGGGCCTCGGCTGTTATGCGGCATGGACCACCGGACAGCTGCACGCTAAGATGGCACCGTTTACCGATAATCTGGCACAAGCGCTGGCCGTGCTAAACGGTATGGCCGACGATGACCGTGCCGAGAAACTCGTGGAGCAGACGCCGCTGCCGCCCTACGGCATATCGCTGCGGTACCCCCTCGTCGAGGCCGATACTTCGCTGACGCGCGCCGCGATGCCCATGACATCGGCTTTCTGGGCTCTGGCGGCGGCTCGCACCGGCAACACCCACGCAGTACGGTTGTGCATCGCTACCATGTTGCGCACGCAAGCTTTTGCCGCCACGTGCGGCGCATGGAGCGACGCTTACACCGGACGTCTCACGACGGGCCGCATGGCATTGTGCAACGCCGCCGGCAATGTGGGCGTGGTGCTCAGGGTGCTATGCGGCGTGAACTTGTTGGCCGACGGCATTGAGCTGTCGCCTTGCGTGCCTGCCGTCTTTCCCGGCGACAAAACGCTGAGCAATTTCCCCTATCGCCAGGCTACACTCGACATCACAGTCAAGGGCGTGGGCGATGAGGTGGCCGAAGTCACCGTCGATGGCCAGCCTATCGAAGGGAATTTTGTGAAAGCCTCGACGCTTGCCCAAGGACACCATGTCATCGAGGTGACTCTTGCTGGTGACGGCGACGGAGGACTCGTCACTACGGCTTCCTCGCCATGGCGCGTGCTGCCATCGGTGCCGGCCACCGTGTGGGGCGACAGCACACTGTGCCTGCCACGGCGTGCGGCGGGCATGGGCTACCGCCTCGTGGTTAACTCCGACCCTCTTTATTACCTCAATGATACGCTCACGGTGTTTCGCGACACCACAGCGCTCCGTGAATATTCGGTCATCGCCCTCAACAAGTACGGCCCCAGCGACTGCTCATCGTCGTGGCTCATGGTACCGCCTTCGCGCATAGTGCCTGTCGATAGCATCATGGCCGACGAGAGTGGCGCTCTCAGGATCATCGTCACCCTTGCCACTCCGGGCGAATATGCCATGACGCTCATGTCGGCCTCGCCCGATGTTCTCCCGCGTGACGTCCTGTTGCTGGCAGCTGCCAATACCCATCCCCAGGGTTCTTTCCTCGTGCCGTGTAACGGTTTACGTAGCAACACCCTTCGCCTGCGGCTCACTCGTGGCAAGAATACCATATTACTTGTTCCTGTAGGTGATAAATTGCCGTCCAATTCTGCGTTGAACACAAGGATAATAAGGCTATAATATTAAAGTCTTACTTTATTATAAATAAAGGGCTATCGAGGTTTTCTCAATAGCCCTTTATAACGATTTTGCACGCGCGATAGCGGGTAAATCTCAGTTGTTGAACGTGAGTGTACCGCTGCCGGTCGCGTCGAGCGTGATGGGGTGCTCGCGGTTGATGCGGTGCGCGATAATTTCCTGCGACAGCGAGTTGAGCACCAGGTTCTGGATGGCCCGCTTCACGGGACGCGCGCCGAACTCGGGGGCGTAGCCTGCACGGCCGAGCGCCTTCACTGCCTCGTCGGTGTAATCAAGTGTGATGCCGTTGGGGGCGAGCGTCTTTTTGAGGCTTTCAAGCTGCAATCTCACGATTTGCTCGATTTGTTGCTCGTCGAGCGGCGTGAACATGATAATTTCGTCGATACGGTTGAGGAACTCGGGTCGGATAGTGTTCTTGAGCATCGAGAGCACCTGCTGGCGCGTCTCGCCCACGATGCGTTCGCGGTTTTGCGGTGTGAGTGCCTCGAAGCGTTGGCGAATCAGATCGCTGCCCATGTTGCTCGTCATAATGATGATGGTGTTCTTGAAGTTGGCCGTGCGACCTTTGTTGTCGGTGAGCCGACCATCGTCGAGCACCTGCAGCAGCACGTTGAACACGTCGGGGTGAGCCTTCTCAATCTCGTCGAAGAGAACCACGCTGTAAGGCTTGCGGCGTACGGCCTCGGTGAGCTGTCCACCCTCGTCATAACCCACATATCCCGGAGGCGACCCAATGAGGCGAGTGACCGAGAATTTCTCCTGATACTCGCTCATGTCAATGCGCGTGAGCATGTTCTCGTCGTTGAACAGGTAATCGGCAAGCGCTTTGGCGAGCTCGGTCTTGCCCACGCCAGTGGTGCCCAGGAAGAT
>JAGCUP010000108.1 GCA_017962765.1 Muribaculaceae bacterium | reverse complement strand
GTGGTCTCGCTAAAGCGGATGGCGCGACCATTGCGATTGGCGAGTAGGATTTCGCTGTCGCCCTCGGTAAGGATGGCACCGATGAGCTGGTCATCTTCGCGGATATTGAGGGCGTTGACACCGATGGAGCGTGGACGGGAGAACTCGCTCAAGCGTGTCTTCTTCACGATGCCCTTCTTAGTGCCAAAGACGATATAATGATTCTGGTTATATTCGGGGTCTTTGAGCTTGGTGGCACGGATGAAAGCGTAGATGCGATTCTCGGGGCCAAGGTTGAGCAGGTTCTGGATGGCACGGCCCTTGCTGTTCTTTGTGCCCTCGGGAATTTCGAACACGCGCAGCCAGTAGCAGCGTCCGAGAGCCGTGAAGAAGAGCATATAATTGTGATTGGTGGCTTCATAAACATACTCTATGAAGTCCTCGTCACGCGTGTCGCTGCCCTTCGAGCCTACTCCGCCTCGGTTCTGAGTGCGATACTCGCTGAGCGGGGTGCGCTTGATGTAACCGAAGTGCGAGATGGTGATAATCATGGGGTCGTCGGGATAGAAGTCCTCGGCGTTCATCTCTTCAGCTGAATATTCGATGGCCGTGCGACGCTCATCGCCATACTTATCGCGAACCTCGATGAGCTCGTCCTCGATTACCTTGCGGCACACGTCGGGATTACTGAGAATTTCCTCAAGGTGTGCAATAGTCTTGATAAGCTCTTCCAACTCGGCATGGAGCTTATCCTGCTCAAGGTTGGTGAGTTGACGCAGGCGCATTTCGACGATGGCCCTCGTCTGCATATCATCGAGGTTAAAGCGCTCACTCAGACGCTGACGAGCCTCGTCGGTGGTCTTGCTCGAGCGAATAATGTGTACCACCTCGTCGATATTGTCGCTGGCGATGATGAGGCCCTCAAGGATATGGGCACGGTCTTTTGCTTTCTTCAAGTCGAACTGGGTGCGGCGGATGACCACCTCGTGACGGTGCTCAATGAAATAGTAGAGCAACTGCTTGAGATTGACGGTCTCGGGACGTCCGTTGACGAGGCACACGTTATTGACGCTGAACGACGACTGCAACTCGGTCATCTTGTAGAGCTTGTTGAGCAACACGCTCGAGTTGGTATCCTTCTTTACTTCAATTACGATGCGCATTCCGCGGCGGTCGCTCTCGTCGTTGATGTTCGAGATGCCGTCGAGGCGCTTATCCTCCACCAGACGTGCAATGTTCTCAATGAGCTCGCGCTTGTTCACATTATAAGGAATCTCGGTCACGATAATCTTTTCGCGGCCGTTCTCAGTCTCAATCTCGCACTTGCCGCGAACCACAATACGGCCACGGCCCGTCTCGAAGGCGTCCTTCACGCCCTGATAGCCATGAATGATGCCACCCGTGGGGAAGTCGGGAGCCTTGATATATTGCATGAGCTCATCGGTCTCGATGTCGGGATTCTCGAGCATGGCCAGGCACGCGTTGATGGCCTCGGTGAGGTTGTGCGGCGCCATATTGGTGGCCATACCCACAGCGATGCCCGAGGCACCGTTCACCAACAGGTTGGGGAAACGGGTGGGCAGCACCGAGGGCTCGGTGAGCGTGTTATCGAAGTTGGGGTCAAAGTCCACGGTGTCTTTGTCCATGTCAGTCATCATCTCCTCACCCATCTTGCCCAGACGCGCTTCGGTGTAACGCATGGCAGCCGGACTGTCACCATCGACCGAGCCAAAGTTACCCTGTCCGTCAACTAGTGGGTAGCGCATAGCCCAGTCTTGTGCCAAGCGCACCATGGCCAGGTAGACCGACGAGTCGCCGTGGGGATGATACTTACCTAAGACATCTCCCACAATGCGCGCACTTTTCTTGTAAGGCGCATTGGAGAAGTTGCCTAATTTTTCCATGCCAAAGAGCACGCGCCGATGCACAGGCTTGAAGCCGTCGCGCACATCGGGTAAAGCTCGAGAAACGATAACGCTCATTGAGTAGTCAATGTAGCTCGTTCTCATCTCGTTCTCGATGTTGATCTCTATGATTCGATCGTTATTCATCATGCATTTGATAGTTTTTTATATCTTTCGTTTAAAACATACAAAGTTACAAAAAAAATCAATACCACGGGCAATTTTCAGCAACAAATTAATCCAGAAATAAACAAAAGGCTCATTATTAACAATCTATAATGATTTCTATTTTTATAAAAAGCGGGACAAACAACAAAAAAATCTGGATTTTGGGGTAATATTAGCCAGTTTTTTTGTAATTTTGCCCAATTAGGAAACAAACTTATACTATCACTGCCTTATGTTCAGACTTTTTCCCCACGTGATGAAACGCGCCGCAATGCTCGCGGCGGCTATGATTTTGGGCCTCACCTGCGCTGTGGCCCAGCGGTTTGCAATTCTGAGTGACATCCATGTGACACCCGGCAACGAGAACGAGCGACAGCTGCGGCTCGCCGTGGAGGAAATCAACCGTGGTGACGCACAGGTGGTGCTCATGACTGGTGACCTCACCAATGAAGGCAGCGACGAGCAGTTGAGAAATGTCAAGAGCATACTCGACGGTATTACCAAGCCGCTTTACGTAATCCCGGGCAACCACGAGAACAACTGGAGCCAGAGCGCCTGCAAGACTTTTGTAGACCTGTGGGGAAACGGCCGCTTTGTGTTCGAAATTGACAGCTTGGTGGTGATAGGCCTCAACTGCGGGCCATTCATGAAAATGGGCGACGGACATATCAAACAAGAAGACCTCGCTTGGCTCGAGCGCGAACTACAGGCGCGCGTCAAGCCCGGCAAGCGCGTACTCAGCATCAACCACTATCCGCTCAAGGATGACCTTGATAACTATATCGCCTACCACGATGTCCTGCGTCGCTTCCCAGTGGTGCTTCACCTGAATGGACATTACCACAACTGGTGGCCCTACGAAACCGGCGCCATCAACGGCGTGATGGTGCGCGCTCTCGACATGAAAGAGGGAAACTACGGCTACTCGTTGCTGGAAGTGCGTGGCGACAGCACCTTCTTGTGGGACAAGCGCCTTGGGCATGATCCCGAGTTCAAATTCGCATTTGCCCGCGACACACGGTGCCCGTTGCCCGCCATCGAGGGGCCCAAGCTGGAGACTGAGATTCATGGCGGCCGCGTCGATGTGACGCTCGTGCACCGCGACGAAGCTTCCATTTTCACTCGCGTGGCTGTAGATAAAGAACGTATTTACTTTGGCAACTCGCTGGGACAGGCCAAGGCCATCGACAAAAACACCGACGTGCTCTGTTGGTCCGACCCCACCAGTGCCATGCTGTTCTCGCGGCCCGCCGTCGCCGGCGACGCGGTCATCGTGCCCACCGCCGACCACCGGTTGCTGTGGCTCGACAAGCGCACGGGCCAGGAACTTTGGTGCCATGAGGCCGAAGGGCCATACGTGGCCGACGGTGTGGTGCACAAGGGCATCCTCTACCAGGGCGGATACATGGGCTTTGAGGCCTACGACGTGAAGAACCATCGTCAATACTGGCGCCGTGAAATCTCCAACTATTGCCAGGCTGAGCCCGTGGTTGACGGCCGAGAAGTGATTTTCGGTGCCTGGGATACCAAACTGCGCTGTCTCGACCGCCTCGATGGACGCATCATGTGGGAGTGGGACAACGGCCGAACGGTTCGCCTACTTAGCCCGGGCAACGTGGTGCCCATTGTCACCAAGAAAAGTGTGGTTATCGTAGCACCCGACCGCTATGCCACAGCCCTCGACCGCAAGACTGGAAAACAGCTGTGGCGTTTCCACGACGACGGCATCAAGGTGCGCGAGAGTCTCGGTCACAGCCGCGATGGACGCACGGCCTACGCTAAGACAATGGACGGCACCCTTGTCGCTTTTGACACGCAGTCGCCCGAATACCGCAAACTATGGGAAGTCAATCTGGGCCTCGGTTACGAACATGCCCCTTGCATCGTCCTTGAGCACAAGGGCCTCATCTTCACCGGCTCACGGCGCGGTCGTCTCACCGTTGTCGACGCTAAGACCCACCAAGTAGTTCTTGCCGCCCAACTCGGCACCAGCGAGGTCAACGGCTTCGATATAGACCCCAGCACTGGCCATATCTACTGCTCCCTCATCGAGGGAACCATCTTCCGACTTAAAGTGAAATGATTGCCGATTAACGGGCGGTAAGAATTTTGTAGATTAGTTCCTTGAGGAGCTTAAAAGCGTCCTGACGAGAGCCAATTCCCTTGCTGCGGCAGTCACACTGACGCAGATAAGAGATGATGTTGACACAGGCTCGGGTTGAATATTGACGGGCTGCGGCCTCAAACTTACCAACGCGGAAGGCACTCTTCGTCCCTGTGGCAGCCATAAGTCCGGCCGGAGAGCGATCCTTGGCAGTGTTCACGAGTAACACGGCCGTGAAAAAAGTGAAAAGCAGTCCCACGGTCACCACAACGGGTTTGTTCTTGGGATTGCGCTCGTAGTAATCAACGATGCGCAGGGCTTTCATGGCATTTCGGTTAATGAGCGAATCCTCGAGCTCCCAGTAATTGTAATCCTTGCTGATACCAATATTTTTCTCAATGAGCTCGGGTGTGATGACCTTGTCGGGACCCACGAGGATGGAAAGCTTGTCGATTTCTCCAAAGAGGCGTGACAGGTCGTTACCGATGTTGGTGGCCAGCATCGACGAGCTTTTGTCATCAATGGAGCAACCCAGCGACTTCACATAGCTCTCGATAGTTGTCTGCACGGGACGTCCCTCGCGCAGCCGTGCCGACTCGAATATAACACCATTCTGCTGCTTCTTCACCTCGTCGGTAAACTCCTTTGCTTTGATAGTGCTGCCCTTGAAACAGATAACGAGGATGGTACTCTTGAGCGGGTTTTGTGCATAAAACTTGAACAAATTGAGCTCGTTGGCATTGCCCTTGTTGTTGTTCTTGCCTAAGTTTTGGGCTTCACGCAACACCACCACCTGATAACGCGACATGGCTGGATATTGCTTGCAGGTGGCAATGAGTTGCTTGACGTCGGCCACGTCGATACCATAGGCAACGGTCAGATTGAAGGCCTGCTCATCCTCGGTTAGCGCATTGTTAATGATAGCCTCTTGTAGTTTGTCTATATAATAAGGTTCCTCGCCATGAAGGATGTAAATGGGCTTGAAATTGCCAGCCTTGATATCCTTCATGAGCGAAAAATAAGTGATACTTTCTTTTTTTGCCGCCATTGATGTGCTAAGGTTTCAAAATAATTTGTAAATTTACAACGAATTTTTCTCATACACAACACCTCGACAAGTGACAAAGCTTAATCTTCCTGAATATCAATTCAATATAAAACAGACAAAAAATGGCCTGCAAATTTTTGACCGACTGCGCCAACGATTTGTCGCCCTCACCCCCGAGGAATGGGTGAGGCAGCACTTTGTCAACTATCTCATCGAGGAGAAACAGTACCCGTTCGCGCTCATGGGCAACGAAATCTCGCTTGAACTCAATGGCGTGAAACGGCGCTGCGATACCCTTGTGGCAGCCCGTGACGGATCGCCACTCGCCGTGGTAGAATACAAGGCGCCGACAATCACCATCTCCCAGACTACCTTCGACCAGATTGCACGCTATAACATGGTGCTTCATGCCAAGTGTCTGATGGTGAGCAACGGTCTAAACCACTACTGTTGCCTGATGGATGGCGCGGGCAGTTACTCCTTTTTACAAGATATTCCTCCCTACCCCACTTTGTTAAACTTTTAATTCTCCTTATATGAAAATAGGTATCATCCAACAAAAGAATACGAGCCATGTAGAGCTCAACCGCCTTAACCTGCGCAAGAAGATTGAAAAACTGGCCCAAGAGGGTGCCGAGCTCGTTGTGTTGCAGGAACTGCACGACAGTCTTTACTTTTGCCAGACCGAAAATGTCGACAATTTCGACCTCGCCGAATCCATTCCGGGCAACGCCACCGAATTTTACGGCAATGTGGCACGACAAGCAGGCGTGGTACTCGTGACCTCGCTTTTTGAGCGGCGAGCCCCGGGCCTGTATCACAATACAGCTGTGGTCTTTGAGCGCGACGGCTCAATTGCCGGACGCTACCGTAAAATGCACATCCCCGACGATCCTGCCTACTACGAGAAGTTCTATTTCACCCCAGGCGACATCGGCTTTGAGCCCATCGACACTTCGGTGGGGCGCCTTGGCGTACTCGTGTGCTGGGACCAGTGGTACCCCGAGGCCGCACGCCTCATGGCACTGCGCGGCGCGCAGCTGCTCATCTACCCTACCGCCATTGGCTACGAGCACACCGATACTGCGAGCGAACAGCAACGCCAACGCGAGGCCTGGGTCACGGTGCAACGCGGTCATGCCGTGGCCAACGGGCTTCCCGTGGTCACCGTGAACCGCACAGGCCATGAGCCCGATCCAAGCGGGGCTACCGGCGGAATTGATTTTTGGGGTAACAGTTTTGTAGCTGGTTCACAGGGCGAATTGCTCTTCACTGCTCCTCAAGACAAGGAAGTGGAGGCTATCGTAGATGTGGACCTTGCACGTTGCGAACGTGTGCGTCGCTGGTGGCCTTTCTTGCGCGACCGCCGCATCGACCACTTCGCGCCCCTCGCCCAGCGTTTCCTCGATTAATCAGGAATTAAGACGTTCTTCGTCTTCGGGCGTCCAGATCGGGTTTTCCTCGTCCCAGTCGTCCCAATCGTCGAAGCCAAAGAAAGCCTCGTCGGTAAACTCCTTCATTTCGCGACCCTCCTTCTTAGTGGGACGGCCCGTGCCTTTTTGGCGATTAATGAAACCGTTGATGCGCGCCATCTCGAGCAGATGATACTGGTCGGGCGCCGTGATATTCTTCAGGTAGTTGGGCACCAATTTCGCGCCCACTCGGTTCTGGAGCAGGCCCACCACCTCAAAGGTGAACGTGATGGGAGGCTTTTTCACCTCAATCACGTCGCCCACCTTCACCAGATGGCAAGGCTTTACGTTTTGGCCGCCCATGGTGACGCGGCCCAGCTTGCACTGGTTGGTAGCCAATGAGCGCGTCTTGAATACGCGGGTGGCCCAAAGCCATTTGTCTATCCTTACTTCGTTCATTTGTTATTGTAATTGCACATGGCGAAATCCAGTCCGCTCAAAGCCCAAGCCTTGACGGCATCAATGGCCACAGCTATACGTTCGGGAAGCGCTTCGCGCTCCTCGGGCAAGAAATGGCCTAACACATAGTCAACCTGCAAGCCTTGTGGAAACTCGCCGCCAATGCCGAAGCGCAAGCGCGAGAAATTCTGTGTTCCAAGCAGCTGCGTGATGTGTTTCAAGCCATTGTGCCCCCCATCGCTGCCCTTCCCTTTCATGCGAATAGTGCCAAAGGGCAGGGCCAAATCGTCGTTGACCACCAATAGGTCCAGAAGTTCCACCTTTTCCTTGAGCATCCAGTATCGCACCGCGTCGCCACTCAAATTCATATAAGTAGATGGTTTGAGCAGAACAAGCTGTTGGTTCTTGAGGCGCAAAGTTGCCACTGAGCCGTATCGCTCGCTCTTGAAAACGATATTGGACGCCGCTGCAAGGGCGTCCAATATCATAAATCCTATGTTGTGGCGGGTCTCGTGGTATTCTGCCCCGATGTTTCCCAGTCCCACAATAAGTTTTTTCATCGTACGATGAGAGAATGGAATGGTTATGCCTCTTCCTCGGCCTCGCCTTCCTCAGCAGCTGCCGTAGCGCTGCCACGGGTAGCACGCACACCGGTAATCACGAGGTCCTTAGCACTCACGAGCTCGTACTTGTCGAACTTGAGGTCATAAACCTTGATGGAGTGGCCGATTTGGATGTCGTCCACATTGACGATAACGCGCTCGGGAAGATCGGGATAAAGGCCTTTCACCTTCACCTTCTTCATGCCCAGATAGAGCTTACCACCAGCCTTGACACCGGCAGCATGGCCCTCGATTTTGACGGGGATTTCAACCACCACGGGCTTCTTGTCGTTGATTTCAAGGAAGTCGATGTGGAGCACGGTGTCCTTCACCTTGTGCCACTGCACGTCCTTCACAACAGCCTTCTTTGCCACGCCGTCGATGTTGAGGTCGACGATGAACACGTCGGGCGAGAAGATGAGCTTGCGTACGTCGGCTTGCGACACGGTGATGTCAGTCGTCAGCACGGCCTTGTTGTCGCGACCAATGGGAACGACTTGCTGGCCCTTTTGGAGCTTGCCGTCATACTTTCCGTCCTTCAACTCTACCACCTTACCGCCATTGAGCACAGCGGGAATGAGGTTCTCTTGGCGTAACGCCTTGGTGGCTTTCTTACCCAGGTCCAAACGAGGCTGGGCTTTTAATTCGTAAGATTTCATTTTAATTAATTGTTTGTGTTACTAAAAATTAAGTCTGTTTGCGCTTAATTTCCCATCACACGGGTCATAAAAGCGGCGCAAATTTACTACTTTTCCCCTTATTACACAACTTTTTCCAAATAAAAATGAATTTAAGCGATTTGAATTCAATTTATTTTTGAAAAATCTGAATTTTTGATGAAATTTGCATAAATTTTTCATATCAAGAATTCTCAATTATATGAAACAAATGAAATACTTTCCGCTTTCGGTGTTGGTTATGATGCTGTCCACAATGCCATTTACTTCGTGTGTCAATAACAAACAAGCGACGGCAACGGTGTCAGCCATCGCGCAACAGGGCGTGGTGCCCGATTTCATGAAAGGCATCGCGGGTGTGGAGAAATTACAGACTAAAATTGACTATAGCAAGCCGCAAAACTGGCGCGCGATGGCGCAGGAGGCCACAAAGCCAGTCGATGTGTTCTTCCTCTATCCCACCGTGGTGGGGATGCGCACCCCGACTGAAATCTGCGACATCAATGACTCGGCAATGGTCGCAGGCATAGATTGGGTGATGCGTGGCGAAGTAAGCGTCTTCGCCGAAAGTTGCAATGTTTACGTTCCATACTACCGACAAATCTCGCTGCCAATGCCCGGCATGGATCACGCAGCCATCAATAAATACATGTCGCAGTTCGATGCCACTGACGCACTCGACTATTTCCTGACCCACCTCAACCAGGGCCGTCCTTTCATTTTGGCCGGTCACTCCCAAGGCTCGGCGCTGATCATTAATCTGCTCGCCAACTACATGAAAAATCACCCTGAGGCAATGAGCCGCATGGTGGCAGCTTACCCGATAGGCACCAGCATCACCAAAGAGTGGCTTAAGCAGACGGGATTAAAATTCGCCGAGGGACCGACTGACACGGGCGTCATCGTCTCGTGGGACACTGAGGGGCCGGGAAACAAGAATGCCTTCAGCATTGAGGTTAGCCCTGGCGAGGTGAGCATTAACCCGATTAACTGGCGGCGCGACGAGACCTATGCCCCAGCCTCAAGCAACTTGGGTTCAATTAACTTCAACACCGGCAAGATGGCCATTCCCGGCATTGCCGATGCACGCCTCGACACCGACCGTGGTGTGGTTGTCGTCACCACGGCCGATTCCACCTATGCCCTCCCCTCTTACGCTGCACCCCTCTTCGGTCCCGAGTGCTACCACCTCTACGACTACGGTTTCTTCTATAATAACATTAAACAGAACATTGCCGACCGTATCGCGGCGTGGATGAAGAAATAAGGGATAATAATCAACGGGGCTCTGCATTAAGCGGAGCCCCGTCGTTTAATAAAGTGATCAGACATCAGGAATTGAGCAAGATATTGTAGAGCGCGGTCACATCGGCGCCACTCACCACTCCGTCACCGTTCACGTCACCATCGCCACCGTAAGGCAAACCTTCGAGATAGTTGTAGAGTGCGGTCACGTCGGAACCATTCACAATACCGTCACCATTCACGTCACCCTTAAGCAACCCACTGCCCGGAAGAATTTCGAAGTCACCGTAGTAATATTCTCCATCGATACAGAACATGCCGTACTCAAACGATGCACCAGCGGGTTTGGCCACAT
Organism: Muribaculaceae bacterium; assembly: GCA_017962765.1. Classification (GTDB taxonomy): domain Bacteria; phylum Bacteroidota; class Bacteroidia; order Bacteroidales; family Muribaculaceae; genus Sodaliphilus. The sequence continues at coordinate 2,840 of JAGCUP010000108.1, read as the reverse complement.
AGCAGTCTTTGAGAACCAGCGTGTGGCCTATCGATAAACCGGTACCCCGCAGCGTGGCGTTGTCCACGGTGAGGTTTTCCTCGTAGTCGTCAGAATAAGGCGTAGCATTGACGGTACAATCCTTGATGGTAAACATCACGCTGTCCACCGGCTGGTGGGTGTTGAGGAACATAATGTTTCCACTATTACCGCCACTCATGGTGAGCGAGCCACCGCCGGTAACGGTCACGCCCGAGCTCTCGTTAAACGAAATGCCGATGGCATTGTTATTGGTGCCTGTAAGAGTGATGGTGTTGTCGCCCACCAGTTGTACTGTCATGTTGGCTATTTCGGCCTGAATGCCGCCGTTCCTGGAATCAGTTTCGATTTCCAAGTTATCCAATGTGAGGACATTCTCATCGGGGTCATAGCTTGCCGTGCCGCTATTAATGTAGGAACTGGTGATATTGCTTGCATTGGCGGGCTTAACACGCGTGCTTGCCACCATGAGGGGGTAGCATAATGCGTCCATGTTTACGATGGTGTTCTGCGTGCTCTCATGTCTGAATTAGTCAAATTGAAGGCAAGACCCGTTTCGCTGTCAAGATAGTCGTAAGCACCGATGCGTATATTAATTTGTTCCATGTTGAGTTCGTAATAGCGAAGTAATAACCGGTTTTTGCATAATCACTTATGTGCGGATCGCCGTTGGGCACTTCAAGCACACATGATGTGGGCACGCCTTCGATTGTTGCGTTGCTAACGTAGGGAACATAATCGGCACTTATGCTAAGCAACGATAAAGATGTGCATCCTGTCAAGCAGCCATCTCCCATCCAAATATGTGCCGAGCTATAAGACATAGAACTTGGTATGCGCAGCTCGGTAAGGTTGGAGCACCCTGCAAAGGCATTTGCTTCGAGTTTTTGGCAACCCCACATTACAGTCACCTTTTTAAGCTTTGTGTTGTTTTGGAAAGCGCCTTCGCCCACAATAGTGGAACAATACGATGACCCGTTGGTGATATGCCCCGGAATGTTGAGTGTCGTGGCGTTCGCTCCTTCGGCAGTTAATCCAGTGATGACAGCCTTATTATTACTAATTTCATAGTTGTAGATGCCGCTCACCAGTGCCGATGCCGGCAATGCCGCGCACAACAGCCACATAGATAGGATAAAATTTCTTGCTCTCTTTCTCTATACATTATTAATATATACTTAATTAAAAGGCTTTGAAGCTCATGTCGAGGGATTTCACCGAATGGGTGAGAGCGCCCACCGAAATGTAGTCGACGCCAGCCTCGCCATAGTCGCGCAACGTGTCGAGGGTGATGCCGCCGCTCGATTCGGTCTCGACGCGTCCGGCAATAATCTCCACGGCCTGACGCGTAAGCTCGGGCGTGAAGTTGTCGAGCATGATACGGTCGGCACCACCGTTGTCGAGGGCCTGTTGCAGCTCGTCGAGATTACGCACCTCTATTTCAATCTTGAGGTCTTTACCATTCTCGCGGCACCACTCATGGGCACAATCAAGTGCTTTGCCGATACCACCAGCGAAGTCCACATGATTGTCCTTGAGCAGAATCATGTCGTAGAGACCGATGCGGTGGTTGCAACCGCCTCCAATGCGGACCGCCTCTTTTTCCATGATGCGCATGCCGGGCGTTGTTTTGCGCGTGTCGAGCACCCGCGTCTTGAGCCCCTCGAGACGGCTCTGATACACGCTGGTCACGGTAGCGATGCCGCTCATGCGCTGCATGATGTTGAGCATGAGGCGCTCGGTCTGGAGCAACGAACGCACGCGCCCTTCGACGATAAAGGCGATGTCGCCAGGCTTCACATGGGCGCCGTCCTCGATATAGACGGTCATCTTGAGTTCGGGGTCGAACTTCTCGAACACGCAGCGTGCCATTTCGACGCCGGCGATGATTCCCTCCTCTTTTATAATAAGGCGCGAGCGGCCCATTTCCTCGGCCGGAATGCAGCACAAAGTGGTGGCGTCGCCATCACCGATATCCTCGGCAAACGCGAGATCGATCAACTCATCAATCAGTTCTTCTTTAGTTTTCATTGCTTTTTTAAGGAATAAAGTGAATATTTTTCGCAAATATAGTGACTTTCGCCGAAATATCGTTAATTTTGCACTTCATTTTTTAGCATATCGCATGAAAATAGTACTCGCGGTCGTGGGCCGCATGAACAACAGCTACCTTAATAAGGGCGTCGATGACTATGCGGCGCGACTGCGCCACTATGTGCCTTTCGACATCGTCCACCTCGACGACGCCAAGCATACGCGCAACCTCAGTGAGGCCCAGCAAAAGCAGGCCGAGGGCCGCAACATCCTCGCTTTCCTCGAAAGCAGCGACCACGTGGTGTTGCTCGACGAGCATGGCAAGATGATGCGATCGGTCGAATTCGCACGTTACATCGAGCGTAAAATGGCCACCGTGCAGCGCCGCCTCGTGTTTGTGGTGGGCGGCCCCTACGGTTTCTCGCCCGAGGTATATGCACGTGCCGACGGACAGCTGTCGCTATCGCCCATGACTTTCTCCCACGAGATGATTCGCCTCATTTTCACCGAGCAGCTCTACCGCGCCATGACCATCTTGCGCAACGAGCCTTACCATCACGAATAAAAACCGAAACCAAATGAATAAAAGAATACTCATCCTTTTCTTCGCCTTGTGGGCATGCCTTGCCTGGAGCCCGCGTTCCGGTGCTGTCCTCAAGGAGCAGTCACTGGGTAAAACTCTCGACGTGCTGTGCGCCGAGCTAAAGCAAATCCACAGCGAGCAGAAGCGAATGATGCAGATGTACGAACAACGCACCACGGCGCAGCACCAGCAGTTGGTGCGCACC
>JAGCUP010000107.1 GCA_017962765.1 Muribaculaceae bacterium | reverse complement strand
TTTGGCGAGATTCCCGGCGTGACCGACAAGATTAATTACACTAACAGTAACCATGTCCCCGTCTACTACAAGTGCTCGCCCAAGCACAAGGCCGAGGTCGAGGCCCCTTATCACGAGTTGACCCGCGGCGGACACATCTTCTATGTCGAAATCGATGGCGATGCCACCCATAACCCGCAGGCCATTGCCGACGTGGTTGACCTTATGGACAAGTACGACATCGGCTACTGCTCGGTGAACCACAACCGCAACCGCTGCATGGACTGCGGATATGAGGACGCCACCGAGGATCTCAAGGAGTGCCCCAAGTGCCACAGCCGCCACATCGACCGCCTGCAGCGCATCACGGGCTATCTGGTGGGCTCCACCGACCGTTGGAACAGCGGCAAGCTCGCCGAGTTGCGCGACCGCGTGGTACATAAATAATATTGAAGTAAACAAGTAAACGAGTAAACAAGCAGTTACCTTTGTCCACTGTGTCAATTTGCTTGTTTACTCGTTTGCTTGTCAACTCGTCAACTAAAAAACAATGAGAGTCATTAAGATAGTCGAGGGCACCAGTGTCGATGGGCCCGGGTTGAGGACCTCGGTCTATTTCGCCGGGTGCCGCCATCATTGCGAGGGGTGCCATAACCCGCAGTCGTGGGATTTCGAGGCCGGACGCGAGATGACCGAGGACGAACTCATCCTCGTCCTTGGCGAGAACGACGCGCCCGTGACGCTGAGCGGCGGCGACCCCCTCATGCACCCCCTCGAGGTGGCCAGCCTCGTGGCCCGCATCAAGGACGAGCTCCACTTGAACGTGTGGTGCTACACAGGCTACACGTGGGAGCAAATCGTGGCCGACATCGCCCTGCGTCGCGCTGTGGAGCGCGTCGATGTGGTGGTCGAAGGCCCCTTTGTGATGGCTGAGCGCGACACCACACTGCTGTTTCGTGGCAGTCGCAACCAGCGCCTCATCGACGTGGCAGCCAGCCTCAAGGCAGGCGAAATAAAAACATTTAACCTTGATTTCTGATGAAACACTACGAAGTTACGCTTGATTACAACTGCATGGACGAGTCGGGTACCGACACTTATCGCTTCTCGTCGAGGGACAAGGCTATCGACAAGTGGTGCGAATGTCGCGAAATCATCGATGAAATCATGGAAGGGCACGACAACGTGGAACGTGTCGAAGAAGACGACTTCTACGGCATCCTTGACCGTAACAACGGCGACTACGCCCGCACCTTCATCACCGAAACCCACTGACTTATATCTCACAAACAAATAAAGGCGAATTTCTCAAAATTCGCCTTTATTGTGTAAATTGCTTGTTTTGTGTTGTGTATTGGGCAAGACGCACGCCGTAGCTGGTGCTTCTGTTTTCGGGAGTCAGAGAGAAGCGGTACAAGTAGTTTATGCTTCCGTTCAGGTTATGCGCCGTCCCACGAATTACGCGGTTCTCGCCCGATGAAGGTCCGGTGGGATTGGTCTGCGCCTCGCTGCTGTAGCTACCATACCAGTCTTGGCACCATTCCTGCACATTGCCTTCCATGTCGTATATGCCCAGCTCGTTAGGTCGCTTGGAGGCTACCGGATGGGTTTGGGAATCGCTGTTGTCCCTATACCATGCCACTTCGTCGAGGTTGTCACTGCCCACATGCTGGTAGCCCTTGCTCAGGTTACCGCCACGTGCGGCAAACTCCCACTCGGCCTCGGTGGGCAGCCTGAAATGCTGCCCTGTGAGGTTGTTGAGCTTGGTGATGAACTCTTGGCAGCTTGTCCAACTGACGTCCCATTCGGCGGGTCGTTGCGGATTGTTGGTGTAGCCAAAACTCGAAGAGTAGTAGAATGTGCTTTGGCCCATTACAGCACTCCACAGTTCCTGCGTCACCTCGGTTTGGCCTATGCTATAGTCGCTCAGCATCACATAGTGCGCGGGGCGTGAGGAGTAATTCATATAGTTGTCCAAATTGGGGTCTCCCATGAGGAACAAGCCACCTTTCACTTCCACCATCGTGAACGATACGCCGTTGACGGTATAGGTCTTGGTAACGGTATCAATGACGGGTGTTTGCTCGCCATTGAGAAGGATGTTGTAGAGTGCGGTCACATCGGCGCCGCTCACCACGCCGTCGCCGTTCACGTCTCCGTTGCCGTTGGAGGTGGCACCATCGAGCAGCACGTTGTAGAGTGCGGTCACATCGGCGCCACTCACCACGCCGTCGCCGTTCACGTCACCAGGAGTAATGCTCGCTTTCTTGCCCGAGAATTGGAGTTCGGCAAGCTGGAGTATGTAGTTGCTGCCAGATTTGCCTTGGATTTGGCTCACCTCAAAGCGGAAGAACTGATAGGGCTGGCTGATGCCGTTGAGGTTAAACTTGTAGTCGGTCATATTGGTGGTGCCCAGACCAGCGCTTTGACCATCGGTGACGCTGGTCAGCAAGGTCCAGTCGTCGCTAAAATTGGTCTTGGCATAGATTTTCCACGCCTTGGGGTTGCGGTTGGGATTGGAACTGGCGTCGTTGGCGGTCGTCAGGTAATAAGCGTCGGGGATAAACGGCACGTCGCTCTTGAAGTCGACAGTAATCGTCTGCCACGACGAGCTACCGCTGACGCACCACTTGGTAGTGCGGCTCTTGTCGAAGAGGCTGAAGATGCCCTGGTTGCCGAAATTGTCGTTGCTGTTCTGGGGTATGTTGAAGTTGATGGGTGTGAGCTGATTGTAGGGTGTGACAACCATGGGCTGCATGTTACATTCCTCTACCGTGTAGCTGTTAGATTTCGCTGACGAGCCGATGAATCCCTCACTGTAGTCATAACACAGGTATATCTTTTGCCTGCTCATGATGTAATAGATATAGAAATTGTTACCACTGGTCGTCTCCACACGGTCAATGTCACTGCCGTTGCCGTTGTCATTCACATTCCAGCCGTTGGCCGCATAAAGTTGGCGCGCACGGTTATATAACTTGTAGCCAGTGGCTTCGGTGCCCACAAAGCACCACAGATAATCGTTGTCGGTCGATGATTCTGTCGCCACATCCAAGTCGTAATACTTGGATTCATTGGAGTAAATGTAGAGGCCGTTGGTTTTGAGGAAATACCACTTTGTGGTGGCGGCCTGCGGGTCGGTGGTGGGCACGAAAGGCAATGCTTGTGCGCCCAAAGTCATGAGAAGCATGACCGAAATGAGGTAAATTTTCTTCATACTATAAAAAGTTTAAATTAGTTTTTCTGCAAATTTATAACGAATAAATGACACAACACGCTTTTTGGAGCAAAATTTGTTGCAAAAAACAAAAGCGCAACCAAAAAACAAAAGTGTAGCCAAAATTGACAAAAGTGTAACATGCTTTGTGCCTATCCCTTATGCGTCATTAAACCGCATGAATCATATATCATAAGCTTTAAACTACTTGACGACGAGGCGGTTCGTGGTCATGCGCGCCATGTATTGCTGGATGATGGACTTGAGTTCAAGTTCCATGGTGTCCTGCACCGCATCGTGGCCCTTGAGGTTGTGCTTCAGCAACTGGTCGTCCTTGAAACGGTACATGGCGGAGACGTGCTGGCCATCGAACTGCATCATCCAGTCGCCGCGAAGGTACTTGTAGATGCCGTTGTTGAAGTTCATGGCCCACGAAGTGGAGGGTGTGGCGCGTGTCAAGTCTTTGCCGAAGGCAATAAAAGGCCGCTGGTAACCCAGCATCGAGAGGAGCGTGGGCATGATGTCGGCCTGCTGGGCGATGACGTCGTTGCGCACCTCGGTCGGCAGTGAGCCGTCGGGAGCGTAGAAGATGATGGGCACACTGTAGAGACCCAGGTCGGTCTCATATTTGTCGTGGCTGGTGAGCGCCGTGTGGTCGGCGGTGATGACGAAGATGGTGTTGCGGAACCACGGCTCGCGGCTCGCGGACTCGAAGAAGCGGCGTAGCGCCATGTCGCTGTAGCGCACACACTTGTAGATGGGCTGGTCGCCCTCTTCGGGGTAGGCGCTCTCGAGTGCGGGAGGAACTTTGTAGGGGTGGTGGCTCGATGCGGTGAAAGCACCAGCCACGAAGGGCTGCGGCAGGGTGCCCAAGCTGCGTGCCATGAATTGCAGGAAAGGCTCGTCCCACACGGCCCACACGCCGTCGTAGTCCTTGTCGCCGCCGGAGGCCGGGTCGTCATTATACTCGTTGCGGCCGTAGTAGCGCTGGAAGCCAGTGGTGCGGGCGAAGGCCTCGAAGCCCATCGAGCCGTTGTCGGCACCGTGGTAGAAAGCCGTCGTGTAGCCGTCCCGCTTGAGTTCGCCGGCGATACCTGTGAGGTCGTTCATCGATGCGGGCGTGAGGAAAAAGGGCTCCTCAATCATGGGTATTCCCGAGAGCACGCTGGGCATGGCGTCGATGCTCTTGCGGCCGTTGGCATAGCTATAGGTGAACGTGAGCGAATGGGCTGCGATAGAATCGAGAAACGGCGTGTAGCCGCGATAGTTGCCTCCGTCAAGGTCAGGGTTGAAGAACCCTGAATATTCTTTGCCAAAACTCTCTAAGATGAACACCACCACGTTTTTGCGCACGGGCATGGCGTTGCTGTCGGGCTCGTGGACGGGCGTGTAGTAGCGCATAGCCTCATCTTCGGTGGTGAAATAGTGGGGGTCGGCAAACACGTTCTTGCCTATTGAGCGCAGCATGGAGAATGGCGTGTTGAGCACCAGTGCCGCTTCGATAGGACGGTCGGCATACTGGTTGGCATTGCTCATCGTGATGGGACGCACCGAGTGGGCGAAACCGCCGCGCATTCCAGCCACCACAAAGGGAACTGTGCCTACCAGCGACACGCTCATCACCACATAGTAGAGCCAGCGCGGACGGTAGTGGCGTGTGGTGTGTGGCATCACGTGCAGCCACCACAATATGGCTACGAGGGCTACGGCGGCCAGCACCAGGTACCAGTGGTTGAGCAGTTCGGTGGCGAAGACGCTCCCCAAATTGTTCTCGTGGCTGAATTCATCGAAGACGGTAGTCGTGGTGCGTCGTGACGTGTACTTGAAATACACGCTGTCGGCGAGGTTCATCACCACGGCTATGGCGTTAACCACGACGAAGAGCCACCGGCAGCCTTTATAATAGCCCTCGCGCTCTTTGAGGTGCAGCGGCAGCAACACCAGCACCAGGTAGAGGGCGCAGGTGTACATCACCGCCGAGGCATCGAACACCATGCCGCCCTTCATCAGCGTCCACCAGTGGCTCCAGGTGAGCCCTTCATCGAAGTGGCTCCAGTTCTCGAACAGATAGATGAGGCGGCATGCGCTGTAAACTGCCATCGCCACCAGCAGGTTGCAGGCGGCGGCCACAAATGGGGCCCAGGGCCCACGCATGAGGTGTGCTATGCGTTCTTTGATTTTCATGGCTGCAAATTTAGTGTTTTTTTGTCATCCCATAGGCCAATCGCCGCCACTTTTTTAGGTAAACAAAAATTGCCCCCGTGACGACAACCGTCACGGGGGCGAATTCTTAGTTAATTACGCGATAGGTCACTCTTAATTCTTCGTGAGCTCAAATCCCACACGTGCGCCGTTGGCGCTCTTGGCGAGCTTGCTCACTGCTTCGACTGCGGTCTTGTTGCTTACCTTGCCTACATTTTGCAGCAGAGCGGTCATTTGGTTGGCGTCGAACATGAGGCCGATACCGTTGGCGGTTTTTGTCAGGTTGCCTTTGAGGGTTTGCGCACCGCTCTTGAGGGCGATTTCACCGGTTGATTCGTTGTAGGTGTAGGTTCCGTTGAAGGGGATGCCGTTCACCTGAGCGTTGAACTGGTTGTTGGCGCCAAAGTTGAACGAAGTGTTCTTTTTGGTGATACCGATGGCCTTGTAGTCCGAGGCCAGCGACGACGTGATGGTGTTCACGGCGGCGGCGCCACCGGCGCGAGCCATTGTTTGCTCAGTAGTAAAGGCGGCGCTGGGGGCGTTATAGTTCCAGTTGCCTTGGAGGTCCGATGCGTTGAAACCGAGGCCCAGCATGTTACCCAGTACACTGCCCAAGATGCCAGTCAGCAAGCCAGAAGAGCTGCTGTTGGTGGTCGATGTGTTGGTGGTGTTGGTTAACCCGGGAATGCAGCTCGAAAAGAGTACTGCCACTGCAGCCAAAGCTGCGATAATAGTTTTCTTCATATTACGGAAAAGGTTAAAAATGTGAAACAATTAGTGATTTTGCCGCAAATATACAAAAAAAATCACAATTGGTATACTTATTGCTCTTTTTTAACGCAAAATGTCATGACTATGGTCAAAAATGCTCCAAAGCATAGCCGATAACTCCAATAACTGGGATTGCGATAAGATGGTTACTTTTTCTCGGTGGAGATGGGGAGACGCACCCAGAGCCAACGGGGGATGAGGCGCCAGCCGGCCACCAGCAGGCGGTAGCGCCAGTCGATGGTGATAACAGAGCGGCCGCGACCTATTCCGCGCACAATCGAGCGTGCTACGCGCTGTGGGTCGAGCTGCATGGGGTAGCCGTTGCCATCGGCGATGAGCGGCGTGCGCACGAAGCCCGGCCTGATGTCGTGCAGGCGGATGTGGGAGAGGTGGCGGATGCGGCACAATTGCGACAGGCACTCCATGTAGTGGCTCACGTAGCGCTTCGTCGCCGAGTAGGCCGGTGCCGCGCCCAGCCCCTTGGTGCGCGCGATGCTACTGATGACGGCGATACCTGCTGGGCGCTCGGGCCGCTCGGCCAGGTAGTGGAATACTGCATCAACCATGCGCGTGAAGCCCAGCGCGTTGGTCTCTACGGTGGCCAATTCTTTGCCCGTGTCAAGCGCCGTATTCTGGTAACCGATGCCCGAGCTGTGGAAGTACAGGTCGATTCCGCCAATCCGCTCGATGAGTTGCAATAATAGCTCGGGGGCATCGTCATGCGTGATGTCGATGCGCTGCATGGCGGTCACCTGATGCTCTTCGGCCATCACATCGCGCAACACGTCGTCGCGTCGACCGGTGATACCCACCTGCCAGCCTTGTCGCGCGAGTTCCCTCACCACCTCGCGCCCTATGCCCGAGGTGGCGCCCATCACAATAGCCCGCTTGATTTTAGTAGACATATCCTTAAATTTTACGCAAATTTATCGATGTTTTTCGAGTTGTGCAAGTTTGCGACACAAAAAGGCCCGCGCACCAGGGCGGTGGCGGGCCTTTGTCAATTATAAGTAATAGTTACTTAATTCTTTGCTGCGACAGCGGCTTTGCGTTTCTGCTTCTTGTCGGTGGCAAGGCTCACGGCGTAAGCCACGGGCGATGCGATGAACAGCGACGAGCAAGTACCGATGATGACACCCAGGATCATGGCGAAGATGAAGCCGCGCAGGCTCTCACCGCCCAGGAAGAACACCACGAGCAACACGAGCAAGGTGGTGATTGACGTCATCATGGTACGCGCCAGCGTGCTGCTCAACGCGCGGTTGAACGTCGTGTAGAGGTCCTGTTTGGGATAGAGGCCACGATACTCACGCACGCGGTCGAAGACCACCACGGTATCGTTCACCTGGTAACCAATCACCGTCAGGATGGCCGCGATAAACGTCTGGTCGACGTCCATCGAGAAGCCAAGCCAGCCGTAAAGCGTGTAGAAGCTGATGACCACGAAGGCCGTGAAGGCCACAGCGGCCACGGCACCCACCGAGTAGGCGAGCTTGCGGAAACGCAGCAAGATGTAGATGAACATGGCCAGCAGGGCGAAGAAGACTGCCCAGATGGCGCCGCGCACCATGTCGCCGGCGATGGCGGCATCGACTTGCTCACTCGAGATGATACCCTGCGAGCTGTCGCTCTCGCTGAATTGATCCTCGCTCATGTTGCCGAGCCAGGGCTTGAGGGCATTGAAAATCTTACCGCGGATTTCGCCTTCCACGCCTTGGTCTTCTTTCTCATCGTACTTGTAGTTGGTCGAAACGCGCACCTTCGAGGCATTGTCGATGGTAATCACCTTATTGTTATTGTGGTTTCCGTCGAGCACCTTGTCGATGGCGTTCTGCAACTCTTCGATGTTGGTCACGTCCTTGTTGAGCTGCACGATGTAGTTGCGGCCGCCCGAGAAGTCGATACCCACGTTAAGACCGCGCCATGCGAACATGCCTGCAGCCACGAGCACCACGGCGCACACCACGGTGAGAGCCGTTTTCTTCTTGCCCATGAAGTCGAACTTGACGTTCTCCATCATGTGGCGCGTCCACGGCGTGGTGAGCGTCATGTTGGCAAACGTGCCACGGTTCACGAAGAACTCCATGACCACGCGGGTAGCAAACACTGCAGTGAAGAACGAGCAGCAAATACCGATGATGGTGGTGATGGCAAAACCCTTGATGGGGCCGGTACCCAGCATCGCAAGGATGATACCCGTGATGATTGACGTCAAGTTAGAGTCGAAGATGGCACTGAACGCGTTGCTGTAACCGTCGGCCACGGCAGCCTTCAGGTTCTTGCCTGCGCGCAACTCTTCCTTGATGCGCTCGAAGATAAGCACGTTGGCGTCCACGGCCATACCGAGGGCGAGCACGATACCGGCGATACCCGGCAGGGTGAGCACGCTCTGGAACGAGGCGAGGATACCGAAGGTGAAGAACAGGTTGAGGACCAGACCCAGGTTGGCAATGCTGCCGGCCTTGAAGCCATAGACACACACCATGAAAATCATCAGCAGGATGAGGGCCACGATGAACGAGGTGAGACCCTTGTTGATTGATTCCTTACCCAGCGACGGACCAATCACGCTCTGTTGCGCGATGTCGACGCGGGCCACCATCTTACCGCTCTTGAGCACGTTGGAAAGGTCATTGGCCTCGTCAACGGTGAAGTTACCGGTAATCTGCGAGCTACCGCCGTCAATCTTGTCGTTAACGCGCGGGTAGGAGTACACTTGGTCGTCAAGGATAATGGCGATGCACTGGTGGTTGTTCTTGGCAGCCTCCTCGGTGATGTTGGACCACTTGCGTGCGCCCTCGTCGTTCATCTTCATCGACACGTTGGGCCTGCCGGTGTATTGGTCAAACTCGGTGGTGGCGTCGGTCACCACGTCGCCGGTGAGCACGGGCTTGCCGTCGAGGATGAGCAGGTCGAGCAACTCTTTGCTCACTTTCCTGTTCTGCTCGTCGGTGTACTCGCGTTTCTCGGGCTTGATGGTCCAAGCGAGCTTCACGTTCTTGCCCAGAATCTCCTGGCCACGCTCACTGAAGATGAACTTGTTGATGGCGGCCGTGTCCTTGACCTCGGCGCTGTGAAGCACGATGCTGCCGTTCCACTGACGGTAGCCGGGCATGACCTTGGCCAGCGAGCCGGTGGTGTCGGTGGTGTTGGTGTTCAGCTCGTCAAGCACCTTCTTAATGCCGGGGATGTCGGCCTCGTTGAACTGCTTGTAGAACTCGAGGTTGGCGGTTCCCTGGAGCAGCTTCTTCACGCGCTCGGGTTCTTTCACGCCCGGGAGCTCAAGCAGGATGCGGCCGGTGCTCTGCGTCTTTTGGATATTGGGGGCCACAACGCCGAAGCGGTCGATACGTGTGCGGAGCACGTTGAACGAGTTGTCAACCATGCTGTTGACCTCGTCTTCCAGGTATCCGCGCACCTCATCGTCGGTGGAGTTGGGCTTTTCTTGCACCTTACTTAACTTGGAGAAAACGGTGGCGAGGGCCGAGTTGGGGGCGAGTTTCTTGTATTCCTCGCAGAACGACTTCACGAAAGCGTTCCTGCTGGCACCCTTCACGTTGTTGAGCGCCTTGTTGAGGGTCTCGTCGTCGGGGTCGACGGCCAGGGCCTTGATGATGTCGGGGACATTGATTTGGAGGGTGATGTTCATACCTCCCTTAAGGTCCAGACCGAGGCCGAGTTGCTTCTCGCGCACCTGTTGGTAAGTGAATCCTAAGTAAACTTTTTTCTCTTCGATACTGCGAATGTACTCAGCGTAGGCGTCGGTGTATTTCTTGTTAGCCTCGTCCGGGGCCTTGATACCGGCGGCCTTCATGGCGACTTGCTGCGCTTGGCTCTCGTAGTGGTTGTTGACAAACGAGAACGAAAGGTAGAACGCGCAAATCAAAATGAGTGCGACAGTAATAGTTACAATAAAACCTTTAGTTTGCATTTGATGTGAATAGTTGTTATATATTTTTGTTTATTTCACTTAGACGCATTTTTTTCAGCCTGCAAAATTACAACATTTTTTTCAAGTGGAAAAATTTTCTCCCACTTTTTGCCACATTTCGACCTTTTTCGCCTCCTTTTCACCCTCAAAAACAAGCCCCCGCGCCCACCATTTTAAGGGCGGCGCGGGGAAAGATCGGCTCATTGGACAAAAAACCTCAAAGGAGAATTATTAAACTTGTTTTACTAGCGACCTTAATCCTATGGGTTTCCTGGTGCAAAAACACAGAGTGCTGAGAAACAAAAAATCTGTTTCATGATGATTTTTTCGTGTTACGTGTTAATGATGTTCTGAAGTGATACTAATAGCCCATCAGTTCAAGCGCTTTCTTTGCATCGGCATGGCCTTGCTCGGCAGCTTTGCGATACCACTTCACGGCTTCACGGTCGTCTTGCGCCACGCCGCTGCCAAGAGCATAGCACGTGGCTAACAGAAATTGTGCACTTGCATCACCCTGCCCGGCAGCCTTGCGAAGCCACTTCACCTCCTCGTGTTTGTCTTGCGCCACGCCCCTGCCATAAGAATAGCAAAAGGCTAACCGACATTGTGCACCAGCATCGCCCTGGTCGGCGGCCTTGCGATACCACTTCACCGCCTCGCGATAGTCTTGCGCCACGCCCTTGCCTTCCTCATAGCATCCGCCTAACATATATTGTGCATCAGCGTCGCCCTGTTCGGCGGCCTTGCGATACCAATTCACCGCCGCGCGATAATCTTGCACCACGCCCTTACCATCTTCATAGTAAATGCCCAACACATATTGCGCATCGGCGAGGCCCTGCTCGGCGGCCTTGCGATACCACTTCGCCGCCTCGTGTTTGTCTTGCGTCACGCCATTGCCAAGACCATAGCATCCACCTAACTTAAATTGTGCATGGGCGAGGCCCTGGTCGGCGGCCTTTCGATACCACTTCACGGCCTCGCGATCGTCTTGCGCCACGCCCCTGCCAGCCTCATAACATACGCCCAAATTGTATTGCGCACCTGCATCGCCCTGCTCGGCAGCTATGCGGAAGTTTCTCACTTCGTCGCTCATCACTTCCTGCGCCATAAGACTGCCGGTCATCGCGAATGAACACACTAATAAAAGCATTGCGCACATTGGGAAGATAAATTTTTTCATTGTAATAAAGTTTTAAGATGAGTATAAAAAAAGGAATTACGTAATACTATATTTAACGCTCGTAACCTGCCGATTTATAACCAAAAATCTGTTCATGATGATTTTTTATGTTAATGATGTTCTAAAGTGATACTAATAGCCCATAATTTCAAGCATTTTCTTTGCATCGGCATGGCCTTGTTCGGCGGCCTTGCGAAGCCACTTCACCGCCTCGCGATCTTCTTGCGCCACACCGCGGCCTACATAATAGGATAAGCCCAAAAGATATTGTGCAACATCATCGCC
>JAGCUP010000106.1 GCA_017962765.1 Muribaculaceae bacterium | reverse complement strand
CCGCACCACCTACCGCGAACGCCTCGCCGAGCTCGGTGTCATCTTCTGTTCCATCAGCGAGGCGGTGAAAGACTATCCTGACCTGGTTAAGCGTTACTTGGGTAGCGTGGTGCCTTACACCGACAATTTCTTCGCCGCCCTCAACAGCGCGGTGTTCAGCGACGGTTCCTTCGTCTATATCCCCAAGGGAGTGCGCTGCCCCATGTAGCTCTCGTCCTATTTCCGCATCAACGCGGCGCAGACGGGCCAGTTCGAGCGCACGCTCATCGTGGCCGACGACGACAGCTATGTTTCCTACCTCGAGGGCTGTACGGCACCGCAGCGCGACGAGAACCAGCTTCACGCCGCCATCGTCGAAATCGTGGTGGAGACGTGCGCCGAGGTCAAATACAGCACCGTCCAGAACTGGTACCCGGGCGACAAGCTAGGGCGCGGAGGCATCTACAACCTCGTCACCAAGCGCGGACTGTGCCGTGGCGACCACAGCAAACTCTCGTGGACGCAGGTCGAGACGGGAAGCGCCATCACATGGAAATATCCCAGCTGCGTACTTAAAGGTGATTACAGCACAGGCGAGTTCTACAGCGTGGCTCTCACGCGCAACCGTCAAATGGCCGACACCGGCACCAAGATGATTCACTTGGGACACCACACCAGCTCGACCATCGTCTCGAAGGGTATCAGCGCCGGAGAGAGCGAGAACAGTTACCGCGGCATGGTGAAAGTGGTACCTAAGGCCCATCACTGCCGTAACTACACGCAGTGCGACAGCCTCTTGCTCTCCGATACGAGCGGTGCCCACACCTTCCCCGTCATCGAGGTACACAACGACACCAGCGTCGTGGAGCACGAGGCCACCACGAGCAAAATCAACGAAGACCAAATTTTCTACTGCAACCAGCGCGGCATCAGCACCGAGGATGCCGTGGGCCTCATCGTCAACGGCTATGCCAAGGACGTGATGTCGAAACTCCCCATGGAGTTTGCTGTCGAAGCCCAAAAACTCCTCTCCCTCTCCCTCGAGGGCTCCGTCGGATAATGCACCCCAAGACAAAAATCTAAAAGATATGGCAAGAAGACAAAAGAACATAAGTCCACAAAAGAACATAAGAAAAAAATTATCCTTTTGTTCTTATGAACCCTTTTGTTCTTATGTCTTTTTCCCTTAATAAATAAACATTCTTTTGTTCGTCTGTCTTTTAACTAAAATATATGCTACAAATTAAGGATTTACATGCCTCGATTGAAGGCAAGGAAATATTGAGAGGTATTAACCTCACCGTCAACGCCGGAGAGGTGCACGCCATCATGGGGCCCAACGGCAGCGGAAAAAGCACCCTGAGCGCTGTGCTCACCGGACATCCCGCATACACCGTCACCGCAGGCACCGTCACCCTCGACGGACGCGACCTGCTCGCCCTCTCGCCCGAGGACCGTGCGCACGAGGGCCTATTCCTCAGTTTCCAGTATCCAGTGGAGATTCCCGGCGTGTCGATGGTCAACTTTATGCGTGCCGCCCTTAACGAGAAGCGCAAATACCACGGCCAGGAACCGCTTAACGCCGCCCAGTTCCTGAAACTGATGCGCGAGAAACGCGCCATCGTCGAACTTGACAACAAGCTGGCCAGCCGCGCCGTGAACGAAGGTTTCTCGGGCGGCGAGAAGAAACGCAACGAAATCTTCCAGATGGCCATGCTCGAGCCGCGACTTGCCATTCTCGACGAGACCGACAGCGGCCTCGACATCGACGCCCTGCGCGTCGTGGCACGTGGCGTCAACAAGCTCAAGAGCGAGGAAAATGCCACCATCGTCATCACCCACTACCAGCGGCTGCTCGACTACATCAAGCCCGACGTCGTGCATGTACTCTACAAGGGACGCATCGTGCGCACGGGAGGCCCCGAGCTGGCCCTCGAGCTTGAAGACCGAGGCTACGACTGGATTAAGGACGAGTTTGAAGGTTGACCGACAGCATTATGGAAAATTCGCTCACACAATATATCGAGCTCTACCACGCGCAGCGACAGGCGATTGAAGCCGCTTCGCCGGCCGTCCTCAACGCCTTGAGAGAAAAGGCACTTAACGTGCTTGAAGCCACACGTCTGCCGCGCAAGGGCCAGGAAGATTACGAGGCCACCGACATGAACGCCATCTTCGCCCCCGACTACGGCGTGAATGTGAACCGCTTCGACCTCGCCCGTAACTTCACGCCTACCTTCTCCTGCGACCTGCCCAACCTGGGCACCACGCCCGTCTATATGCTGGGCGACACCATCGTCGTGCCCGGCAAAGAGTTGGCCGACGGCGTAGTCGTCACCTCGTTCGCTCAGGCCGCTAAAACGTGTCCCGAACTGCTTGAGCGCCACTATGGCACCGAGGCCCGCCTCGACAATGCTGCCACCGCGCTTAACACGCTTCTGGCGCAAGACGGACTGCTGGTGTATGTGCCGCGCGGAGTGAAGGCGCGTCCCCTGCAGCTCATCAACATCTTCAACGCCAACGCCCCGCTCATGGCGGTGCGCCGCATCCTCCTCATCGCCGAGGAGCATGCGCAGGTACAGATGCTGGTTTGCGACCACACCCAGAACGAGACGCAGCGCTACCTCAGCAACCAAGTGGTCGAAATCATCGCCCGCGAAGGAGCTTCGGTCGATTACTACGACATGGAGGAGAGCACACCGCTCACAAGCCGCGTGTCGGCACTCTACGTCAAGCAGGAGGGCGGCAGCAACGTCCTCGTTGATGGCATCACTCTCGACTGCGGCACCACACGCAACGACTACCACTTCGATGTGGCAGGAGAGCGCGCCGAGAGCCACCTGCTGGGAATGGCCATTGCCAGCGGCACGCAGCACATCGACAACCACACCTTCATCGACCACAGCGCGCCACGGTGCACCAGCCGCGAGATGTTCAAGTATATCCTGGGCAACAAAGCCGTGGGAGCTTTCGCAGGGAAAATCCTCGTGAGGCCTGGCTGTCCAGGCACCGATGCCTATCAGGGCAACCGCAACCTCGTCACGAGCGCCTCGGCAAAGATGTACACCAAGCCGCAGCTCGAAATCTACACCGACGACGTGCAGTGCTCCCACGGCAGCACCATCGGACAACTCGACGAGGATGCCCTCTTCTATATGCGCTCGCGCGGCGTGTCCGAAGAAACGGCGCGTACCCTGCTCATGCAGGCCTTCATGGCCGACGTCATCGATGGTGTCCGCATCGACACCCTCAAGGAACGCCTCTACCACCTCGTGGAGCGGCGCCTCGCCGGCGACGACGCCACCTGCGACAACTGCCCCATCCGCAAATAAATAATGTGCTAATGACTTTCTTCAACCATCTCTCATTTAAGCGAGTCGCTGCGATGGCGGCCATGGCAGTGCTGGCGATCGGCGCTTTCGCCCAAACTCACAAGACGTTGCGCGAGTGGGGCTTTCCCACGGGTATTTTCACCCCAGGACGATATAACGCCATCACCGACGTGCCCGGCGTCACCGTGGGCCACGTGACGTGCATCGAGGGCGACAGCATTCGTACCGGCGTGACCGCCATCGTGCCCCATCAGGGCGACGTGTTCCGCCTCAAGGTGCCCGCAGCCATCTACGTGGGCAACGGCTTCGGCAAGCTCGCCGGTTTCACGCAAGTGCGCGAACTCGGCAACATCGAGACACCCATCGTGCTCACCAACACGCTGAGCGTGCCCGCCGCCATCGAGGGCGTGGTGCGATACACCCTCGACCGACCCGGACACGAGCAAGTGAGGTCGGTAAACGCGGTCGTGGGAGAGACTAACGACGGACGCCTCAACGACATACGCCGGATGCGCATCACCCCGCAGATGGTCATCGATGCCATCAACAATGCCCATGGCGGCAAGGTGGAGCAAGGCAACGTGGGCGCCGGAACAGGCACCATCTGTTTCGGCTACAAAGGCGGAATAGGCACCGCCTCGCGCGTGCTGCCCGCCTCGCTGGGAGGATACACACTGGGCGTGCTCGCGCAGACCAATTACGGCGGCATACTCGAAATCGACGGCGTGCAAGTGGGGCAAATGCTGGGTAAGCACGACTTTGTGGAGCACGTGGGCGCCAACGAGAAGGTGGACGGATCGTGCATGAGGGTTGTCATTACCTACGCACCGCTTGACGCGCGCAACCTCGAGCGGCTCGCCAAACGCGCCATGATGGGACTGGCCAAGACCGGAGGCATTGCCTCGAACGGCAGTGGCGACTATGTGATAGCGCTCTCGGTCGCGCCCGGGAACCTCATCAGCGACGACGCTAAGATGGTAAGCTCCACCGTCCTTGCCAACAGCGAGATGTCGGCGCTCTTCGCCGCCACCATCGAGACCACCGCCGAGGCCCTTTGGAATTCCCTCTTCATGGCCGACGGCATGACGGGCCGCGACGGCTATCACGTCGATGCCCTCCCCGTGGCCCGCGTTCTCAAGCTACTGCGCCACCGTCAATAACTGATACTGTTTTCTACGGGGTTTGAGGAGTTTAGGTGTTAATAACCTGTGCGCCAAACGAGGCATTATGAACTATGCATTGAACCAGCATTAATTAAGTCCTTGATTTTTGCGCCGCCCATGCGTTTTGCAATCAAGTAGCGGCGGTTTATGACCGAATTCCTATTTGTGAAGCCCATCAAGAGCATGGTCACGCCCGTGGGAAAGTCGCAGCAGTCGAGGCAGATGAATTTCACGTCCATGTCGCTCAGGTCGGGATATTGTTCCGTCAACCGACTTATTAGTCCGTCATGGGTCTCGTCGAGGTAGGCCTTCATCTTCGTCCAGAAGTCCTCGTCGTTGGCAAACTTGTTCACCTGTGCCTTGAAATGGGCGGCGAACTGCTTCGGGTTGTGGCTGAAGGTGTAATAGGTCTCCAGATAGTCGCTCATCGTGGCCAGGTGCGACTTCACCGCGCCGCGCAGCTCGTCATTGGCCCGGTGCGTTGTCTGCACTTCGGTGACGCTGTGCGAGAGCTCGTCGCGCAACGCTTCCATCTCCAGCGCGAGGGTCTTCGCACGTCGTCGCTGTCGATAGATGAGAAGGCCTATGCACGTGGCCATCAGCCCTAAAGCCAGCAAGGAAAGAATGAGTCTGAGGCGCATGCGCGATGTCTCCAGCTCGGCCTGGCTGACATCGTATTTCGCCTCCACCTCCCTGATTTTGGCCTGCATCGACGCGAGCAGGATAGAATCGGCGGTCTCGTCCTCTATCAGGTTGTGGCGGATGTACCCTTCGGCATCGCCGCGCGACTGGGCGATGAGTGAGAGGGTGCGGTGGTAGTTCATCTTGTCAAGGCCTTGTTGTGGCGAGGGCGGCTTGGTCTGGTCGTAATAGAGTGCCGAGTCGGCCATCCCCAATTTCGCGTAGGCAAAGGCCGCATTGGTATAGGTTGATGACAAAATGTTGGCACGAAGCCAGCCTTGCCCCTTCGTCAGCACCTCGACAGAGAGGTCCTTGCACTTCGCATAGTCCTCCACGCAGTAGTAATAACCGGCGAGCAGCGACAAGTTCTCATAAATCCTTGCCGTGTCGCCCATCTCGGTCGAGAGCGCGAGGGCGCGCGACAGGTAGTGGTAAGCGCTGTCGTTGTCATGGAGTCGGTAGGCCGCACCAATATCCTTCAGACATTCACATTCATATATATGCGATCCGACGGCATGGAACAGCGGCACAGCCTCCTTGTATTTGACAATGTGAATGCTGTCTTGGGTGTAGGCCGCGAAATAGACTTTTGCCATACGCATCTTGGAAAAGGCGAGAAGGAAAGTGTCGCGGCACTCCGTCGCACCGGCCTCGGCGCGTTTGTACCATGGAATGGCCTCAGCGAGCAGGCCCGCGTCCTCGCGCGCACCGCCACTAAGCAGCAGGGCGCGCGTGAGGCGGTTGCCGTCGGGGTGTGCCCCGTAGTAGTCGCAAAGCTCTGACAGCACCACAGTGTCGAGTTGTTGGTACTGTTTGTAAAGGATTTGCTGGTGGAGCAGCGCGTAGAGGTGGCGGTCAGCGTCGGTCGTGAGCGACGCGCTGTCAATGGCCTGCAGCTGCCGCCACGCCGCCACGCTGTCGGTATCGACAATGCTGTCGATGGCCAGCAGCCGCACATCGCCCGCCACGCCGCCACCACCGCAGCCCGCGGCCATCCACGCCGCCACGGCCACCACCGGCCACACTACCCCGCGCCCGCAAGCACCAAGCCACGAGCCTCGCTTCCCAAATAATTCCATAAACATCTTCACAAATTCACTCATTCACTGCCAATTATTTTCAAAATCGAAGATTTCATTAATTTTAAAAACAACAAAGACAATCCAATTCACTCCGCAGGCTCAATGTTCAAAGCTCACTGCTCAATTACCCTCCTCAAACTCCCTAAACTCCGTAGACCCAAAACAGCTACGGAGTTCAGGGAGCTAGGAGATACTGATGTCATTGTCTCGGTTGTCAACCGCTTTTCGGCATCATGCCGGTTCAATGACAAGGCGGTAATATAGATGGTCGGCTGAGTCCAATCCTTCAAAGAAATTACCGCTTTTCCATGCTTTGATTTTGAAGTGGATTTCGGTCACCTCTTGATTGGAGTAGGCCTGATTTGGCAAGTCGCCGCGGCGGAACTGCACAAGGTCCCGCTCGTCAGGTCCCTCGTAACCACTCCGGTCCTTTAAAAAAGGCGATGACGACAAAAACTCGACATGCGATATGCGTGCAAAGACATTGTCTCCACTTATTTCACTAAACCTTACAGTCGCCGTGAACACGCAGTCGTCAATAGCGTCGTTAAATGTAACAAGATCTGCAAATGGATCCTCTTTCGTCGCCACTGGCTCGTCGTTGCCGCATGAGACGAGCGGCAAGGCCAGCAGCATGAACATCAAGGTTAAAAATAAATTCCTTTTCATTAGTTCATTTATTAAATGATTATTTAAGATGTTTTATGAATAGCCCAAAGGAAATGCAATCTCACTTTCCGCTGGCAAAAATATATAATACGATTGATTTCACCAAACATATATATTGACTTTTTTACTTGCCACCTTATCTCACTTGGATTTTTTCCACAAGAGGCTCGTCTTCCTTCCCGGCCACAACTACACGAAGCACATAGGTTCCACGAATCCACATACTGGTATCAAGTGTTGTAGTGCATCCTATTACTCGTTCGTTATGGACAAGCTTCCCTTTCTTCGTATCATATACTTCAAGCGTCCAAACTATTTCATTACTGGACCATTCTCCAACTTCTTCATTATTCTTCACTGTCAGTTCAAAGCCAGATATTGCAGGAAGAACTTGTAGCAAGGAATTTGACGTCAAGTTTCCATTGTTTCCCACCGCAAAGAAAAGAAAATGACCGTCATTGCTATTCGCATCACCATTGACATAAATGTGGAACGGCTGACCACCAGACCACAACGGTAATGAGAACGTAATAGATGAGCCGCCAGTGTAACTCCATGTTTCAGGTGTGACACCACTATGCGTTACAGTACTACCCGGCAAGGCTGAAGAGTAAATATGCACCGTGCATCCCATGTGGACATAGGTACTTTGGTTATTGTTCAAAGTCTTTGTGCTGATTGCGGGATGTGTCACATTGTAGTAGTTGCAGCTTTCCTGGTAGTAGGTGGCCGATATTTGAGTATAGATGGATTTGTACACACGCTTTATGCTTACCCCTTGATAAAACACCTCCGCAAACAGGGTGAATTGAGAAGGTGTGTTATTAGTGCGAGTGAGCGTACACTGTCTCATGTCAGTTGAAACCTGTGTGATGGGCATGCCGTTTGATGTGGTCCACACGACAGTAAATCCATCGGGCAGATTGTTGAGTGTGTAGACTTCCGTTCCATGAATAATCGTGCTGCCACTGATAGTGACATTCAACTTAACAGAATTAACAGCGGCGTAGGCATTTACTCTTCCATAACCATAGGTGTTATCACGTCCTGTCGTTCCCATGTCAACCGCAGTGTTTTGCAAAACCTCACGCACTTGAGCCTCGGTAAGCATGGGGTTTGCCGAAAGCATCAACGCGGCGACACCGGCAACTTGAGGACAAGCCGCCGAAGTGCCTCCAAAATTATAGACGTAATTGCTTGAAGAATAACCTGAAGAGCCCGAAATGTCGGTTGAAACAATATCACTATTACCACCAAAAGCCATTAAGTTCAATCCATTTCCTCTTTGGCTATACGAACATATATCTCCATTTTTGTCCAGCGCACCTACAGCTAAAACACTATCTAACCTTGCAGGGAACGAAACATTTTGTATACCATCGTATCCCCAAAAGTTTCCAGCTGCAAAAACTTCTATACAACCCTTTCCATCTCTTCCGTAGCTTCTAGCATATTGCAAAGCAGAAACTATGTCTGGATTATCCGTTGAACTATTATTACCCCAAGAACAACTCAAGATGTCTGCCCTGTCGGCAGCCCACCTTATAGCCTGGCCTATTTCCGCATTACTTGAAAAACTATCTACTGGTTCAATATTAACCGGAATGATAGAAACTCCAGGTGCAACACCTTTGATTCCTTTTGTATTGTCATCGGCTCCTATAATCCCTGCACATGCTGTACCATGCCAATTGTTAGTTAATGGGGCTCCTTCACCAGCATAGTTTTGGGTGGTATACCCAGACACTACATTTGAAAGATCTTCATGCTGTCTGTCGACACCACAATCAATAACAGCCACTTTTACAAATGATTTACCTGTAGTTATATTCCAAGCCGGCTCAACATTAATGTCCATGCCGGATGTGCCGCCAAATTGTCCCGTATTTTTATTGTAATACTGGAAAGAATAAAGGGAGTTGTAAAATGAAATGTTAGACAACCACGATGGTTCGCACCACAAGACGGCCGGATTATGTGCAAGCCTATTTGTGATGTTCATTACTTCTTCTGATGTGTTAGCAGCACATTCGAGAATGGCCACATTATCTTTATATTGTTCTAGTTTCTTCAGCTTATTTGACATTTCATTTACTACCAAATCAACATCTGTGGTAGGCCTAAATTTTACTGTAAGTTTAGGAAGAAGTATCACAGTGTCGTTTGACGAAGATAAATAGATGTCCGACACGTAATCATTTTCGTATGTTGACCTTTTCTCGATACTTGTATAAAACCTTTTTGACTGGCCTGAAATTAGCTTACTTTCTTCATGATTCTTGATTTCGACAAATATCGAATAAGAACTGCTTGGTTTTAATTCAATGAAGGTATTACAATCCCTCCAATAGCCAATACCTGCGTTCATCTTGATAAATAAAAGAAGCAGGAAAATGATAAAGAAATTTGTTCTCATTTTTTAATAAAAGAATTAAATAATTAATAAAGTGGGTAATTGAAAGAATCATCACTACTGTGACAATTAGTTGATAGATGGTAAGCGTCACTCGACGAGGAGGGTGCCCTCGTAGGCGGTGCCGTCGGCGAGGGTCACGGTGACGGTGTAGGAGCCCTCGTCGAGGGCGGGGACGGGCACGACGTTCTCGCCGCCGGCGAGGGGCGCGGCGGCCTCGGTGGCGCCGGTGGCGTCGTCGGTCACCTCGACGTAGCCGGCGGGCGCCGTCAAGTCGAGTTCGACGGTGAGCGTCTCCTCGCCGTCGTCGTAGGTCACCTCGGGCGGCATGCCCTCGTTGTGTTCTCCGCCGGTGTTGGACATGTTAATCACTTGTGTTCCGTCATCGGCTTGCACGAT
>JAGCUP010000105.1 GCA_017962765.1 Muribaculaceae bacterium | reverse complement strand
TCGCGGCAACACCATGGTCAACTGGTGTCCTCAACTGGGCACCGTACTGGCCAACGACGAGGTGAGCGAAGGACTGTCAATTCGCGGCGGCTTCCCTGTGGAGCAAAAGCTCATGAGCCAGTGGTGCTTGCGCGTGAGCGCTTACGCGCCGCGCCTGCTCCGCGACCTCGACATGCTGGAATGGACCGAGTCAATCAAGGAGACACAGCGCAACTGGATAGGGCGCAGCGAGGGTGCCGAGATGCTCTTCCCCATCGTGGGCCGCGACGAGCAACTGCTCATCTTCACCACGCGCGCCGACACCATCTTCGGCGTGACCTTCATGGTGCTGGCCCCCGAGAGCGAATACGTCGATTTGGTGACGACCGAAGCCCAGCGCGCCGCCGTCGATGCCTATCTCGATGAGGTGAAGCACAAGACCGAGCGCGAGCGCATGATTGACAAGAAGGTGAGCGGCGTGTTCAGCGGGTCTAATGCCATTAACCCCGTCACCGGCAAGGAGATTCCCATCTATATCAGCGACTATGTGCTCGCCGGATACGGAACGGGAGCCATCATGGCCGTGCCCGCCCACGATAGCCGCGACTATGCCTTTGCCCGCCACTTCGACCTGCCCATCATCCCCTTGATAGAGGGTGCCGACGTGAGCGAGGAGAGCTTCGACGCCAAGGAAGGTATCATGACCAACTCCAGCAACGAGCGGCTGCAACTCAACGGCCTCCATGTCAAGGAAGCCATCGCCCGCACCAAGGAATATATCGCTGAGGCCGGAATAGGACGCGTGAAAGTCAACTACCGTCTGCGCGACGCCATCTTCAGCCGCCAGCGCTACTGGGGCGAGCCCTTCCCCATCTACTACGACGAGCAGGGCCAGCCGCAACCACTCGACGAAAGCCTTCTTCCGCTCGAGCTCCCCGAAGTGGATAAGTTCCTTCC
The DNA here is from genome assembly GCA_017962765.1 of Muribaculaceae bacterium. GTDB lineage: Bacteria > Bacteroidota > Bacteroidia > Bacteroidales > Muribaculaceae > Sodaliphilus. The sequence goes on along the minus strand of JAGCUP010000105.1, from coordinate 20,543 downwards.
CACCGAGACTGGCGAACCTCCGCTGGGACGTGCCAAGAACTGGGTAGCACCCAACTGACGCCCCCTCGAACTGTGAACCATGCCGGGCTTTGCCGGATCCAGCTCTTCCTAACTTCGCTACATGGATCCGCACAACGACAAAGCTCTTGTCGATAAGGAAGTGAACGCCTATTGGCGTCAAGTTGACCTCTATGTGGGCGGTACAGAACATGCCACGGGCCACTTGATTTACAGCCGTTTCTGGAACAAGTTCCTTTACGACTACGGCTATATCTGCGAGCCCGAGCCGTTTAAAAAGCTCATCAACCAGGGCATGATACAGGGACGCTCCAACTTTGTATATCGCATCAAGGACAGCAACACCTTTGTCTCGTGCGAGCTCAAAGAGGATTACGAAGTGACTCCCATCCACGTCGATGTGAACATCGTCAAGAACGACATTCTTGACCTCGATAAGTTCCGCGCATGGAGACCCGAGTTTGCCGATGCCGAGTTCATCCTCAACGATGGCAAATACACCTGCGGATGGGCCATCGAAAAGATGTCGAAGTCGATGTTCAATGTCGTCAACCCCGACGACGTGGTGGCCAACTACGGCGCCGACACGCTGCGCCTCTACGAGATGTTCCTTGGCCCCATCGAGGCCAGCAAGCCGTGGGACACCAACGGTATCGACGGCGTGCACCGCTTCCTGCGCAAGCTGTGGAACCAGTTCTTCGAAGGCGACAAGCTGCGCCTCACCGACAATGAACCCTCGCCCGAGGCCCTCAAGTCGCTCCACAAGCTCATCAAGAAGGTGACGCAGGACATCGAGGCTTTCTCCTACAACACAAGTGTGGCCGCATTCATGATTTGCCTCAACGAACTCACGGCCCTCAAGTGCCGCGACAAAGCCATCTACGAGCCTTTCGTGGTGCTTTTAGCGCCTTTCGCGCCCCACATCGCCGAAGAACTGTGGCACGCTCTTGGGCACGACACTACGGTGACCGCTACCGCATGGCCCGCGTGGAACGAGGAATACCTCAAGGAATCGACCATCAACTACACCGTGTCATTCAACGGCAAGCCACGTTTCAATATGGCTGTGCCGGCTGCCACGCCGCGCGAGGAAGTGGAAAAGCTGGCGCTCGCCCACGAGGGTGCCGCACGATGGCTCGACGGCAAGACGCCCCGCAAGGTCATCGTCGTGCCGGGCAAACTGGTGAACGTGGTGGTCTAACTGCCGCAATACCCCCATAAAGCACGGTAGCCTGGGCCTCCCAGCTCAAGCTACCGTGTTTCTTTGCGCCTAAGCGCGCAGAATTAATTACTAAACCCAAAAATGTTTCCCATGAAAAAACAACAAATGTTATCATTAAACAAGCCTAAAACAATTTTTACCTTATGCCTATGAAACACGCTACAAAATTACTGCCGCCCTCACAATCCACCAAACAAAATCTCCAAACACTCAAATTTTATAGACAAAACCACCCCTTTTTACGACACCCTGTCGGCTTACGACACATAACGCCGAGCCGCCACCCTGACTTGCAGAATGGCGGCTCGGTGCAGCACTTGTTGGCGCACGGCTAAATGGGATAGTTGGTGAAAGTGGTGATGAGCCAGGTGCTGAGCACCATGTAGATAATCATGCCCACGATGTCGTTTGTCACCGTGACGAAGGGGCCGGTGGCGATGGCCGGGTCAATCTTGAGTTTCTCGAGGATTATAGGCACCAGCGAGCCAAAGACCGAGGCAAAGATGATAACGCAGAACAGCGACAATGTCACCGCCATGGTGATGACACGAGCCTTCTCGACGACATCATCGGCCGGGATAATCAAGTTATAGACGAACACCAACGCCGAGATGATGAGCGCATTAAGCATTGCCGTGAAAAACTCCTTAATCAGGTGGCGACCGGCACGTTTTATATCGAGGCTGCCGTTAGCCAAGCCCTGCACGACGATAGCACTCGACTGGGTACCCACATTACCGCCGGTACCGCCAATGAGCGGGATAAAGAGTGCCATGCCAGGCAGCACGGCAAGCAGATTGCTGTCGCCGCCGTCAAGGATGAGGGCATTGAGGATACCACCCACGAGGCCGATGAAGAGCCACGGCAAACGCGCCTTGACCTGCTTGAAGATGCTGTCGTCGGTCTCGATGTCACGCGCGATACCACTGGCGAGCTGATAGTCACGTTCGCTTTGTTCACGCACCAAGTCCATGATGTCGTCGACGGTGATGCGCCCCACGAGACGCCCGATGCTATCGACCACGGGCATGGCCACGAGGTCATATTTCTCGAAGTCGAGGGCTACGTCCTCGATAGGCGTGTCGGTGCGCACGCTGATGGGGTCGGGCTCCATAACGTGCTTAATCTTAGATGCCGAGGGATTGGTGATGGTGGTCTTGAGAGGGAAGATGCCACGCAGACGGTTATCGTCGTCCACGACATAAATATTGTATATCTCGTCCATATCCTCGGCCTGCGCACGCATGGCCTTGATGCAGTCGGGCATACTCATATTCTCATTAACCACAATCATCTCGGTGGACATGTGACCGCCGGCGGTGTCCTCGTCGTATTGCAGCAGGTCAACGATATCGCCAGCCTGTTCCACGTCGTCGATGCGCTTGATCACGTCCTCACGGTCCTCCTCGTCAAGTTCCTGAATCACGTCAACGGCATCGTCGGCATCCATCTGCTCGAGTTTACGTGCGATGCTTTCGTTAGGCATCTTCTCGAGCAGGTCGTGGCGCTCGTCCTCGTCAAGCTCGATGAGGACATCGGCGGCGGTTTCATCGTCGAGTTGCCGCAGAATAAGCAACTGGTCATCCACATCGTGGAGGTCGGCCAGGAACTCGGCGATGTCGGCAGGGTGACGGTTAGTGAGCAGCTCGCGCAGTTGCTCCTCGTTTCCGCTCTCGATGAGCTGCTTGAGAGCGTCGATGTGGGTCGGGGTAAATTCTTTCATATCTGGCTGGTTGACGAGGTTGATTGGCCACGAAGGCCGGCGATTAGGTTAGTTAACTCGATGAATTGGGACACGCCCAGCTGCTCAGGACGTTGCTTGAACACCGGGTCCTCGAGCGATGGCAAGGCTTCGGGCGGCAAGAGGCCGCGCAGCGAGTTGCGCAATGTCTTGCGCCGCTGCCCGAAGGAGGTCTTCACCACCATCTTGAAGAGACGCTCGTCGCACCCCAGGTCAGTGACACCGTTGCGGGTGAGACGGATAACACCACTCTTGACCTTGGGCGGTGGGTTGAAGACATGCTCATCGACCGTGAACAGGTATTCGATGTCGTACCATGCCTGGAGCAGCACACTCACTACGCCGTAAGTCTTACTCCCGGGGTCAGCAGCCACACGCTGCGCCACCTCGCGCTGGAACATGCCGCTGCAGCACGTCACGTGGTCCTTGTAGTCAAGTACATGGAAGAGGATTTGCGACGAGATGTTATAGGGATAGTTGCCAATGACACAGAACTGTCCGTCACCCGCCACAGTGGTGAGGTCGAGCTTGAGAAAGTCGTGCTCGATGATTCTCCCCTCAAGTTGCGGGAAGTGCTCGTGAAGGTAGGCCGCGCTGTCGCGGTCGAGTTCGACCACCGTAAGGTCGTGACCGGCTTCGAGGAGGAACTGCGAGAGCACGCCCATACCGGGCCCCACCTCGATGACGGGCATTCCTCGCCACGGGTCAAGGGTGGCGGCGATGCGTCGCGCCACGTCCATGTCGGTGAGGAAGTGCTGTCCCAACGATTTTTTTGCTCTCACTTTTTTTATCATCGTACAACGTTTTTTAGCTTCATGCCATTATTTTTGCAAAGAAACCAAGAAAATCCATTATCTTTGCATGGCTTTAACTTGCAAAGGTACGGCTTGGCGGCGAAAAATGCCAACAAAAACGGGCAGTTTTTTCACATGTGGGCGGTTTTTTGTGGGTTTTGGGCACCATTCAATCACATTAACGACCTTTTTTAGAAACAATGAAGAAAATTTTTTCTTACATCATAAAGTATGGCATCCCCATCGCCATCAGCGCAGCTCTCGCCTGGTTTCTTTCGAAGAATGTCGATTGGGGGGCCATCAAGGAGAGCCTCAAGCAGGACGTGAATTACTGGTGGTTCCTGCCGGTAATCGTTGTGAGCATCTTCAGCCACGTGTTCCGCGCCATGCGCTGGCGCCTGCAACTACGCGCCCTGGGCATCACGCCTCCGTTACGCGCCCTCGTGTGCTCCATCTTTGGCACCTATTTCGTCAACCTGTTGTTCCCGCGTCTGGGCGAGGTGTGGCGCTGCGGCTACATCGCGCGCCGCGAAAAGGCACCGTTCACCACCGTCGTCGGCTCGATGGTGGGCGACCGACTCAGCGACACCGTCATGGTGGCCCTGCTCACCGTCATCACCTTTTTCCTGGCCACGCCCCAGATGAACGAGTTTCTGGGTGCGCGCGATGCTAACGGCGGCGGTGGCCTTCTCACCGCCTGGTGGTTCTGGCTGGTGATAGCGCTGGGCGTGGCATGTGTCGCCTTCGTGTGGTGGCTCTTCAAGGCTGATATCACCAACAAGCTGCTGCTCAAGGTGCGCGACATGATTAAGAACCTATGGGACGGCTTTGCCGCCATCGGCCGCATGGAAGGCAAGTGGATGTTCCTGCTCTACACGCTGCTCATTTGGGGATGCTACTTCATGCAACTCTACATCGCCACCTTCGCATTCTCGTTCACCGCCGGACTGGGCGTGGTGGCCGTGCTCGTACTCTTCGTGCTCAGCAGCATAGGCATGGCGGTACCCACCAACGGCGGCCTCGGAGCATGGCAGTTCGCCATCATCTTCGGCCTCGCCATCTACGGCGTGGGCAGCCTGCCACTCACAACCCCCTTCAACGAGCAAGCCAGCGCCTTCGCCTGGCTTGTGTGGGGCATACAGACCCTCCTGCTCATCGCCCTCGGCATCTATGCCTTCCTCACCATCAAGTTCAAAGACTAAGACCTCCAAAAGGGACGCACTTCGCTCGACTTTTTCTCGCCAAATGTTGACAAAACAGTGAGATTTGGTTAAAACAAATGACAACAGGAAAATGATTATAGATAAAAAACAGCGTCAACTGATACGCGAGACTTTGACTGAACGGCTTAGTAGCAACATGGTGCCCATAGAGGGCTATATGTATCCATTCACGATGAATAAGTTCCAACTTACCCAAGAGGAATACTGCGCCATAATGGATATTGATGAGATAAAAGTGAGAAATAGTTGGCAGGAAGGTGCAAGATTTCCTTATTTCACCGACGAATGGCTTTTATATTCAAAAGCGCCAAATAAGGGGCAAATAACGAAGGCAATAAATGACTTATTGGAGGCTCTCAACAAGCTTACAGGCCATCACTACCGTTTACCCACCATAGATGAGTGGGAATTTGTAGCAAGTTGTGGTGGCAAATCTCCAGACCGAACATATGAGGCGTACTACGACCGTGAGGTAGGAATGGGCGAACCTAACGAATTAGGAATTTACGATATGTTTGAAAACGGATTGCAGCTTTGCGCTGTTATACCTGAAGCGACAGGTGCCTCCGACCTATTCTATATTGGAAAAGGGGAGTATAGCATTTCATCTTATCGTTTCTATGTCACTGATTTCTATACTTATGATCAAAGAACATCTGTGTCCGCTACAATCCGCTTAGTAGAGTCCGACACATCTCTGAACGACATAGCTGAGCGTCATCCCGAAATCGAGAGAGACATAGAACGGAGTCTTGACCTGTCGGAGGATCATTACGAAGAACTTCGACGTGACTGGGAACACTGACGACACACCTGCGTGTTGTGGTGAGATTCACAGTGAACTTCAAGAGGACTTGCATCGTTGGTTATCCAAAATATTTTTGCATTACGATTTCTATAGGCGAAAAATTTTTAATACCTTTGTGGAAAATTATAGAACGATAGCTTACTGACAAGTATGAAGATAATGGACGACAGCTTCGACGACCACTTCATGGACGACGCCGAAGCACCGAAAAAAGAGGAGACGCCACACGTCGAGACGCCCGAGGAACGCGAGGAACGCGAACTCAAGGAGAGCACCATCGAGCGGCGCTACAACATCAAGCGCATCGCCATCATCGCCGGCTCGGCGCTCGTGGTGCTGATGCTCATTTTGTGGGTGTGGAACTACTTTGGCCACGTCTATAACGAGAGTAGCGAAAAGGGCGTGGTGATGAAAATCGAGGACCGCGGCACCATCTTCAAGACCTACGAGGGACAGATGATGTCGCAACGTATCATTCAGGCACCCTACGCCTACGAGACCGACTTCGAGTTCTCGGTCACCGACCACGAGGTGGCGCACCAGTTGAGCCTGCTCGCCGGCAGCGGCATCCGCGTCGAGCTTCATTATAAAGAATACCACGGCACACTGCCGTGGCGCGGCGAGAGCACCCGCATCGTCACAAAAATCGACACCGTTAAATAACTCCTGGGGTGGCTGCCATGCCGCCCCTATTCATTATTAATACCACATGACAATGAAACGCTTTGCCCTTATACTTATAGCCGTGCTATGTGCGATGGGCGTCGCGGCGCAACCGCCACAGTTGCCGCCAGGTATGCTGCTGCCGCGCGGCTCGGCAGCCGAGGAAGGCATCGACCCCATTGCGTTGGCGCGCTTTGTCGACACACTCATGGCGGTTCCTGCCACCGACATTCACCACTTGGTCGTGGTGCGCCACGGCAAGGTGGTCGCCGAAGTGCATCCAAAACCATTCCACGCGCGCGACTGGCACACACTATTCTCGGTGAGCAAGACGTTCACGGCCCTTGCCGTAGGTCTCGCAGTTGACGACAAACTGCTGAAAGTGAACGACCGAGTCACCACGTACTTCCCCGACAAACTGCCGCCCAACGTGTCGCCCGAGCTGGCGAGGATGACCGTCGAGGACCTGCTGACAATGCACAGCGGCATCACGCCCGACTGGATGTTGCGCGACAGCGTGGCCGACTGGACGGCGGGCTGGCTTGCCAAGGAAGTGGACCCGAAAGCCCCCTTCCAATACGATTCGATGTGCTCGTTTATGCTCGCGGCCATCGTGCAGCAAGTCACCGGGAAAACAATGCTCGAATACCTCCAAGAACGACTCTTCACCCCCATGGGCATCACGCGCGCTGAGTGGGAACAAAGCCCTGACGGCATCAATACCGGCGGATGGGGACTGCGCCTCACTGCAGAATCACAGGCCAAGGTGGGCCTGTTACTACTTGCAAAAGGTCGATGGGAGGGTCGCCAACTGGTGAGCGAGCGCTGGATTGACGCAATGTGCAAGCGACAAATTTACACGAAAGCCACCACCAAGCCCGCCGATGATGGTAACCAGGGCTATGGGTACCAGATATGGATGTGCCGTCTGCCGGGCGCCCTGCGTGCCGCCGGTTCCTACGGACAATACATCGTAGCCGTTCCGCGCCTCGACCTCGTCGTCGTCATCAACAGCATGAGCCACAACGGACAGCGGATGCTCAATGCCATCTGGGACGTGCTCGTGCCCGGTGTCAAGGAAAAGGCGCTCGTGGCCGACGAAACCGCCGACTATGCGCTCGAAACCGCACTTTATAACGCGCGCCAGGAAGAGATTGCGCCAGTGGCCGGATTGCCAAAATCATCAGAAAAATGGCACAAATCAACTGCCATCAACCTCGAGCTCGACGACAATCAACTGGGGTGGAACACTATCGAGTTGCGACGTCAGCGCGGTGCAGGATTCCCCGAAATCACGATGATGCTCAATGGTGACCCACTGCAGCGTTTCAGTTGCGGACATGGCGGGTGGTTATCGGACCGCCGCCCGGGAGCCGAATACCCGTTCCCCCCTTACCACATCAAGGCGCAAAACCGCATGGTGGGCCTCACACCCGACTTCGCCCCATGGAACTCCTACGCATGGACCAGAAGCCACGTCATCGAAATTGACCAACAGTGGACCACCTGGTACTGCGCGCGTCACGTGGCCATTGACCTCAAGGGCAAGACGGTAACCGTTACCCACAGCTACGCGCCCAACAGGCAACAAGTCATTCCCATCACCAAAATAACGACACAAAAATGAAAAAAACGCTCACCATATTTTGCATGGTTTTCCTGGCCACTATGGCCAGTGCGCAGATTAACGTGCTGCCACGCAGCACAGCGGCTGCCGAAGGCGTGGAACCTGCGGCACTTGCGCGATTCGTCGACAGCATGATGGCCGTGCCGCGCACCGACATCCACCACCTGATGGTGCTGCGCCACGGCAAAGTCATTGCCGAGGTGCACTCCTACCCCTACAACGCCGACGACCCGCACACCCTGTTCTCGTGCAGCAAGACATTCACGGCACTCGCAGTGGGCATCGCCGTCGATGAGAACCGCCTGCGTGTCACCGACCGCGTAGCCAGCTTCTTCCCCGACAAGTTACCCGCCACCGTGTCACCCGAGTTGGCCCGCCTCACCGTGCACGACCTACTGACGATGCACACGGGCATCACGCCCACCGACAGTGTGCGCAGCAAAACCGACGACTGGGTGCGCGCTTACCTGTCGCAACCTATCGACCCCGAAGCCGCCTACCAGTACGACTCGATGTGCACATTCCTGCTATCGGCCATCGTGCAACGCGTCACCGGAAAAACGGTGCTTGACTACCTCAAAGAAAAACTCTTCACGCCTATGGGCATCTCGCGCCTCGATTGGGAGCACAGCCCCGATGGTATCACCGCCGGCGGATGGGGACTACGTCTGCAAGCCGAGAGCCAAGCCAAACTGGCTCTGCTCATCAACAACCAAGGCAATTGGAACGGCCAACAACTGGTGAGTAAGGAATGGATTAACACGATGTGCACCAAACAAATAGCCCCCAAGCCCGAGACTACGCCGCCCACCGAGGGCAACCAGGGCTACGGCTACCAGATTTGGATGTGCCGCATGCCCGGCGCACTCCGCGCCGACGGTGCTTTCGCCCAATATATTGTCATGGTGCCCCACCTCGACCTAGCTGTCGTTATAAACAGCGTGAGCTACCGACTCAATGGATGGATTGAGCTGGGACACATCTGGGACATTCTCGTGCCGGCATTGCACGACGGGGCCATCACCGCCTCAAAGGCCGATGAACGGAAATTGGCGAAATCGTTGGAACGTCCGATTTATGCCGAAATTCCGCCCATGCGCAGTACCCGAAAATCTGCGGAAAAATGGACGAAAAACCGCGAAATTTGCACCCTTACACTCGAAGACAATGATTGGGGGCTGAAAACCATCAACCTTCATATAATAGATGACGGCATGTTGGACATGGAAGTGAACGATTGGGATTCAGTGAACGGTTGGGAATCTTATGGTGCCAGCAACGGAGCATGGTCCATCACCGAATCAGTGGGGTTTTGCAATCCTCTCCCACCTTATAACGTAAAGGCGCGTGCGCGCTTCGACGGGCTCAAGAACGACTTCCGCTGTGCCTCCTCCTATGGGTGGACCGGGCCGCACACCCTCGTCATTCGCCAAGAGTGGCCCACCTGGTTTGCGGGACGCACGATGACCATCGACTTCACTGCAGGCACGCTGACCCTCGTCCACAACTGGGCCCAGCAGTCGCCTGTCATCATCCCCTTCACCCTTGATTAACGGTCGCGCTGGTCGACAATGCTTCTAACTTGGTCTAAAGTCTTGCCGGCATCGGGGGAAACCACAGCCTCCATTGTCGCGGCATTGTATGCGCCGAATTGCGTGCCGTCGCCCACGATGAAATACATGCCCTTGGGGCTGAAGTAGGTGTTGACGTAAGAATATCCGGGCTGGATGAGCACATCGCCGCTGTCGGCATCGATGACACCCATGCTTCCGTCAATTGTGAATTTTGCCAACACCCCGCGGTTCGACGGGCTGCGGTCAATCAACTCGATGCGGTCGCAAGCACAAGGGACGGTCTGATTGTCGCTGTCGGCTATTGCAGCATTGATGATGCCGTGACGCAACACGCCACGCTCGTCGCGCAGTGTTACGTCATAGAACTCCCGCGTTTCGCCCCCTTGCTGAGCGACAACGACTTTAACGCTCTCATATTTCGGCTCAATGATGGCGCCTCCGCCAGCATTGTACACGCCCCACTTGCCATTGAAGTCTCTCACCAAGAAAACGTCCAAACCGCTGGGTACCGCTGTTGGCTCGACCTTTGAGAATTGTCCCACTTCTTGCCCGTCTTGGTCATAGAGCACCCATTGTTCCTCTCCGTTAGGAAATGTCTTGCCGTATGCGGTGGCCCAATTGCCGTAACCGAGTTTCTTGTCGTAGTTGCCCTTGATGTCAACGCTTGAGAGGTGCTGATAGCCAGCAGGGGCGGGAGAAGTATTCTGCTGAACTTCTTCCCGTTTCTTTGTATTATGCTCATAAGAAGCAAGTAAGTTGTCTTCACAAACATGAAAATCGATTATCGCCTTTTCGCGCTCTTTGAGTGTGGTCGTTGCATTTGCTTTGTCCTTTGCCTCAACTGCCATCAACTGTAACATAAAATAAGGGCACCACTCATCATGAGCCATACTACCGCAAACAGGACACGTCATATTAAAACCTCTCACACCTACTCTGTAAAGCATTCCATATTTTTCACGGTCAATATTCAGCCGGCTTTTCACCTCAGGAAGAGGTTTGGAATCCTCTATAGTGTAATTGAGGTCAATAAATAATTTCAAATTGTCGACCATACGTTTATAGTCCCACAAGGCTCGCTTACGCTCGGCCTCGGTTGAGGCGTTTTGGGCTTTTGCACGATACTCCTTGGCCCATTTTTGCATATTAATAATTTCACACCATGGCTGGTGAATAAGGCTCAGACAATGGCTGCATGGCTTCTTTCCATTAACTCCAACCTCATATATCAACGCGTACTCGATGGCCGACATCTCGGACATCGGTGTGTAATCTTTCAAATGTGTTGAACTTGATGACGACTCCGAGTCATCGTCAGGCGCTTGGTAATATCTGCAACCAAGTTTGTGGGCTTCTCCTGATTTTAAATCCACGCCGCAAAAGGCACAAACCGGATCGGGTGGTGTCGGAATCTGTGCCTTAACTGTTACTGCAATCAAGCCCAATAAGGCAATCACAATAATTCGTTTCATAATCAGTCGGTTTTAATTGGTAAAAAACATCAATAACACCCGCAAAGATATAACATTTTTATCAATTTGCGGGTGTTATGCAATATTTTTCTTATTGTTTGTCGTGCGAGAATTCGTCCGAGAGTTCGTCGCGCAGCCGGTCACCGAGTTGGCGGATTTTGTGGTTGGTGTAAGTGGCGATGCCAAACACGGCGGCCACGAAGGCCAGTGCCTCGCTCACATAGACGAGCACCGAGCTGTGAATGAGATGCTCGAGCAGGAAATTTATCACGGCGATGATGATGGCACTGGCGAGCATGGCCAGCGCACTGCCATATTGCAGCCAGTCCTTAGTGTTCTGTTTCATAGTAATAAGATTTGTGGCACGAAAATACTCCGCACCACAGTCTCATGGAAACCCCAAGCCGTAACAACGGCAAGCGCCTACTCCTCGCCCTGGGAGGCGTCGCCTTGAGGTGTGTCGCTCTGCGGCTTGCTGCCGAGGAGCTCGAAGTTGTCGACGTAGATTTCGGTGATGTAGTGAGTGATACCGTTCTTGTCGTTCCACGAACGGGTGCGCAACTTGCCCTCGACATAGAGGCGTGTGCCTTTGCGGATGTAGCGGTCGGCGAGCTCGGCATTGCGTCCCATCATGACAATGTTGTGCCACTCGGTGCGCTCGGTCTCGGGCGAATTTTCGGTGGCGCGCTTGCGCTCGTTGGTGGCCATGGTAAACTGTGCCACAGTGTGCCCCTTCGAGAGGAAGCTCATTTTTGGGTCACGTCCCACGTTTCCCAATAGAATTACTTTGTTGACACTCATCTCTTTATAAATTTTAAACCAGTGAAGCTTTCAGTTGCAAACCCACGCGCTCGTGCAGGCCGCACAACAGGTTCATCACGTGTACGGCATTACCGGCACCGCCCTTGAGCCAGGCGTCGGTCACCACATCGATGGTGACGCGCTGTCCGTGCCGGGCCAGCCTCAACAGGCATTTGTTGGTGTTGAGGATGTCGGGCACATCGACGACATTCTTGACGGGGAACGTGAAGTTGTGGTCGTCAAAATACTTGTCGTATAGCTCGTCGAGCAACGCCTCGTCGATGCCGCAGTCGGTCTCGACACGCAGCACGAGGGCGCGCGGCGAAGTCACGGCGGCGGTGCGTGCCACAATATCAATATCGGCGTTGAAACTGCTCTGCGCTTGACGTAGCGCAAATGCCACCTCGGCGGCCACGCCCTCGTCGGGCAAGGTGTCGCCCTCGACGGTGATAGTGAGCGGCGCGCTCAGCAGCAGGTTGCGGGCAAGCGGCAGCAGCGCGGGCAAGGCAGCGGCGGCGATGGGCGACGGGCAGGCCACACGTGTGCAGTCGTGCACGATACGACGCCGGTTGAGTTCACACAGGCCATAGATGAAGCCTTCGCTCTCGTTCCTGAAGTCGGGCGAAAGGTCGATGACTTTAATCGAAGCCTCGGCGAGAAGCGATGCCATCAGGGCACGTCCGGCACCGGGCGCCGGGTCGGCCTGAAAGATGACATCGATGTCGTCAAGCGGACCCAGCGCACCTATGAACTCGGTCTCAATCTCACCGATGAGACCCTTGTGGAAACGTGCCACCTCCTCGCCGCCATGGGCGGGTGCCGCGAGCCAAGCGAGCTCCACGTCGGGGTGGTTAACTAAAATCCTTATCAATTCGCCGGCAAGAAGGGTGTCGGCTCCCGTGATGGCTACGTTAATCATGTTTTATTATTTGTCAATGGGGATGAAGCGCGAGAACAACTGCCGTGCCTGCTCTTGCGTCACGCCCTCGCGCAGGATGGCGAAGACGGTGTCGGCTCCGGCTATCGTCCCCAGCACCTCGGGTGCCTCGCTCATGTCGATGTCGTAAGCGAGCCCCGTGGCATACCCGTTGCGCGTCTTGATGACGGCCAGGTTGCCCGAGAACTGCAGCGACACGAAGCCCAGCTGCTGCTGCGCCGTGACGCTTCGCTGCCCCGTCTTGAGCAGGTTGTCGTGCTGCTTGTTTTCATCGGGGATGACATAGACATAGCCCGTCTCGTTGGGCACTTTGTTGACACGCAAAGCCTTAAGGTCGCGCGAGAGCGTGGCCTGAGTGACAACAACGCCTTCTTTTTCAAGAAGTTGAGCCAGCTCGCTTTGGCTGGTGATGGAGTTGTTCCTAACTATCCTCTTTATCAGTTTCAAGCGGTTTTGTTTTCTTTTCACGTTGCGGTTAGTTTTAGGGGTTTAATAATTCTTGGTGAATGCAAAAATACTACTTATTTATCATTCACGCAAATTTTTTCAATGTTTATTGCTTTTTCTCATACATGCGCACAGACTAACGACGACGGCCCTTGCGCTTACCCCGGCCTTTGGTTGACTTCTGACCACCGGTGACGGTGGCGTCGCGACGGGTGGAATTACCGCGGTGACCGCGTTTCTGACGGCGTGAGGCGGTAGCGCCCTCATAGTGCTCGCGCTGCTTTTGCTGTTTCGACGGCTTGGCCTGCTGCTGGAAGCGTCCCTCGGGGGTAATGGGAGCGCGGTCGATGCGGTGGCTGCCGGCAGGGTTGTCCTTATCAACGAGTGCGAAATCGAGCTGCTTGGTGACGAGATTGGCGCGCGCCACTTGAATGGTGATGGGGTCGCCAAGCTGGTATTTGCGTTTCTTGCGGCGCCCTATCATCATGTAGTTCTTTTCGTCGAACTCGTAGAAGTCATCGTCGAGGTCGCGCACTGGAATCATGCCCTCGCAGTGGTTGTCGTCACACTCCACGTAGAGGCCCCACTCGGTGACGCCCGAGATACGGCCCTTGAATACCTGTCCCAGCCTCTCGCCCATATATTCCACCTCCTTATATTTGATGGAGGCACGCTCGGCGTTGGCCGCCAGCTGCTCTTGCGCGCTGGTGTGCTTGCACTGCTCCTCGAGTTTCTCCTGGTTCACGCTGCGCGCGCCTTTGACGGCATAGCGGTCGAGCAAGCGGTGCACCATCATGTCGGGGTAACGGCGAATGGGCGAGGTGAAATGGGTATAATACTCGAAGGCAAGGCCGTAGTGGCCCTCGTTTTCGGTCGAATAGACGGCCTTGGCCATGGCGCGGATAGCGAGTAGCGAAAGCAACTCTTCCTCGGGCCGTCCCTTGGCCTTGGTGAGCATCTGGTTGATGCTGCGGTTTACGTCGCGCATCGTGCCTTTGGTCTTGAGTTTATAGCCGAAATGGGAAGCAATTTCGGCCACATTGGCCAGTTTCTCGACATCGGGCTCACCGTGCACGCGATAAACCATAGCCTTGGGGGTGCGTTTTCCCTTGACGTCGCCAATGTGCGCCGCCACGATGCGATTGGCCAAGAGCATGAATTCCTCAATGAGCTTGTTGGCTTCTTTCGATTCGTGGATGATGACCTCAAGGGGACGCCCGTTCTCGTCAATCTTAAAGCCTTTCTCCACGCGGTTGAACTCAAGGGCACCCTCCTCAAAGCGGCGCGCACGCAATTTTTGCGCCAGGTCGTTGAGGATAAGGATTTCATGGGCCAAGTCGCCGCTGCCCGTCTCGATGACCTGCTGCGCCTCCTCGTAGGAGAAGCGGCGGTCGCTGTTGATGACCGTGTGCTCGATGCGGTAGCGCTTCACCTTGGCGAAAGCGTCGAGCTCCACGATGACCGAGTGGGTGAGCTTGTCCTCGTGGGGCCGCAATGAACAAATGTTGTTGCACAACTTTTCGGGAAGCATGGGAATGGTGCGGTCCACGAGATAGACGCTGGTGGCACGCTCATAGGCCTCCTTGTCGATGATGGTGCCCGGTGTCACATAGTGGGTCACATCGGCGATGTGCACGCCCACCTCCCAACGCCCGTTGGGGAGTTCGCGCAACGAGAGGGCATCGTCATAGTCCTTGGCATCAACAGGGTCGATGGTGAACGTGGTCACGTCGCGCATATCGTGGCGACGGGCCACCTCCTCGTCGGTGATACCGGCCTTAATGCGTTGCGCCGCACGCTCCACATTGGCCGGATATTTATAAGGAAGGCCAAATTCGGCGAGGATGGCGTGAATCTCAGCGTTGTGTTCGCCTGCGCGGCCCAGAATGTCCTCAACGGCACCAATGGGGCTGTTGGCCTCCTCGGGCCACTCGACGATGCGCACCACGGCCTTATCGCCGGTGGTACCGCCCGCCAACTTGTCAAGCGGGATGAATATGTCGGTAGCCAGGAACTTGCTATCAGTGGCCAGCACGGCGTAGTACTTTTGCACGTTGAGGGTGCCCACAAACACCTGCTCTTTGCGCTCCACAATCTTGATGACCTCGGCCTCGGGCTCCATACCGGCGCGCACCGCACTGATGTGCACCATCACGCGGTCGCCGTTGAGGGCGTGCATCGAGTTGCGCTCGGCAACCATGATGGCCTCACCACTCACATCGTCGTCAAGCACCACACTGTTCTTGCCGTTGCTCCGACGCACGAAAACACCCGTCGACACCGCACTCGCGCGGCCCACGGCACGGAACCGCCCGGGAGCCTCCTGGTGCAGGAAGCCATCGGTGGCAAGATGCTCAAGAATCTCGACAATGAGCGCGCGTTGACGTGGAGACGTGGCGCCAATAGCGGCCGACACCTGCTTGTAGTTGAGCGGTGCCCCGCTCTCGGTACCGTTAAAAAGGTTTATTACGCGGTCGTGCAGGTCACGCCGCTCCATGCGATAGTCATTATATTTCTTCTTTTTTGCCATAATTTTTCATCTTCTGGTTACTTCACTGCAAAGATAATCATTTGTTTCCACCTTTCCAATTTTTTCGCACAAAAAGCCATCATGCCCAAAAAGCTCGTTCTCTGGCAATCTCGCAAGACTATATTTTGGTTTTGAGGAGCAAATACCCCACAATGAATATGAAGACGAGGACCGACACAATCAACCACTTGATGATGACCTGACGGCGAGAAGGGCCTTTTTCGACAGGCGAGGGTGCGTCGATGAGCTGCTCCACGGGATCCTCGTCGGTGATGGTGGGTGCAGCCGTGGGAATGGTGCCGCTCAAAACCCACTCGGTGGCTTCCACCTGTGTGGGCAGCACTGGCACATCGGGGTCAAACTCTAGGAAGTCGTCGCATTGCTCCACCTTTTCGCGGTAAAAGCGTTCACAATCCACCTCACGTCGCTGGCACATTTGGCATAAAGGGTTCTTCATAAGAGTTGAATTTAATGGATAATGCATAATTCATAATGCATAATCAATATCAAAAATCAATCAGTAAGCTCTACTAATCAAACTTCATCGCGAGAGCCGAGGCGCGGATTTCGCTGGCCATACGAATGCCCCGCTTGTAGTTGTACTTGCGGGCCAGCGGCATGAGCAATCCCACCTTGGTCAAAACGTCGTTACGAAGTTCCAGGCCACGACGGCGCAACGAGCGAGACGGCCGCTGTTCCCATTTTGCGTGAACGGCGCAAAGCTCGTCGTAGGCCGTCTGCGTCTCGAACACCATTTGCTCGATTTGGTTGCGTTGGGGTACTGTGTCGGCCTCAGCCGTGTCGACGGGCACAACCTCTTGCGCCTGTAGGTCCTCGACAGGCTTGCCGTATTCGTAGTCGACCGGTGGCACGGTATCGACGGCACTACTATCAACTGACGATGTGGCGAGGGTGTCGCCGCGCCACTCGGCTACCCATTGCTGGCCGCGCGGCGACCGCCAAGCGGCGATGGCGACGACTGCGATGGCGATGAGGGCCACAAGGGTGATGAGTAGATTGTTGCGTTGTCGTAGTTTCATGCACTCGGTTGTCCTGCTTTGAGAATGCAAAATTACTTACTAATTATTTCATTTCAAAAAAAATCACTACCTTTGCCGCGCATTTCGAGATAAACATTTAAAAATTAGAGTATTTAATCGATTAAAAATAGATTCACACAATGTCACAAAGAATTGACGTGAAATTCCGTCAGAGCATCGTGGTTCGCTTCAGCGGTGACTCGGGCGATGGAATGCAATTGGCGGGAAACATCTTCTCGACCGTGAGCGCCGTGGTGGGAGACCGCATCTCCACATTCCCCGACTATCCCGCCGAGGTGCGCGCGCCGCAAGGCTCGCTCAACGGCGTGTCGGGATTCCAAGTCCACATCGGGCACGGGCTACACACCCCAGGCGACGAGTGCGACGTGCTGGTGTCGATGAACCCAGCCGCACTCAAGCAGAACGTGAAGTACCTGAGCCGACGCGGCGTGGCCATCGTCGATATCGACGCCTTCAAAAAAAGCGACTTGCTGAAGGCCGAATTCAAAACCGATGACCCCTACACCGAAATCGGCCTTAAGTCGCAGGTGGTGGAAGTGCCCATGACAACGATGGTCAAGGCGGCTCTCGAGGGGCTGGGTATGGACCACAAATCACAGATGAAGTGCCGCAACATGTTCGCCCTGGGCCTCGTGTGCTGGCTCTTCAACATGCCGCTCAAGAACGCCGTGAGCTTCCTGGAGCACAAGTTTGCCAGCAAGCCCGCTGTGCTCGACGCCAACGTGCGCGTGCTGCGCGGTGGCTATGACTACGGCCACAACATCCACTCGAGCGTGAGTACCTACCGCATCGAGACGCAGGACATGCGACCCGGCACCTACTGCGACATCACCGGCAACCGCGCCACAGCATGGGGACTCATCCTCGCCAGCGAGAAGAGCCATCGTCCCCTATACTTGGGAAGCTACCCCATCACGCCGGCCACCGACATCCTTCACGAGTTGGCCAAGCGCCGTGACCTGGGCGTGAAGGCCTGCCAGATGGAAGACGAGATTTCGGGCATCTGCTCGGCTCTCGGCGCCGCATTTGCCGGCAACCTTGCCGTCACGACCACTTCGGGACCCGGCCTCGCGCTCAAGAGCGAAGCGTTGGGACTCGCTGTGATGGCCGAGCTCCCGCTCGTCGTCATCGACGTGCAGCGTGGCGGACCCTCAACAGGCTTGCCCACGAAGACCGAGCAGACCGACCTGCTGCAGGCCCTTTACGGCCGCAGCGGCGAGTGTCCGCTGGTGGTTATGGCGGCCCTGTCGCCCACCGACTGCTTCCGTAGCGCCTTCGAGGCGGCACGAATCGCCATCGAGCACATGACGCCCGTGGTGCTGCTCACCGACGCCTTCATCGCCAACGGCTCGAGCGCCTGGCGCCTCCCCGACGAGGGCGAATACCCCGAAATTCATCCCAACTATGTTCCCGAGGAGCTCAAAACTACTTGGAAGCCCTATATGCGCAACGACGAGATGACTCGCTACTGGGCCATCCCCGGCACACCAGGGCTGCAGCACTGCGTGGGTGGCCTTGAGAAGGACTACGAGACCGGCATCATCAGCAACCGTCCCGAGAACCACGAGCGCATGGTGGCAGCACGCGCGCTCAAGGTGGCCAACGTGGCACGCCACATCCCCGAGTTCGAGGTCAAGGGAAAAGTTGAAGGAGCCGACACGTTGCTGCTGGGATGGGGCGGCACCTACGGACATAACTACACGGCGTGGGAACGTCTCACCAAGGCTGGCGTGAAGATGGACTTTGCCCAGTTGCGCTATATCAACCCGCTGCCGCTCAACACGGGCGAAACGCTCTCGCACTACAAGACCGTCATTGTGAGCGAGCTCAACAGCGGCCAACTGGCCACTTACCTGCAATCACAATTCCCTGGCCTGCACATCGAGCGCATCAACAAGGTGCAGGGACAGCCCTTCTTCGTGCAGGAAATCGTTGATGGTGTGAAACAAATTATCAAAGGAGGTAAATAGAAATGGAACAGAACAATCTTTTCACCAACAATAACGCCGAGCAAGCCTTGCAGCCCAGCGACTTTAAGAACGACAACATCGTGCGTTGGTGCCCTGGATGCGGCGACCACGCCGTACTCAACGTGCTCCACAAGGCTATGGCCGAACTCGGAATACCACGCGAAAAGACCGTCGTCGTGTCGGGTATCGGGTGCAGCTCGCGACTCCCTTACTACATGAACAGCTACGCCTTCCACACCATCCACGGACGTGGCGGTGCTGTGGCTACCGGTGTCAAGGTGGCCAATCCCGAGCTCACCGTGTGGCAAGTGGCCGGTGACGGCGACTGCCTCGCCATCGGCGGTAACCACTTCATCCACGAGGTGCGCCGCAACATCGACGTGAACCTGTTGCTGCTCAACAACCGCATCTACGGCCTCACAAAGGGACAATTCAGCCCCACCAGCGCCCGCGGCTTTATCTCCAAATCGTCGCCCTACGGCACCACCGAGGACCCGTTCGTGCCCGCCGAACTCGCCTTCGGCGCGCGCGGCACCTTCTTCGCCCGTGGCATCGACGTGGAGCTGAAAATTTCGCAGGAAATCATGGTTGCCGCGGCACGCCACAAGGGCTGCTCGGTGGTCGAAATACTCCAGAACTGCATGATTTTCAACGACGGCATCCATAGCTATGTCACCGACCGTGAGATGCGCGCCGAGCGCACCATCCACCTCGTCCACGGCGAGAAAATGCTCTTCGGCAAAGAACACAATCGCGGACTCGTCCAGGACGGATTCGGCCTCAAGGCCGTCACCATCGGCGAGGACGGATACACCCTCGACGACGTGCTCGTCCACGATGCACACTGCGAGAGTAACTTCCTGCACCAGCAACTCGCCATGATGGACGGCCACGAGCTGCCGCTCGCGCTCGGCGTCATCCGCGAGGTCGAAGCCTCGTCCTACGAGGCCGACGTCGACGCCCAGGTGCGCTACATCAAGCGCAAGCGCGGCTACAAGTGCCTCCGCGACATGGTCCTCGCCGGCGACACCTGGCAAGTGAAATAACCTACCATCACCCGCCATAAGACACCTCACCCCATGCCGTTTGGCGCGGGGTGAGGTGTTTTATAAAGTGTCGTTATCCGTCAGTTCCCCAAAAGGGAATTATAGAGGGCGGTCACATCGGCACCGTTGACCACGCCATCGCCATTCACGTCGGCGTCGCCACTGGGCTCAATATCGCTAAGCAACTTGTTATAGAGGGCGGTCACGTCGGCACCACTGACCACACCGTCGCCGTTCACGTCACCAATCGAGGCGCTCACCGTGATGGTAAATGAAACATTCGACAAGCGCTGCAACTCATGATTGCTATTGACTAGCTCTATGTTTTTAACTTTACACTGGTAGGTGCCCGAGGTCATGCCGTAAGCCCTAAAGTTAACTTTGAGCAGCGTACTGTTGTCCGAAGTGCTGCCGCCAGCAAATGGCGTGTTGGCGGTAGAGTAGATAGCAACTTTCAAATCCTTATTGTTCAGCAAGTTTGGAACGGCCACATGATCTGCAGTGAAATTCTTGTCAAGTGTGACGGCATAGTCGATTTCGCTACCGTTCACGCGAAACAGGCCGTTAGGGAGCTCCAAAGTGAATCCCGCTGCGATACAATCACTGGCG
>JAGCUP010000104.1 GCA_017962765.1 Muribaculaceae bacterium | reverse complement strand
ATGTGGGTTGGACACTATGGATGGGGAAGCCCTGGTTGCTATTGGCACTGCCACTTCTAGCCGACATATATCTCACCCAGTTTATCCCATGGGGTGGCTGGAAGGGATGGAAGCCAGGCATAGCACGCACTATCATGAGTTGGGTTGACGCAATTGTCTATGCATTGGTGTTAGTGTATTTCCTTTTTCTCTTTGTGGGACAAAACTACCAGATTCCCTCGTCGTCGCTCGAAAAAACACTGCTCACCGGCGATTTCCTTTGGGTGAACAAGATAGTGTATGGACCACGCGTGCCGCAGACACCTCTGCACTTCCCCCTAGCACAAAACACCTTGCCATTCTTCAACTGCAAGAGTTACATCGAGCATCCGCAGTGGGGCTATCACCGACTTAAGGGCTGGCGTAACGTGGAGCGCGGCGACATCGTCGTTTTCAACTATCCTGCCGGCGACACAGTGGCAAAGAAGTGCCCTAATCCCGACTACTACACGCTCACCTATCTATACGGCCGCGATGCCGTGTTTAACCACCCCGAGGAGTTTGGCGACATCGTGTGGCGGCCCGTCGACCGGCGCGACGCCTATGTGAAGCGCTGCCTGGGCTTGCCGGGCGAGACGCTCGAAATCAAGGATGGTACCGTTATCGTCAACGGCAAAGCGCAGTCTATGCCCGAGAATGCCCAGTTCTCCTATTGGATTAAGACACGGAACAGCTGCACCATTCCCGATGCCGACTTCGAGGCATTGGGCGTGAGCATCGACGACCGCGGCAACATGCTGGTTGACAGTGTGAACAACCGCTACTATGTGGTTCCGCTCACACAAAAAATGTTTGCCAATGTCAAAGAGTACGGTTGGTGCGAAGAAATCGACCGACTGAAAGCCAGCCCCGACGACCACCTTCTGTCCTATCCCATCGGCGTAGACCTCGGGTGGACCCACATCGACTACGGCCCCATCTGGATTCCGAAGAAGGGGGAAAAGGTGGACCTTACGATAGAGAAGAATGTGCAGCTCTATCGTCGCTGCATCGAAACCTACGAGGGCAACGAGTTTGAAGTCAAGGCTGGCAAGGTGCTCATCAACGGCAAGGAGACCAATGAGTACACTTTCAAGATGGACTACTACTGGATGATGGGCGACAATCGCGACAACTCGCTTGACTCGCGCTACTGGGGCTTCGTGCCTGAGGACCACATCATCGGTACGCCCATGTTTGTCATCGTTTCGTTCGACAAGGACAAACCCTTCTTCCACGGTGGCGTGCGCTGGAGCCGTTCCTTCAGCGGCGCTAATCCCGACAAGAAATCGTTCGCGAAATGAGCAAGATAGACATTAACGACGTCCCTCCCGGCAAAATCAGTGCCGCCGGCATCCCACGCGAAGTGCTTTCGCGCGAGGAAATTTGTGAGATGGTGCCTTTCCTCAAGAAGCATCCACGCTTGTTCAAATTCTTGTACAAGACGCTGGCGATGGACAAGGTGAACTGGATTCACAGTCGCAACAGCGACGAACCCGGTGTGCCTTTCACCGATGGCATGGTGCGTGACCTCGAGGCCAATGTCGAGGTGCGTGGTGCCGAGGAGCTCGACCGTTTTCCTGATGGCGGTTTCATCACGGTGTCGAACCACCCGTTCGGAGCCATGGACGGCGTGTTGCTCATCAACACGGTGGGTCATCATCGCCCCGACTTCAAGGTGATGGTGAACATGTTACTCCTGCACATTCACGCGGCGGCCCCCAACTTCATCGGCGTTGATGCCCTTGCCAGCAACGACCCGGCGAAGAAAGCGGCATCGATGCGCGGCATTGCTGCCGCCATCAAGCATGTGAAAGAAGGCCATGTGCTGGGATTCTTCCCTGCTGGCGCGGTGTCGAAGCTGACGTGGAAATTCCGCATCGAGGACCGCACTTGGCAGCCCAACGTGATGCGCATCATCAAGCGTTTGAACGTGCCCGTCATCCCTATCTATTTCCACGGCCACAACAGCTGGTGGTTCACCTTCCTGGGAATGATAGACTGGCGGCTGCGCACCCTGCGGTTGCCCGCCGAGGTATTCCACCGCAAAAAGCCTCACTTCCGCATTTCGGTGGGCAAAGCCGTCATGCCCGAAGAACAGGCTGCCTATGAAACGCCCGAATCGTTGGCCGAATTTCTCAAAAGTCAAACCTACGCAATGAAGAAATGGTAACACAACAAGACATCATTCGCACCAAGAATCGCTTTTCAATCATTGGCAATGCGCCATCGTTGATAAGTGCCGTTGAGCGGGCTCTTCAGGTGGCCCCCATTGATCTTGCCGTGCTCATCACCGGCGAGAGTGGATCGGGCAAGGAGTTCTTCCCGAAAATCATCCACGAGAACAGCGCGCGCAAGCACCGCAACTATATCGCCGTCAACTGCGGAGCCATCCCCGAGGGCACCATCGACAGCGAGCTCTTCGGCCACGAAAAGGGGGCCTTCACCGGCGCCATTTCGAGCCGAAAGGGATACTTCGAGGAGGCTAACGGCGGCACTATCTTCCTCGACGAGGTGGCTGAGCTGCCCATGACGACGCAGGCGCGTCTGTTGCGCGTGCTCGAGAGCGGCGAGTTCATCCGCGTGGGCTCGAGCGAGGTGCAGAAGACCAACATCCGCGTGGTGGCCGCCACCAACAAGGACATGGTGCGCGAGGTGCAGGAGGGTCGTTTCCGCGAGGACCTCTTTTACCGCCTTTCGACGGTCCAAATCAGTATACCCCCCTTGCGCGACCGTGGTCAGGACATCCTGCTGCTCACTCGCAAGTTTGTCAACGACTTCGCCGAGGCTTACCGCACACCCCATGTGTCGTTCGACGAGAGCGCACAGAGCGCCATTGTCCAGTACCGTTGGCCAGGCAACGTGCGCCAACTCAAGAATGTGGTGGAGCAAATAGCATTGTTTGAGGCAGGAAACCTTATAGGCCGCGATGTGGTCGAACACTACCTTCCTGACTTGGGCAACATGAACCTGCCGGCCGTGGTGGGCAAGGGCGCGCAATATGACTACACCAAGGAGCGTGAGATGTTGTTCACCACCATCTACAAGATGCAGCAGGAGATAGAGCGCATCAAGGACATGATGCACGATGGCGGCGAGGTGAGGCACGATAGTGGCAGCCATGTGGCCAGCAGCATAGCCGAAATCAAGCGTGAGCCGCGACAGCTCACACAGTATGAGACGCTTGACTACCGCGACGAGCACGACACGGGTCTCCACACCGTGACCGGTCACGACAGCCGCACCCACGGCCACGTGCACGACATCCAGGCGACGACAGTCGAGCCCGTCGATGACCGCATCGTCACCCTCGAGCAGATGGAGCGCGAGACCATCATGCGCGCCTTGAATCGTAACGGTGGCCGCCGTAAGCCCACCGCCGAGCAGCTTGCCATCAGTGAGCGCACGCTATACCGCAAGATTAAGGAATATGGCCTTGATGAGAATGCATAACACTTATTATATATAAGGAGAATGATTAAGAAACTGGTTGTCTCGTGTGTGCTCATGGTGGTCGCCACCGCTTGCATCCCCTCCTATAAGTTCAATGGGGCGGCGCTCGACTACAATGTGTACAAGACCGTGTCGTTCGGCGATTTCCCCATCCGCGCCGCGCTCGTCTATCCGCCGTTGCAGCAGCTGTTCCAAAACAAGCTGATTGATATGGTGTCGCAACAAACGCGCCTGCGCACCATTGATGGCGCTAACAGCGACCTCAGGCTCGAGGGCGAGATTACCAACTATGCCCTGTCGCCACAGGCCGTGGGCGAGGATGCCTATGCCACGCTCACGCGTCTCACCATCACGGTTCACATTAAATATACCGACAACCGCAATGCGGCACTCTCGAGCGACTTCACGGTGAGTGCCTACCGCGACTTTGACAGCAGCCAGTTGCTCACCGATGTGCAGGACGACCTGTGTAACCAAATCACCACCGAGCTCGCTGACCTTATCTTCAACCAAACCTTTGGGAACTGGTAAAATGCTATGACACAACTCGCACAGGAAATAGCAAGCGCGCTCGGGAACCATGAGCAGCCCTCGCGGCAGTGGGTTGAGCAAATGCAGCGGCTTTACCCTTATTTCACTCTGCCGGCACACCTCTACCTTATACGTGCCGCAAACCACGACGAGCGTGACGACGAAATGCTTGCGCGCCTCGCCATAGCGGTGCCGGACCGCCGCGACCTGGCGCTCACCACCGAGCTTGCCGATACCGTATTTGCCGCTTTCTATCCGCCACCGCCCCCTGCGCCGGCGCCCGATACCACGGTGACCATCGACACGTTCCTCGACAACTTCGGCAGCAGTAACCCGCACGAGATTGAGGCCCTAGAGCAAGCCATCTTCAACCCCTTGCCCGACTATGCCGATATTCTCGCCGCGCAAGAGCAGCAACAGAACCCGTCGCGCGCCGTCGCCGCACAGACGCGCGAGGAGGAACTCATCAACGATTTCATCGAGCAAAGCCGCCGTGAACGCGAGGCCGCGGGCAGTCCCCAGCAGATGCATGTGGAGAGTGTCGAGGTGGCTGCCGTCGCGTCCGACACGACGGCCCAACCGAGTGGCGAAGATGACACGATGTTGAGCGAAAGTTTGGCAAAAATCTACTTCTCGCAGGGAAAATATTCCAAGTCGCTTGAAATTATTGAAAACATAAATTTGAAATTTCCAGAAAAAAGTATTTACTTTGCAGACCAAATTCGCTTCTTGCGCAAGATTGTGCTCAATGAAGAGGTGAAAAGTAAGTCATAAACATCTAATTATTAATAAAATGTTCATATTTTTATCAGTCTTAATCACTATCGCATCGCTCCTGCTCGTGGGAGTCGTGCTTATTCAAAAATCGAAAGGTGGAGGCCTTGCCTCGAACGTAAGTGGTTACAACCAGATGTTGGGTGTACGTAAAACCACCGACTTCATCGAAAAAACTACTTGGGGACTCGCAATTTTTATCTGCCTCGCCAGTATAGTAACCGTACACTGGAACCCCAATAAGGTGGGCAAACAGCAAACAACTGCCATCGAGCAGCAAGCCCAGCAGAACCAGACGCCCAACACCAGCAATCCCGCACAGGGTGGTGGCGAGGCTCCTGCCCAGCAGCAATAAGCGCACGGGCTCCGCTATCCAGTAGAAAGCCTCCCGGGTTTTCATCAGTAAGAAACACGTGGCGTATATTAAGAGTTAACAACAATGGGTGAGTGGCGTTATGAACACCACGCACCCGTTTTTTCGTGTGACACCGATGCCTACCACCACGCAACAACTCCTTGAGCGCTTCGACGCTTACCTCACCCTCGAGCGCGGACTGTCGCAGAACACGGCGGCGGGCTATCATAACGATGTGCGGCACCTGCTCGAATACTTGGGCGATGCCACGCCGGTGTCGCAGGTGACCACGTTGCAGCTCCACAACTTTGTGGCCACACTCCACGACATGGGCATCGGTCCCCGGTCGCAGGCCCGTGTCATTTCGGGCCTCAAGACCTTTTTCAAGTTCCTTATGCTTGAGCGCGAGGTGGAGAGTAATCCTGCCTTATTGTTGCCGGCTCCGCGACTTGGGCAACACCTGCCCGAAGTGCTCACCATCGACGAGATTGACGCCATGATTGCAGCTATCGACATGAGCAAGCGCGAGGGACAACGCAACCGCGCAATCATCGAGACACTATATGGGTGCGGCCTGCGGGTGAGTGAACTCGTGGACTTACGGCTGTCGCTCCTTTACCCCGATGAGGAGTGTGTTACCGTCATTGGCAAGGGTGACAAGCAGCGCGTGGTGCCCATTTCACGCGAGGCCCTCGACCAGATTGCCCTCTACGTGAGCGGCGCGCGCGCCTTGCTTACGCCGAAGCGCGGCTGCGACGACCTCGTGTTCCTTAACCGCAGTGGCGGTAAGCTCACGCGTGTGATGATTTTCTACATCGTCAAGGACCTGTGTGAGCGTGCCGGGATAAGGAAGAACATCAGCCCGCACACCCTGCGACATTCTTTCGCCACCCATCTGCTTGAAGGCGGCGCCAACTTGCGCGCCATCCAGCAGATGTTGGGCCACGAGAGCATAGCCACCACGCAAATCTATCTGCACATCGACCGTACCACGTTGCGCGACGAAATCCTCGCTCACCACCCCCGCAACAGGCACCAGAAATCGCCCGAAATTTCGTGAGTTCATCTGTGCTCATTTCTCCGAAAAATCAACGGAAAAACCGCCAATAATTGAAACTATTTTATTATTTTTAAAACATGAAGCTAAAACCTCTTTTTTTACTGATTGTGGCCGCGACGATTTCGCTTGCGGCAAGTGCCCAAAACGGGCTCAAGAAAGTGTATGACGACACGCTCAATCCTTTGGAGCAAATCGACAAGGCTCTGGAGCAAGCCCGCCACGACGACAAGTTTGTAGTCTGCCAGCTGGGCGGCAACTGGTGCCCGTGGTGCCTGCGTTTGGCCCATTTCATTAGTTCCGACGAAACACTCAACAAACTCGTAGACGACAATTTCGTGTATATCCACGTGAGTTATAACCCACACGACGAGGCCACGCCCGAAAAAGCTGGCCAGAACGCCCTTATGTTGCAACGCTTGGGCAACCCGTCGCGCTTCGGCTACCCGGTGCTCATCGTTCTTGACGGCGAGGGCCATGTGCTTCACATACAGGATTCTGGCTACCTCGAGGAGGGCAAGGGCTACGACATGGACAAGGTGACGCGTTTTTTCAGGAATTGGAGTCCAGCTGCCGTGCGGCAACATTAAGTAAAGTTGTGATGAAGGATTTATTGCTTAGCACCGCGATAGGCGACATCAGTGGCATGCCCTACGAGTTTTTTTCGACAAAGGACTACGACAGGGTGGATTTGCTGCACCCGGGAAATACTTACACCGACGACACGTTGTGTACCTTTGCCTGTGCTGAGGCGTTACTCAACAACCTTGATATGGCCGAGAACTTGCGACACCGCTGCCGCAACGACCTCGCGCGGGGCTTCGGTGGGCGTTTCTATCGTTGGCTGAAGGCCGACGAGCTCCTGCCGCCCTACAATTCGTTTGGCAACGGCAGTGCAATGCGGGTTTCGGCCGCCGGGTTCCTGGCTCGCAGCGAGGAAGAATGTGTTGAAATGGCCACGCGCACGGCGCTACCCACGCACAATCATCCTGAAGGCATTAAAGGTGCTGTGGCCACGGCGCTCGCCATCTATTACGGCATGAATGGTAGGGATAAGGCCTACGTCAGGCGCCAAGTGCTTGAGGAATACTACCCCGAGTGGTCGCAAAAGACTTATGCGGACATCCATCCAAGTTACCGCTTCGATGTCACATGCCAGGGCACTGTGCCTGCCGCCCTCATTTGTTTTCTCGAGAGCAAGGACTATGAGGACAGCCTCAAACTGGCAATAGCTCTGGGTGGTGATGCCGACACGCTGGCAGCCATCTCCGGCCCCATGGCCTACGCCCACTACCGCTCGATGCCCGAGGCGCTGGTGGCCAACGCCCGCGCCAAGCTCCCCGGGTGGATGCTTGCGGTGAGCGCCGCCCTCGACGCCCGAGTGTAAAGGCGTTCCGATTTTTTACTTGCCCACGCAGAAGCGGGAGAAGATAGAGCCAAGCATCTCGTGCGTGGTGATTTCGCCCGTGATGGTGCCCAAGTGGTGCATGACCTCGCGCAGGTCTTGCCCCACGAGGTCGCCGCTGAGACCTTGTTCGAGGCCGTCGATGACACGTAGCAAGGCATCACTGGCGGCGGTGAGTGCCTCGTAGTGCCGGACATTGGTGACAACGAGGGCTTCGTCGTCGACGCTGGCCCATGCAGCTGCCGTTGTGATGGCTTCGACGACGGGTGCGACCCCATTGGGTGCGGCCACTGCGGTTTCGATGATAGCGTCGGGTGTGGCGATGGCCGTCACGGCTTGTTTCGCCGCTTCGATGTCGTGGCTGTCGGCGATGTCGTTCTTGTTGACGACGGCAATCAGTTTCTTCCCCTCGGTGTGGTCAGAGAGGAGTGCGGATTGACTGTCGACGTCGGCGCGTGGCGCGGTGGCATCGACCATCCAAATGATGATACGTGCCTCGTCGAGGGCGCGCAATGTGCGCTCGATGCCCATGCGCTCCACAGTATCGGTGGTGTCACGCAGACCTGCGGTGTCACAAAAGCGGAAAAGGGTGCCGCCCAGCTCCACGGTGTCCTCGATGACATCGCGCGTGGTGCCGTGCACGTCGCTCACGATGGCTCGGTCGTCGCCTATGAGGGCGTTGAGCAGGGTGGACTTACCGGCGTTGGTGTGTCCTACGATAGCCACAGGTACTCCGTTCTTGATGGCATTGCCATCGTGGTAGCTTCGTGCAAGCGTGTCAACTTCGGCATGGATTTTTCGTGCCAAGGCGAGCAGTTGCGAGCGGTCGGCAAAGGTGACGTCCTCCTCGCTGAAATCGAGCTCCAATTCGAGTAGTGAGACGAACTCAAGCAGACGGGCACGCAATGTGGCGAGGCGCCGTGCGAACGCTCCGCGCATCTGGTTCATGGCCACGCGATGCGAGGCACGGGAGTGGGAGGCGATGACATCGGCGACGGCTTCGGCCTGCGACAAGTCGAGCCGCCCATTGGCGAAAGCGCGGCGTGTGAACTCGCCGGGTAATGCCTGGCGGCATCCGGCATCAATGAGTGAGAGCACGGCCTGTTGCGCAATCCATGTGGAGCCATGGCACGAGATTTCGACCACGTCCTCGCCGGTGAACGAGTGCGGGGCGCGGAACACGGTGAGTACCACCTCGTCGAGCAGGTGGCCGTCGCTGTCGAGCAGGCGACCCAGGTGTGCGGTGTGCGAGGCCATGCCGTCAATGTCGGCGCCTTGCCAGCGGCGTGCCACCACGCCGAGGGCGTCGTGTCCGCTCACCCTGATGATGGCGAGTGCTCCCGCGGCGCGTGGCGTGCTCAGCGCCACTATAGTGTCATCGTTATTTGTTAATTCATAATTCATAATGCAAAACGCATAGTCCCTATTTGCTTGTCAACTTGTTTACCAAAAACTAGTAGTGCTCCCAAGCGTGGAAATTGCTGTAGCCCTCGAGGGCGTTCTCTTCGTCGTCGGGCAGCGCGCCGAAGAAGTCGATGCCGGTGCGTCGCTCCACCTCGTCAATGGTCACCACATAGCTGTACATGTCATCGCGGCAGTTCTTGTTGGGATAGATGAAGGCGATAGCCATGCGGCTGCCACCCTTGCGGGTAAGCAACACCTTGTAGAAGGCGGTGGGAACGGCCACGTGACGCCGCCCTATAGTGCGGGGATTGTCGTCGACGATGGGTCCTGTGGCGACAATAACGCTACCGTAGCGCTCGGCCCACTCGCGAATCTTGATTTCGAGGTCGTTCCATGCCCCGCTGTTGAGCGCGTGGTTTTGTGGGCACACGTTGGTCATGCGGAACGAGGCCATCATGGCCTCCTCGTCCCACTTCATGTCGCCGGCGGGTGCCATGTGCCCGCGGTCGTAGCCGCTCGATGAGTAGTCGGCGGGCTGTGGACAGCCCTTTACGTTTTCGTCGGGTTCAAAACTGCCGTGCCGCTCGATGCGCCCGCGGCTCTCTTTGGCTGTGAGCTCATATACGACGCAATTGGGGATGTGCCGCGATGGGTTGAAATAGACGGTGAAGCCCGGATAGGTCACCGTGGTGCTTTTCATACCTTCGGGTAGCCTCACTTGCTCGAGGTCGAGGGTCTCGGCCTCCTGTTGCAGTTGTTGCGCTTCCTGTTGCTCACTTTGGAGTGCGGCTCGTGCCACGAAGAAGAGGACGATGGCAATCACGAAGAGCCAGGCGACGATGATTGCCCAGCGTTTCAATTCGGCCCAGTCCCATGTTTTCTTGCGTTTTTTTGCCATAAAAAGAGGTGAAGTGAAAAAACTCCATGCAAAATTAGTCAAATTTGTTGTCATTTTCGATGATTTTTACGAAATTTGCCAATTAATTACCTTTTCATGCGGCTTAAGCCCCATAACCAACTAAAAAAACTGGAACTATGACCAACAAATTAGTAGAACGATTCTTGAAATACGTCAAGTATGACACCCAAAGCGACGAGTTTACAAACCTCACCCCATCGACGCCTGGGCAGATGGAGTTTGCGCGCGTGTTGCGTGACGAGCTCGAGGCCATGGGCTTGAGTGATATTTCGCTCGACGACAACGGATACCTCTTTGCCACCCTGCCTGCCAACACCGACAAGGCAGTGCCCACCCTGGGTTTCATCGCCCACATGGACACGGCACCCGACATGAGCGGCCACAACGTGAAGCCGCGCATCGTCGAGAAATATGCCGGCGGCCCCATCACTCTCAACGAGGAACAGGGCATCGTCCTCGACCCGACGCAGTTCCCCGAGCTTGATGACCACGTGGGCCAGGACCTCATCGTCACCGATGGCACCACGTTGCTGGGTGCCGACGACAAGGCGGGTATCGCCGAAATCCTGAGCGCCGTGGAATTTTTCCAGCAGCATCCCGAGGTGAAGCATGGCGCCATCCGCATCGGCTTCAATCCCGACGAGGAGATTGGGCAGGGTGCCCACCACTTCGACGTTGAGAAATTCGGGGCCGACTGGGCCTACACCATGGACGGCGGTGCCGAGGGCGAACTCGAATATGAGAACTTCAACGCGGCCAGTGCCGTAATTGAGTTCAAGGGATTGAACGTGCACCCGGGTGCCGCCAAGCATAAGATGCTCAACTCGATACGCGTCGCCAACCAGTTCGCGCTCATGCTGCCGCGATGGGAGACGCCCGAGCATACCGAGGGCTACGAGGGCTTCTACCACCTTATCTCGTTCAACGGCAGCGTGGAGAAAACCACCCTCACCTATATCCTGCGTGACCACGACCGCGCACGCTTTGAGAGCCGCAAGCGCGAAATCGAGCACCTGTGCCGCAAGGTGAACTGTGAGTTCCCCGGCTGCGCCACGCCCACCATCAAGGACCAATACTACAACATGCGCGAGAAAATCGAGCCCGTGATGCACGTCATCGAGGTGGCCGAAAAGGCCATGAAACTGGCGGGCGTCAAGCCCAAGGTGCAGCCCATTCGCGGTGGCACCGACGGTGCGCAGCTGTCGTTCAAGGGCCTTCCTTGCCCCAATATCTTCGCCGGCGGCATGAATATGCACGGCCGTTACGAGTATGTGTCGATTCAGGCCATGGAGAAAGCCATGATGACCATCGTGGAAATCTGCAAGCTGGGGGCTTAGGAGAATTAAATAATTAGGACTTAGGAGTTAGGAATTAGGAATTAGGAATTGACAATTTATAGCCTAACACTTAACACTTGTAACTTAACACTTAACATAAATCTTTTAAGAACAATGAGAAAACTTATCTTACTTGCCGCCATCGCGGCGTTGCTCGTGCCCACGGCATTTGGCCAGCCTCAGGAGGGCAAGCGGTACAACATGTACGGCGTCATGTTCTACAACCTTGAGAACCTCTTCGACACCATCAACAATAATGGCACGTATGACGAGGAATTCTCGCCTAAAGGCGCTCGCCAGTGGAACGGTACCAAGTATTGGCAAAAGGTTCATAACATGGCTTATGCCATCAGCCAAATGGCCACCAAAAATACTCCAATGGGCCCCGCTATCATCGGCGTGTGCGAGATTGAGAACGAGACGGTGCTGCAAGATCTCGTCAAGCAACCCGAAATCCGCGACTGGCACCTGCAAATCGCGCCTTACCACGACAGCCCCGACCGTCGTGGCGTGGACGTGGGCGTATTGTATAACCCGCGTTACTTCAGGGTGCTCAACGTAACGAACCAGACGCTGGAAATCGAAGGCGAGCCCAACTTCAGGACGCGCGACCAGATGTGCGTCACGGGACTGCTCGCCGGCGAGAAGGTGAGCGTCATCGTCAACCACTGGCCCTCGCGACTGGGTGGCGAGGAGGCTTCGAGCTACAAGCGCGAGGCTGCCGGACGCTTGGCGCGCCGCACCATTGACTCGCTGTTGCGCGACGACCCCAACCAGGGCATCTTCTTCATGGGCGACCTTAATGACGACCCCATGAACAAGAGCTGCACTGAGGCGCTGGGAGTGCACAAGTACCCGAAAGATGTGAAAACCGTCAACGACCTCTTCAGCCCCTTCTGGCACATCCTCGAGGACCGAGGCATCGGCACCCTGGGCTACAAGGGTTCGTGGAACCTCTTTGACCAAATCATCTTCAACGGCTACTTCCTCAAGTACCAAGACAGCAAGGACAAGCCTAGGCTCACCTTCGTGCGCGCCGAGGTGCTCAACCGTGACTTCCTCATCTCCAAGGAAGGAACGCGCGAGGGCTACCCGCACCGTACCTTCAGCTCAGGCGTGTTCCTCAACGGATATAGCGACCACTTCCCCACCGAAATATTCTTGGTGAAGGAGGCCCAATAGCCCTTTTACCAAGAAGTTTACACTTCGCTGGTACACGAGGGCATGCTTTGCGAGGAAATGCGAAGCAATTATGAGATAATGGCGCCGGTGGGCAGCTGGGAGTCGCTGATGGCGGCCCACCAAGGCGGTGCCGATGCCATCTACTTCGGCATTGAGAACCTGAATATGCGCAGTCGTTCGAGCGTGAATTTCTCGCTCGACGACTTGCGCACCATCGTGGCGTGGTGCCAGGAACGCAACATCAAGACCTACCTCACGGTCAACACCATCATTTACGATGAGGACATTGACTATATGCACCGCATCGTGGACGCGGCGCGCGAGGTCGGTGTGACGGCCATCATCGCCAGCGACATGGCCACCATCACTTACGCGCGCAGCCACGACGTGGAGGTGCACATCAGCACGCAGGTCAACGTGAGCAATAGTGAGGCAGTACGTTTTTATGCCCAGTGGGCCGATGTCGTGGTGCTGGCGCGAGAGCTCTCGCTGGACCAAGTGAAACGCATCGCGCAGACCATAGAGCGGGAGCAAATCATGGGCCCGCACGGCCAGCCGGTGCGCCTCGAGATGTTTTGCCATGGTGCACTGTGTATGGCGGTGAGCGGGAAGTGCTACCTGAGTTTGCACGAAGTCAATTCGAGCGCCAACCGGGGCGCCTGCCACCAGATTTGCCGCCGCTCCTATCTAGTCACCGACCGTGAGACGGGCGATGAGCTCGCCATCGACAACCAATATATCATGAGCCCCAAGGACTTGAAAACCATTCATTTTCTCAATAAA
Organism: Muribaculaceae bacterium; assembly: GCA_017962765.1. Taxonomy (GTDB): domain Bacteria; phylum Bacteroidota; class Bacteroidia; order Bacteroidales; family Muribaculaceae; genus Sodaliphilus. The sequence continues at coordinate 5,942 of JAGCUP010000104.1, read as the reverse complement.
ATGGTGGATGCTGGGGTGACCGTCTTTAAGATTGAAGGTCGCGCACGAGGGCCCGAATATGTGCGCACCGTGGTCAGTTGCTACGACGAGGCGTTGCGCGCTATCGCCGACGGCACGTTCACGCAAGAAAAAATCGATGCATGGAACGAGCGACTTGCACGTGTGTTCAACCGTGGATTTTGGGATGGATACTACCTGGGGCAACGGCTGGGCGAATGGAGCGCGAAATACGGGTCCAGTGCCACACGAGTCAAGAGCTACGCTGCTAAGGGCATCAAATACTATGACCGCATCGGCGTCGCCGAGTTCTTCATGGAGGCTGGCGAGCTGCACGTGGGCGATGACATCGTCATCACAGGTCCCACCACGGGCGCGCTGATGCTCAAGGTGGACGAAATTCGTGTCGATCTTAAGCCCGTGGAGCGCACCGTCAAGGGTGAGCACTTCTCCATCAAAACACCCGAAAAAATCCGCCCCAGCGACCGCCTCTTCGTCTGGAAGCCCATCCCGCCCCGCGAGTGAAACACCATTCACCCTACGAGACTGCGTCTCGCACTACACCGACATGACATGGCGATGGCGGCGAGCCGCCGGGAGGGGCCGTGAGTAAAATAAAAATGGGGGAGGGAGCGTTATATAGATATATAAAGAAAGGAGAATGTGATGAAGGTATATAGGACCATAATCATGATGGTGGCGGCGGCCTGCGGGCTGGCGCTGACAGGGTGCCACACCACCGAGGAGAATTATAAGGCGGCCTACGACAAGGCGGTGGAGAAGACGCGCCAGAACCGCGGGCTGGAATGGGAAGAGAAACAGGCCGAGCGCGTGCAGACCAATACGGTAATTGACGGCGATAGCGTGCGCGTGAAGCGCTACCATTTCAACGTGGTGGACGACAAGCCCGATGTGGCGAAGAAATATGCTGTGGTGACGGGCGAGTTCCAGCAGAAGTTTAATGCGATGAGCATGCGCGACCGCTACCGCAAGGAGGGTCACCAGAGTTATGTGGTGTATCACGCTAAGGAGAAGACCTATTTTGTGGTGGCCAACGCCTACGATGACCTGGCGGTGGCTGCTGCCTTCATCCGCATCATGCCGCAAAAGTCGAAAGTCAAGCCCACCGTGCCGCTACCCTGGATCTTAGAAAAGATGTATTGATGAAACGGCTGAAGATATGGATTGAGGCGGTGAGGCTGCGCACGCTGCCAGTGTCGGTGGCCGGCGTGGTTATCGCCATGGGCGTGGCCGCTTGGCGCCACGAGTTTGAACTGGTGCCCGCTATGTTGTGCCTCGTGTTTGCCGTGCTGGCGCAGGTGGCGGCCAACTTGGCCAACGAATATTACGACTTTCTCAAGGGCGTGGACCGCGCAGGGCGCGAGGGCCCTCGCCGTGGTGTGACCGAGGGCGACTTCAGCCCGAAAGCATTGCGCAATGCAACCGTTGCCGTGCTCGTTGCTGCGTGTGTGGTGGGTTGTTGCCTGCTTTTCTATGGTGATTGGTGGCTACTTCCCGTGGGCATCGTGATTGTGTTGGGCGCGCTGGCCTACAGCGCCGGTCCGTGGCCGTTGTCGCACCACGGCCTGGGCGAGCTTGCCGTGTTCATTTTCTTCGGCCTGGTGCCGGTCAATCTTACTTATTATGTGATGGCGGGTCATTTCGATGCCACAGCCATGCTGTGCTCCATCACGATAGGGCTGATGGGCGTGAACGTGTTGCTGGTGAACAATTACCGCGATAAGGACGACGATGCGGCTGTGGTCAAGCGCACCAGTGTCGTCATCTTCGGTCGCCAGTTGGCGGCCACCGCCTATTTGTTCAACGGTTTTATGGCTATGGCAATTTTATCGCCGCTGTGGCTCATCGCCTTCTTGAGCGGCTGGTCGTTGTGGTTTTACGCCATCCCCACGCTCTACCTGCTTGTGCATTTGGCGATTTGGGCCCGCATGATTACCAGCGAGGGCCGCGCCCTGAACCCGCTGCTGGGTGCCACGGCCCTGAATATGCTGGTGTTCACCTTGCTACTCACCTTCGCCCTCCAGCTATTTAAAGCCTAATTCCCTCGAGGAAGGTTAGAAGTTGACGCCGATGGAGACGGTGAAGCAGCCGTTGCGGGTGTCGTCGAAGTCGCTCTGTCCTACGTTGGCGAGGCCCAGGTCGTAGGCCACCTCGGCATAGCCCATGCCGTATCCCACTCCGAGGCCCAAGCGCAGTCCTCCGTCGAATCGTGAGAAGTTACCATCATCGTAGGAGCTGTAGGCCTTTCGGTCACCGTAGTCCTTGATATTACCGGCGACGCCGCACGCCACATATCCTCCCGTGAAGGGCTCAACGCTCACGCCGCTCGACGTGAAGTGTCGGTATTTGAGCACGAGTGGCACCTCGAGGTAGTGCAGGTCGTAAGTAAACTTGTCGTTCTCGCCGGTGGCACGCGCATTGTGGCTCTTGCCACCTTTCTGGCTATAATAGAGGCCGCCCTCGAGGAACAGGGGCGTTCCCCATCCTAGCTGCGTGCCGGCGACGGCGCCCACGTTCAGGCCCGTTTTGATGGTGTTGCCGTCGAGCGCGGGCGCTTCGCTGCGCACGTTGCTCATGTTAAGTCCCAGGCGCAGGCCGTAGTAGGTGCGCCGCCAGGGGCGACCGTAATTGTTTGCGTAACCACGATCATGTCCCTTGGTGACGACGACAGGGCTCGAGGGCCGCGGATATCGGTAAGCCGGCGGTTGTGCCGTGGCGGTGAGTGCCATTGTGGCGCCTATGGCGCAAAGAAACAGTCGGTTGAGCATAGTACTGAATATGATTTTAAAGGGTTAATATTCTTGCTTTTTTCGCATTTGACGCCATGGCCTGCCGCGCGTTTAACCAGTGGCCTTCCATAATAGACCAATGCCCCATTCTTGCCGACAAACCGGACACAAAACGGCTCAAGTCCTATTTTGTGTTGGGAACAAGTAACATTCACCGTTCCACCAAACAATGGCGTTATTGTCACGCTTATTCCCAACCCGCGTTTATACAATTATTGTCTCAACGCTGACGATATGTTGATGCCGCCGACAGTTCCAATGTTTTCAATTACATGTGGGTTACATACCAGATACATACACTATGCTCAGAACAGCACATACCCCTTATTGTTTGGCTTTGGTTCTTTTCCTCTTTACTCGCATTCTTTCAACAATACCCACCTACCGGCACTTGTATTACCCTCACGCCTGAGAACACCTTTTTTCTGAAGGTCAGCGAGGTCGCGTTCAATAGTTCGCTTAACTACCGACAGGACTACCGACATTTGCTGACTTGACATCAAGGGATTCTCTTTTATCAGTTTTATGATTTTATTTTGTCTTTCAGTGAGTTGGATTACCGACAGACTACCGACATCACTACCGCCAGAACTACCGACATTTACATTTTTGTTTTCATCGGAATTATTTTGGTATTTCTTTTTGAAAACAATCTTCACCTCATGACCATCAGTCATATAGTCGGGCTCTGCCACACCCTGCTCACGACATAGTTCAACCATACGGCTCACACCTGTACCCCATCTTTCAAGATTAGTCGAGAGATATAACACTTGTGCTATTCTTAAATTGTAGGGGTAAGAGCCGTGGGGTTGCTTAATAGTCTCAGGAGTCAGCGGTACAGGCAGTCGTCCAGGGTTGGTTATCTCCAGTCGGTCATCAAAGATAGCTAACGACACAGTGGCTCGTGGGTCATCATATCGACGATGACAAAGGGCATTGGTCAGAGCCTCACGAAGAGCCTCTACAGGAATCTCCAGATGTTCCTCGCGTAACAGTCCCTTTACCTCGCCGCTCAGACTGAGATGGCGGAAGCAGAAGGCTATTCCAGCGCCATTGTTGTTTATTTTAATTGTTTATACGACTCTTTAGCTCTTTCTTTTGACTTCTCATACTGTTGCTTAAGCTTATATAATTCTGAGTTATGGTCGGCAATCTCTTTCCGATAATCCTTGTAGTATGTCAGAATCTTGCGGAACTTCTCGTTGTCTGTCAACTCCTCAATATGGTTGAAGTCGTTGTTGTGGATGATTGGCAACAACTCTTTGCGCTCTTCGTCGGTTAGTTCAGACATTGCTTCTCGCCATTTTTGGGTATAGCCTAAATGCTCAAAGAAGAATCGGAACAAAAGGAACGTCTCAGGCATCAAAAGCAGTTCCATATATTCATCTTCATTGCGCCCGAATGCTTTTTCAAAGAACGACACACCGCGCCCTATCTTTCCCTTGGTAGCATTTAGAATAGCTTGCACGGCTCGGATATATTTCCTGTTCCAATGTTGCCCTATATAGTCTCTGTCGTGACTGTGTTTGCCACGAATGGGATGGTACTTCATGGGAAATGAATAAATACTGATATTTTTTTGCTCGCAAAGTAGCACATTAATCTTAAGTCGCGTATATAAATCCTCAGGTTTGTCTGTAAAGTTGTAGAGTAAATAGTTGGAGAAATCATGCAGCCGATGTTTTATGCTGAGTTCAATTGCATTTCTATATTCCGGCTCTGTCTTGATGTTATCAAAAGCCACGCGAAGGGGACGGACAGGAATTTCTTCCAATAAGGAAACGATTTCATCATTAAACAATCTTGCATCAACTCCCTGATTAAAATCCACATATCGTAATCTGCCTTTTAGTCTCTTATACTTGGCATCAAAAAATGGCACAAAGTCTTTATATGTGGCAATTAATTCTTCGCGTTTGCAAGTTTCAGGGTGTAAAAAACCATGTTTCTCTCGTAATGCGTATATCTCAGTACGCATTTTCTCGCTTAAGCCTTTGTAATTATTAATTTCTTTAAGCAATTTGTAGCATTTGCGCACGTATGCCCTATTGTTGATACCAAGTCTCAGGTTGCGTACAGCAATCATATACTGATTTGGCTCAGTATATTTTGCTCCTATGGTAAAACCGCACGACTTGATGTCTTCAATAATCTCTTTTAGTTTAGGAGAAGCCAGCACATTATTGTCCATCAACAGCAAGTTCTGCTGTTCGCCATACAAGCGTCTGGTGCGTTCTATCCGTTCTCGCAATGGGATATACTCTTGATAGCGAGGTTCAAGTGTCCAAACAGCACAGAAACCACACTTACGGATACATCCGCGAGTAGTGTAGCTGTAATAAGAACCTCCGTCTGGATACTCATAATCTATCTCGTCAAGGATTGAGTAGTCAAGTGGCAGCTCATCTATAACATATGGATTGTCTTCATCAATGTCTTTGTATGGCGTGTGCAGCGTTCCCAGATGCGGCTTGATGCCTGTTGCTTCTTCAATCTCCTTCGGTTGAATGGAAGCCAGCACACCACCTACCATCAGGTTTTTCGGGTCTTTCACCATCATCTTTGCAAACTCGATGGTTTCAATAGTAATGTTCCAGTAAAAAGTGAACAGCGTGGTTACGCCAACCCAATCCCAGCGAGGGTGCTTCTTGTATTCACCGCTGTGATAGAATTTCTTGAAATGCTCTATCCAAGGATATATGAAGATAGCATCGTCTGAATCGTCTATGCCAATACTTTCTAAATCCGCTTTACGTCGGTAGCGTATGTATGTAGCAATTCGGTTAAAGCGCAGTTTCCAGTCTATTGAGTCATCCACCTTTGTCAATTGCGCAACGCACTCTTCCGTTATCTGACGGACAACAAACTCGGTTAGGTCTCCTTTATAGAAGACCACATCGTCGCCCCGCAATCTGAAGTAGGTGGCTAATTTCATCAGACCGATTGGAGGGAACTTGTTCTTGTAGTTAGGCTCTAAAAGTAAAACCTTCCGATTCATTTCGTCAGTTCCTTCTCTATCTTTTTGATAAGCCCTTCACGCATATCCTCGTCGGCTATGGCATTATAGATGGCATTATAGACAGCATTGATAACATTCTTTTCCTTAATTCCGAATTTTTTATAGAGCTCATT
>JAGCUP010000103.1 GCA_017962765.1 Muribaculaceae bacterium | reverse complement strand
GGCTGCAAAATTACGAATAATATTGCGACCACGCAAATTTTCGCGCGGATTTTCAATTTTCCGATTTTTCAGGAGAGGGCGGCGAGGGTGTGTATGGCGGCAAGGGGGTCTTCGGCCTTGAAGACGTAGTTGCCTGCCACGAGCACTTGGGCGCCGGCCTCAGCGAGCTGCCGTCCAGTGACATCGTTGACGCCTCCATCGACCTCGATAACGGCCTTCGAGCCAGTCTCCTCGATGAGACGAGCGAGCTCCCTCACCTTATTTAATGTGTTGGGGATGAACTTTTGTCCGCCGAAACCGGGGTTGACGCTCATGAGCAGCACCAGTTCGACTTGCGCTACGATGTCGCGCAGCAGGCTCACGGGCGTGGCCGGATTGAGGGTGACGCCGGCTTTCATGCCCGCGTCGTGGATTTGCTGGACGACGCGGTCGAGGTGCGGGCACACCTCGTAATGGACGTTCATGATGGTGGCTCCCGTGTCGCGCACCTCGTTGACAAACTTCTGGGGCTCGACAATCATCAGATGCACGTCAAGCTGTTTGGTGCACAGTTGCTGCACATACTTGATAACGGGGAAACCGAACGAGATGTTGGGGACGAACACGCCGTCCATCACGTCGAGGTGGAGCATCTGTGCCTCGCTGCGGTTAATCATGTCGAGGTCGCGCTCCAGGTTGCCGAAGTCGGCGCTGAGCAATGAGGGAGATACTATCATGATTCTTGTTCCTTTTCTTCGTTAGGAGTTGATTTTTTGTTTTTATTCTTTCGATATTTATAAATAATGTATAACACCGCCAGCGCGATAAGGCCGTAGCCTACCACCTTCACATAAGTGTTATACTCCTCCAGCGCGGTGAAGAGGTTGTCGGCATCGGGCACGGCGAGGTAGAGCAGATAGCCCATGAAAGCCAGCACCACGTTCCACAGGGCGGCGCCCAGGATAGTGTAGATGGAGAACGAGGCGAAATTCATGCGCGAGAGGCCGGCGGGAATCGAAATGAGGTGGCGCACGGCGGGCAACAAACGCCCGAAGAATATCGACACATTGCCCTTGCGACGGAAGTAGTCCTCGGCATGCTCCAGCTTCTCGCTGCTGAGCATGAGCAGGTGTCCCACCTTGCTGTCGGCGAATTTGTAAAACACGGGACGCCCGATGACCATCGACAACAAGTAGTTGATGGCGGCGCCCAGGAAGGCGCCCACGGTGGCCATTACAATCACCATGGTCATGTTAAGGTCGCTGCCCTCCTGCAACGCGAAATAGGCCGCGGGCGGCACCACCACCTCGCTGGGGAGCGGAATGATAGAACTTTCGATAGCCATGAGCAGCACAATCACGCCGTAGGTCATGTGGTCGCGATACCAGTTGTAGAGATTCTCGGCCTTGAGGTCACGGCCGAAGTAGATGATGGCAGCAATCACCGCCACAATGAGCAGCACAAAGAGCGCAATCTGGAGTTTATCCTTTTTCATGGTTGCAAAGGTAATGAATTTTGTGCAATTTCAAGGCCTAAACGAGCGAACATTTGCGCGTAGGCAGCGGCTTTCTTCTCGAGAGACAGCGGATAGGCCCTCGACGAGGACGGCATGCGGTAGTGCACGAAAGAGTGGTTGCCAAGACGACATTCGTTGCAGGCACCCGTCGCGGGCACGTCGCAGCCCGTGAGCGAAGCCACCACCGCACTGGCCTTCTCGCCGGCGGTCACCACCGCCTCGATGGTGGGATGCGCGTCGAGCAGCCCAAGCAGGTCGATGGGCTCGACGATGTCGAGGAACTTGTCGCTGGCGTTGTCCTTGAGACGACGCACGGCCATGCCGGTGTCCCACAGGGCGATGCCCTTGTCGTCGAGGAGCCGCTTGATGGCACCGAGGTCGAAGCGTTTCTCCTCGGGGAGCCACAGTGCTTGGCTGTCTTCCAAGAAGATAAGTCCCATGATGCGCCACATGTCGTTGATGCGGTTGGGGTAGTAAAATTCCATCGACCAGCGCTCGCGCTTGGGCGGGAAAGTGCCCAGCATGAGCACGCGCGGACGCGGCGGGAGGTAGGGCTGCCAGGGGTGGCGTTCCACTGCGGGAAGGGCTTGATTTGTTTCCATGCGTGCAAATTTCGCTTAAAATTTGTATATGGGCAAATAGTTTTGTAATTTTGTGGCACGAAAATAATTTACAACCTCAATAATTCATCGATGAAAACATTAAACAACCCACTCATGCTGGCCCTCACGGTACTGCTGTTGGCCAGCTGCGGCTCAACCAAGGATGTTCCCTATCTGATTGATGCCAACTCACTGCCCAAAGAGGTGCTGCAAGCAGCCTCACGTGCCACCGACCCCGTTATCATGCCGGGCGACCTACTGCAAATCACCGTCACCGGACGCAACGCCGAGTCGGTGCAACCCTTCAACAAAATCAGCTACATCTCCGGATTGACGAGCAACGGAAATGCCTTGAACCAGGGTGGAGCTGGCGGTGGTGGTCCCATGTACTACTACCTCGTGGACGACAACGGCAACATCGAGTTCCCCATGCTGGGGCAGTTGCACATCGGCGGCATGACCAAAGCGGCCGTCGAAGAGAGCATCGCCTCGCAAATCTATCCCAAGTACCTCACCGAGAAACCTGGCGTGGAAGCGCGCATACAGAACTTCACCGTCTCTATCTTGGGCGAGGTGAAGTCGCCCGGCACCGTCAACGCTCAAAATGGACGCCTTAACATCCTTGAGGCCATCGCACGAGCCGGTGACTTGAGCATCAAGGGACGCCGCGACAACATCATGCTCATCCGCACCAATGCCGACGGCAGTCGCAGCGTGAACACCATCAACCTCAACGACAAGAACTTGCTGGTGTCGCCGCTCTACAACCTGCAGCAAAACGACGTCATCTATGTCGAGCCTAACGCCTCGGCTGCACGTTCGTCGTGGAGCATCCCGCCGGGCCTGTCGCTGGGTATGTCGAGTGTGGGCACCCTCATCTCAATTGCCACCTTCATTATCACGCTCACCAAGCTGTAATCACGACCGCCAAAAGTTAAACCTTAACGGAAGATTTCAGTCAAAAAGTGAAAAAAGGGTGCAAAATGTTGCAAATTGAAAAAATATGCTTAATTTTGCCCTTTGAAACTTCCTTTTTAAGGAAAAATTGAGAGAAATATTTATATTTTTGTTTTATTAATTAATAAAATCGTTAACTAACTATGAAGAAATTTTTAGCATCATTGGTAGCTGTGGCTATCCTGTTCTCATTCAGTGGTTGCGGCTCGTTGACCGACACCCAGAAGGGTACGCTCTTCGGCACGGGCGGCGGTGCAGCCCTCGGTGCCGGCATCGGTGCACTCATCGGTAAGGGCAAGGGCGCTGCTATCGGCGGCGCTGTGGGCGCTATCGCTGGCGGTGTCGCCGGTACGCTCATCGGCAAGCACATGCAGAAGAAGAAAGAAGAGATGGCTGCCATCCAGGGCGCCCAGGTTTCGACCGTCACCGACGTCAACGGCTACACGGCCCTCAAGGTGGCTTTCGACAGCGACATCCTCTTCGCCACTGGCAAGTATGACCTGAACGCTGCTTCGAAGAACTCGCTCAGCCAGTTCGCCATGCAGCTGATCAACGACCCCAACACCGACGTGCAAATCTACGGCCACACCGACAATACCGGTAGCCGCGCCACCAACGAGAAGTTGTCGCTCAACCGCGCCAACGCCGTGCGCAACTACCTCAACAACTGCGGTGTACCCGTGTCGCGTATGATGACCCAGGGTCTGGCCTACGACTATCCCGTGGCCGACAACAGCACCGCCGCTGGCCGCGCACAGAACCGCCGCGTGGAGGTTTACATCAGCGCCAACGAGCAGATGATCCAGGATGCCGAGAACGGCAAGCTCCAGTAATCACGAGGCTTTATAGCCTTTATTTGAAAACATCCAATTCAACGGCCGAGCCACATTATCTGGTGGCCGGCCGTTGTTTCTTATCACCACCACCCTCCCCTCGTCATGAATATCAAATCATTTATCTTACCGGCTTTGCTGGTGGCGCTTGTCAGCGCTTTCACGCCCGTGGCGTTGCGGGCCCAGGATTTCACCGACATTGACACCCTCGTGTTCCACGACGCCCTCAAGTTCCGCCTCATCAACAAGGGGTTTGACAACTCGCTCACACCTTTTACCCGCATTCCCGCTTACCTCAAAGACAGCGTGCGCACCGAACTGTGGGAACGCGCCAAGTGCACGAGCGGCATGGGCATTCGCTTCGCCACCAATTCACGCGCCGTGGCCGTGCGTTATAACCTGCTCACCAACATGCACATGGCCCACATGGCCGACACGGGCATCAAGGGCACCGACCTCTATATCCTCGACGAGGACGGGCGCTGGACATTCCTCAACTGCAACCGTCCGCGCAAGGACTCCATCCAGCAAAAGGTCTATGTCGATAAGCTCGACGGCAAGATGCACGAATTCATGATTTACCTGCCGCTCTACGACGGCGTGAACTGGATGCAGATAGGTGTGGAAAGCACCGCCACCATCACCTTGCCGCAAATCGACAATCCGCGCCACGACCGCCGATTCGTGTTCTACGGCACCAGCGTTCTCCAGGGAGGCTGCGCCACGCGCACCGGCGTGGTGGCCACGAGCATCCTGCAACGCGACCTCGATGCCGAATGCATCAACATCGGCATCAGCGGCGAGGGAAAGATGGACTTCTGCATGGCGCGCGCCATGGCCACCATCCCCAACGTGGACGCTTTCATCATCGACCCCATCCCCAACTGCACCAAGATGATGTGCGACACGCTCACCTACGATTTCATCAACATCCTGCGGCAAGCGCGACCCGACGTTCCCATTTTCATGGTGGAGGGACAGGCCTATAGCTACGAAAATTATAACTCGTTCTATAACACATACCTTAAGGAGAAAAACTTCGAGTTTCACAAGAACTATCTCAAGCTGCGTCAAGACAACCCGCGCAACCTCTATTACATCGACCGCGACAACCAGTGGGGGCCCGACAACGAGGGCACCGTCGACGGCATCCACCTCACCGACATAGGCTTCTATTTCTATGCCCAAAAGCTGAAACCATACCTGCAAGCCATCCTCGACGGCAAGCCCGTTCCGTTCCAAGACAAGGTGAACCGCCCCTACCCTCCCGTGCAATGACCCGCCGAAAGGGATACATAGAAGAACTCATCGAGCAGGGCGAGCACGAGCACCAGGATTTCAAGCATCAAATCAGCGATGCCAAGAAAATCGCCCGCAGCATCAGCGCTTTCGCCAACCATAGCGGAGGCCACCTACTCGTGGGCGTGAAGGACAACG
>JAGCUP010000009.1 GCA_017962765.1 Muribaculaceae bacterium | reverse complement strand
TTCCTCAGGGGTCTTGGGTGTGAAGCGAATATGCCTCCCATCCTTCTTAGACTGGATCAACACTTGTCCAACTTCGGTATAGTTGTCAATCTCCACGAGCCAGCCGCCCGTCACCAAGTCGGGGTCGGTCTCACCATCCTCCTGCTCTACTACATTGACTCGGTCGGGATCGACGCGCACTTGCTCGGCCAAGTTATAAAGACCGCGATAATCTCCATTGATTACGAGCTCCACCGGCTTAATTGCCGGTGTCCATTTCAAGCCCAGCTGGCGGCTCAGCCAAAAACCCAACACATCTTTGTACAAGGATAGCGAATTGTGCTCACAATTGGCCAGCAGCACAAAGTGCTTGCTCTTATTCATGCCCAGGGGAGCAGCCTTTTTATCAAACTTTAGTCGATATGGTTTTTTATCAAATTTCCAAGTGGTATTGCCACGGCCCTTGATTTGAAGGGCCAGTGGAGTCTCGGCCGAACCTATATTCTCGTAGCCCTCAATTCCCATAGCATCCAGGTAATAAGTTCCTTTGAGATAGACCTCTTTCGACACTATTTCTTTTTCACCGTCCGTATTAATATAAAGCACGGGTAACGAGCCCGAGAGATATTCAGCCGGGTCATGCTTATCTGTAGTTACGCTGTCGGTGGCGATGCTATCGGCTGGTTCTTGTGCCATGCAAGGCAGCATCCACATAGCGAATAAGACAAGTAACAGGTATGTATTTTTAAAATAACACATCATCGTCTTTATTGCGTCTACAATATATTAAGAGTGTGATTATGAAGAATAAACGAACACATTATGTAACACCTATAAAAATTGAAACTGCAAAATTATAAATTATTTTGATATTATCAGCACATTTCCCGAACAAAGGTGAAAAAGCCGAAAAATGCATTACATCAAAAACCTGTCGTCCACAGTTCGGCGGACGACAGGTTATGAGGTTGCGGATATGTATCGTGAATTAGTTGGCGGCGAGGGAGTTGACGATGGCCTGGGTGTCGCGGGCAATCATGTATTCCTCATCGGTGAGGACGACGGCGACCTTAACTTTGCTGTCAGGGGTACTCAAAATGCCTTCTTTGCCACGCCACAACGTCTCGTTGAGTTCCTCGTCAATCTTCAAGCCGAGGTAGGCGAGGTTACGACATACCACCTTGCGAGTATTGAACTGGTTCTCCCCCACTCCACCGGTGAAGGCGATGATGTCGACGCCGTTGAGCTCGGCGGTGTAAGCACCTATGTACTTGAGGATGCGCAGCTCATACATATCGAGAGCGAGCTTGGCAAGCTCGTCGCCCTTCTCATCGGCGGCCTCGGTCACGTCGCGCATATCGCTCGAGAATCCGGTGATACCCAACACGCCGCTTTTCTTATTGATGATGTCGAGCATGTCCTTGGCACTGAGGCCGTATTTGTCCATGAGATAGACGATGGCCCCGGGGTCCACATCGCCACTACGCGTGCCCATCATGAGGCCCTCGGTGGGAGTGAGGCCCATAGTGGTGTCGATACTCTTTCCGTTCTTGACGGCTGTGATGCTGGCGCCGTTACCAATGTGGCACACGATGATTTTCTGCTCGTTGATGTCTACACCCAGCATGTCGCACACCTTCTGGGCCACGAAGCGGTGGCTAGTGCCGTGGAAGCCATAGCGGCGCACATGGTCGCGCGTGTAGTACTCAAACGGCAGTGCATACATGAAAGCCTTGCGCGGCATGGTTTGATGGAAAGCAGTGTCGAAGACTGCCACCTGCGGCACTTGAGGAAGCACCTGGGTGATGGCATCGATACCAGCCATGTTCACGGGGTTGTGGAGCGGTGCGATGCCATAGCATTCACGAATCATGTCCTTGACCTCATCGGTGATGAGGACGCTCTTGTTGAACTTTTCGCCGCCATGCACCACACGGTGACCCACGGCGTCGATTTCCTCAAACGACTTGATGCAACCCAAATCGGGGTCGATAAGGATGTCGAGGATGGCCTTGATGGCGCCTTTGTGGTCTGTAATGTCGAGGGCTATGTTTTTCTTCGAGCCATCGTCAAGCTTTACTTTGATGAAAGCATCGGGGAGCCCGATTTTCTCCACGCCACCCTCGGCGAGGGTGATATTGTTTTCTACCTCGATGAGTTTGTATTTTGCGCTACTACTGCCGCAGTTAAGTACAAGAATGTTCATAATGTTCTATATTTAATGTGGTTGAATTATTTTGCTTTGCTGATTGCCTGGTTGCAAGTGATGAGGATGGTTTTGTAAATCTCATCGGCATTACAGCCGCGCGAAAGGTCATTGACCGGCGCGGCGAGGCCTTGCAAGATGGGACCTACGGCCGTGGCGCCGCCCAGTCGCTGGACGAGCTTATAGGCTATGTTGCCCACCTCAAGGCTCGGGAAGATGAGCACGTTGGCATTGCCAGCGATGGCACTGTCGGGGGCCTTCAGGGTCGCCACGCTCGAGACGAGGGCCGCGTCGGCCTGCAGCTCTCCATCGATGGCCATGTCAGGATTCATCTCGCGAGCCAGGCGCGTAGCCTCCACCACCTTGGTGACACGCTCATGTTTGGCACTACCCTTAGTAGAGAAGCTGAGCATGGCCACCTTGGGGTCGATGCCTGCAAGGTCACGAGCGGTGCGCTCGGTAAGGACGGCGATTTGCGCCAGCTGCTCGGCATCGGGATCGGGAATGACAGCGCAGTCGCCCATCACGAGAATACCGTTCTCGCCGTAGGGCGTACCCGGCGGCAACAGCATAATGAAGGCACCGCTTACGCTCGAGATTCCGGGGGCTGTCTTGAGCACCTGGAAGGCGGCACGAAGCACGTTGCCCGTGGTGTTAATGGCACCGGCCACCTGTGCGTCGGCATCGCCATGCTTGATGAGAAGGCAACCAAGATAGAGCGGGTTACGGGCCTGTTCACGGGCCTGTTCAATGGTCATGCCCTTACTCTTGCGCAGTTCCCACAACAGTTGCGCCAACGGCTCAATGGCCTCGTCATCGGCGGGGTCGATAAACCGTGCGCGCTCGATGTAATTAAGGCCCAGCTGCTCGGCATGGGCAAGGATTTCGTCCTTTTTGCCAATTAAAATCACATGTGCCACCTCGCGCGCCAAAGCCTGGTTGGCGGCAGTGAGGGTGCGAGGCTCAAGGCTCTCAGGCAGCACGATGCGCTGCTTGCAAGCAATAGCCTTTTCTTGAAGTGCGAGGAATAGTGATTCCATCAGATTTGATTTTTAGTTTTTAAGATTGTCGTTAAATTTGTGCAAAGTTAGCAATTTAATTCACATTTTCCAAAAGTAACCACCGATTTTGCCAAGAATTGACTATCTTTGCATGGCAAATAGAGAGACCCGATGCGAATACCAGGCATAAAGAGGTTATACACGTTCATGCTACAGACGTTCTTGCCGCTGTTCATGATGACGTTTTTCATCACGCTGTTCATTGTGCTGATGCAATTCGTGTGGTCGCACCTCGATGACATGGTGGGAAAGGGTCTGAGCGTAGACCTGCTGAGCGAGCTCTTTTTCTATGCAGCCATTGTGATGGTGCCCATGGCGTTGCCGCTGGCCATCCTACTGGCATCGCTCATGACATTCGGCAACCTGGGCGAGCACGTCGAGCTCACTGCCATGAAATCGAGTGGAATCTCGCTGCTCAAGGTGATGAAGCCGCTCGTGGTGTTCATTGCCATGATTGCCGTGGGAGCCTTCTTCTTCCAAAACGATGTGCTTCCGCAAGCACAGGTAAAAATGTGGACGCTGCTCTTCTCGATGCGCCAAAAGACACCCACGCTCGATATCCCCGAAGGCTCAGTATACAACCAGATTCCGGGTTACAACCTCTATGTGGGCCGCAAAGACCGCGACAAAGAGAGCGGCAAACTCTACGACATCCTCATCTATGGTATGGACGGCACCATGAGCCACCCGCGCGTGGTGGCTGCCGATAGTGGCCGCCTAAGCATGACCGAAGACAAACTCCACCTGGTACTGCAACTCTATCACGGCAACTGGTATGAAGACGTAAAGGGCGAGGGCGGGCCAGTAACTGGCAGCAACGAGATGTTCCGCCGCGAGTCATTCCAAAACAAGACCATCCTCATCCCCTATGACGCCACTTTCACACGCATGGCCGACGATGCGATGCGCGCTCAATATGTGGGCAAAAACATCACCGAATTGCTCGCCACCATTGATAGTGTGCAGGCGCGTGTCGATAGTGTGGGCGACATGGTGAGCCGCGAGATGCGTGCCGAGCCTGTCGGTGGCATGCCGTCGGTACGTACCGAGTATCACGACAGCACCCTCGTTGTGGTTCCCTTGGTCCCCGTAGAAATCGGCACCGCCATCGACATCGATTCACTCTTCGGCTCGATGCCCACCGGCGCTTACCAGGCTATGCTTGCAACTGCGCGCGCTCATCTTGAGATGTCACGACAAAACTACATGTTCCGCAGCTATGCCACCGATGAAGACAAGTTCACCATACGCCGCCACAACATCGAATTGCAAAAGAAATTCACCCTATCGCTGGCATGCCTCATTTTCTTTTTCATCGGCGCACCGCTGGGAGCTATTATCCGCAAGGGCGGTTTGGGCATGCCCATCGTCATCTCGGTAATTTTGTTCATCATCTACTATATTATCGATAACACGGGCTACAAACTGGCACGCGATGCACGTTGGCCCGTGTGGCAGGGCATCTGGCTCAGCTCGGCAGTGTTACTGCCGTTGGGCATCTTCCTCACAAAAAAATCAATTGATGACAGCGCCGTTTTCAACATCGACGCATACCGCAACTTCTTCAGCCGTATCTTCGGGCTCCAACAGACACGCCAACTTGAACTTAAGGAGGTTGTCATGGAAGAAGTAGAGAACGACGAGGCCCTTGCCCGACTTGCTGCATTGCGAGAAACAGCTCAAGCCTTCCTCAATGGCTACCGCAAACGGCAAAGTTATCTGGAGTACTGGCTCAAGGGATACGACAAGCCTCAACTACAGGCCCTCGCCCGCGAAATTAACGAGACGGTCGATTATCTGGCCAACTCGCGCGACCAGCTCGTGCTCAACAAGGCCATGGACTTCCCCATTATCCGCAAGTTGTTCCTTTACCGCCCGTGTGGCGTGGCGTGGCTGGGGTGGATATGCGCCATTGTCTTCCCCGTGGGCCTGTTGGGCTACCTCTTGGGCACACGGTTGCAAAAAAGGCTCAAGGGCGAAATTAGCACCACGGTCAACGTGTGTGACCAAATGACCGAAATTTTCACGAGCGAGACTCCTGATGGGTCACCCACCAACGACGAAGTGAGTACCGAAGAGCTTCCCGACGAAGAATAAATAAGTAAACCCATTAACCCATTTCATGGATATCAAATTAAATACAATCGAAGAAGCCATCGAGCAAATCAAGCGCGGCGAGTTTGTCATCGTCGTCGATGACGAGAACCGCGAGAACGAAGGCGATTTTATCATTTCGGCACAACTTATCACCGAAGAAAAAGTGAATTTCATGCTCAGCGAAGGACGCGGCGTGCTGTGTGCACCCATTACCGCCGAGCGTTGCGAAGAACTTGGACTACCCATGCAGGTCGAGCACAACACTTCCATGCTGGGAACGCCATTCACCGTCAGCGTAGACTTGCTGCAAGGATGCACCACAGGCGTGTCGATGCACGACCGAGCACTCACCATCCGTGCGCTTGCCACGCCTGGCACCAAGCCCGCCGACTTGGGCCGTCCGGGACACGTAAACCCCTTGCGGGCACAGGACAGTGGCGTGCTCAAGCGCAGCGGCCATACCGAGGCCTCCATCGACCTGATGCGTCTGGCGGGTCTCTACCCTGCCGCCGCCCTCATCGAGATTATCAACCCCGACGGCACCATGGCTCGCCTGCCCGAGTTGAAGAAAGTGAGCGAGCGTTTCAATATCCCCATCATCTCAATTGCCGACCTCATCACATATCGGCTGCGCACCGAACGCATCGTGGAAGTGGGCGAGCGAGTCGACATGCCCACTCAATACGGGCATTTCAGTCTCATTCCGTTTAGGCAAATTTCCAATGGTCTGGAGCATATCGCGCTTATTAAGGGCGAATGGAAAAAGGACGAGCCAATACTCGTGAGAGTCCACTCGTCATGCGCCACTGGCGATATTTTCGGTTCGATGCGTTGCGAGTGCGGCGAGCAGCTCCACGTGGCCATGCAGATGATTGAAAAAGAAGGTAAAGGCGCTCTCGTCTATATGAACCAGGAAGGGCGTGGCATAGGGCTGATGAACAAAATTAAGGCTTATAAGTTGCAAGAGGGCGGACTCGACACCGTCGACGCTAACGTGCATCTGGGATTCAAGCCCGATGAACGCGACTACGGCGTGGGCGCCAACATCCTGCGCATCTTGGGCATCACCAAGATGAGGCTGCTCACGAACAACCCCGTGAAGCGCGTAGGCCTCGAGCGCTATGGCCTTGAAATCGTTGAGAACGTGCCCATCGAAATTCAGCCCAACCCCTACAACCGCCATTATTTGGAGACAAAAAGGAACCGGATGGGCCATACGCTCCACAACGTGTAATAAATTAAGACAATATATCATCATGACTAACTATTTAATTACCGGAGGTGCCGGATTTATCGGGTCGAATTTTGTCAAGTACGTCACTGGGCGTTATGGCGACGAGATTCGCGTCGTGGTGCTTGATGCGCTCACCTACGCTGGTAACCTTGCCTCGATAGAGGACGAACTGAAACGCGACAACGTCACCTTCGTCAAGGGCGACATTGGCGATAGCGAACTCGTGTCACGACTGCTCGAAGAATATGACATCGACTTCATTGTGAACTTCGCAGCCGAGAGTCACGTGGACCGCAGCATCACAAACCCGCGTCTATTCCTTGAGACCAACATCTTAGGCACGCAAAATCTGCTCGACTGCGCACGCAAACTGTGGTTCACGGGGAAAGACGAAAATGGGCATTTCACTTATAAGGAAGGGAAAAAGTACCTGCAAATCTCGACCGATGAAGTTTATGGTTCGCTCGAAAAAGATTTTGACGAGCCACAGCCGCTTCCTATCGACGACGACATCAAGCGCGTGGTGGAAAAACGTGACAATTTGCACACCTACGGCAAGCACTTCTTCACCGAAGAAACACCGCTTGCACCACGCTCACCCTACTCAGCATCGAAGACCAGCGCCGACCTTATCACCCTGGCTTACGGCGAAACATACAACTTCCCAGTCAACATCACGCGCTGCAGCAACAACTACGGCCCCTACCATTTCCCCGAAAAGTTGATTCCACTCATGATAAAGAATGTGTTGGAAGGGAAGCCGCTGCCCGTTTATGGTAAAGGCCTCAACGTGCGCGACTGGCTCTATGTGGAGGACCATTGCAAAGCCATTGACATGGTGCTGCGACAAGGCCGCATCGGTGAAATTTATAACATAGGCGGTTTTAACGAGGAAAGCAACATCAACATTGTCAAGCTTATCATCCACACTATCGCGCGGTTGGTTGATGAGAACCCGAAGTATGCCGCCCTCCTCAAGTGCGACCGGAAGGATGTGGGCGAAAATCTCATCACTTACGTCACCGACCGCCCAGGCCACGACATGCGCTACGCCATTAACCCTGCCAAGATTGCTACCGAGCTTGGATGGTACCCCGAGACGCCTTTTACTGTGGGTATCGAAAAAACCATCCGTTGGAACCTCGACCACCAAGATTGGGTAAACAGCGTCACCAGTGGCGACTACCAACGCTACTACGAACAAATGTATGCTAACCGTTAATTTAACCTGTTAAAACAATGAAAGGTATCGTTCTCGCCGGTGGTTCAGGCACGCGCCTCTACCCTATCACCAAAGGCATTAGCAAGCAGCTTGTCCCACTTTACGACAAGCCCATGGTTTACTACCCCATCTCGGTGCTCATGCTGGCCGGAATCAGGGAAATCCTTATCATCAGCACGCCCTACGACCTGCCCATGTTCAAACGGCTGTTGGGCACGGGCGAAGAGATTGGCGTCCACTTCCATTATGCCGAGCAACCAAGCCCCGACGGCCTTGCGCAAGCCTTCATCATTGGCGAGGAATTCATCGGCGACGATGCTGTGTGCCTCGTGCTCGGCGATAACATTTTCTACGGCCAGAGCTTTACCAACATGTTGCTCAACGCCGTCAAGGAAACTGAGGCCGATGGTACAGCACATCTCTTCGCTTATCCCGTGAAAGACCCCAATCGTTTTGGCGTTGTGGCCTTCGACGAGCAAGGCCGTGCCACGAGCATTGAGGAGAAACCTGCCGCACCCAAGTCGAACTATGCTGTGACGGGACTGTACTTCTACCCCAACGAAGTGATAAATGTGGCAAAAACCATCAAGCCTTCGGCACGTGGCGAGCTCGAAATCACCACCGTCAACCAAGTGTTCCTCGAACAACAACGCGTGAGAGTCACCACCCTGGGACGTGGTTTCGCTTGGCTTGACACAGGCACGCCCGAATCGATGCTTGACGCTGCTAATTTCATCCAGACTATCGAGACGCTGCAAGGCGTACAAGTGGCAGCTCTCGAGGAAATCGCTTTCCGCAAACACTGGATTACCGCCGACGAACTGCTGGCACTCGCCGAGCCACTCAAGAAGAACAACTACGGCAAATACCTCATCAATCTGGCAAACAATGGCCTTTAACAAGCCTCAAATAATAGAGCTGCCCAAGGTGTGTGACCCGCGGGGGAATCTCTCGTTCATCGAGAGCGAGGGACATGTGCCCTTTAAGGTGAAACGCGTCTATTGGATATATGATGTGCCTGGCGGCATGTGCCGCTACGGCCACGCTTTCCGCGAACAGGACGAGTTCATCGTGGCACTTTCGGGCAGTTTCGACGTGGTGCTCCACGATGGTGAAAAAGCCACGCGCCACCATATGAGCCGCTCTTATTACGGGCTCTATGTGCCCCGCATGACATGGCGCGAAATCGACAACTTCTCGACCAATTCGGTGGTGATGGTGCTTTCGAGCACCAACTACGAACCGAGCGACTACATTGAAGACTTTGACCAGTTCCTTGCTCTTAAAAAGTGACCTCTATGCTTCACGACCCACATACCACCTCATCGGTCAACGACTGCCGCCTCATCACGCTCAACAAAAACCATCACGAGAATGGCAATTTGAGCGTTATCGAGGGCGGCATGCAAGTGCCCTTCGACATCAACAGGGTTTACTATCTCTATGATGTGCCGGGCGACGCTGAACGCGGAGGCCACTCGCACCGCGAACTGCAACAATTTATCGTGGCCATCAGCGGATGCTTCGATGTGGTGCTCGACGATGGCGTTGAACAACGGCGCATCACCCTCAACCGCCCATATAAGGGCTTGCTCATCACGCAAGGCATTTGGCGTGTGCTCGACAACTTCTCTTCGGGCGCCGTGTGCATGGTGGCCGCATCGCTCCACTACGACGAAGAAGACTATGTGAGGGACTATGATACTTTTCTGCGCCTCACGGCCAGCAAACGACAACCGAAATGAACAATATATTCGATAAAACATATCCTTTCCTTGACCTCAAACTCGCCAACGGCCCCATCGAGGAAGAACTCAAACAAGCCGCCTGCGACGTGATTGCCTCAGGACGATATCTGCTAGGCGAACAAACCGACTTGCTTGAGCAAGAGATTGCTGCCTTGTGCCAAACAAAGCACTGTGTAGCCGTGAGCAATGGTCTCGATGCGCTCAGGCTCATCATTCGCGCCTACAAGGAAAGGGGCGTGTTCCACGACGACGACAAGATTATTGTGCCGGCCAATACGTTCACCGCTTCGGCACTCGCCGTGAGCGACAATGGCCTCACCCCTTGCTTTGTCGATGTGAAGCCCGACACGATGAACCTCAACGCCGACCTTATCGAGCAAATCATCTCGCCCAGCGTGAAAGGTATCATGCCCGTGCACCTCTAGGGCACGCCGGCTTGGGACAAGAAGCTCATGGACGTGGTGAAACGATACCGCCTCATCGTAATTGAAGACAACGCACAGGCCATTGGGGCGCAGGCAGCTATTCCCGGATTCAATGGTACTACCGTGACTGGCTCGCTGGGCCATGCTGCAGCCATTAGTTTCTACCCCACCAAGAACCTGGGGGCACTGGGTGACGCCGGAGCCGTGGTCACCAACGACGACAAACTGGCTGCTGTGGTGCGCGCCTTGGCTCGCTACGGCTGCGACCGCCGCTATCACAACATTTATCGGGGTCTCAACTGCCGCATAGACGAGATGTAAGCCGCCATGCTGCGCGTAAAGTTGCGCTATCTCCAGGCCGAAAACGCACGACGTCACGAAATAGCCCAGGCATACGACAGCCACATCACCCACCGCCTTGTGACGCGTCCTACCATTTTCAGCGAAATGAAGCAGGTGTGGCACCAGTACGTGATTCGCTGCACCAAGCGCGACAAGCTCCGCGAATATCTCGCCAGTCGCGGAGTGGGCACCGACATCCACTATGCCACGCCGCCCCACCGTCAGCCTTGTTACAAGGAGTTCAAGAGCTACGCCCTGCCGGTGACCATGCGCATCGCCTCTCAAGCCGTGAGCCTGCCCATAGCGCATCCCATCACGGTTGATGACGCACGCGCCATTGCCGGCATCATCAACGAGTTTGAAGAGTAATTTTCCCTCGCGCCGTTTTCCATGCAGTTCGACACCTACACCTACGCCATCTTCTTGCCGATTGTGTTCCTGCTCTACTGGGCACTGCGGCGACGGTTGGCGGTACAGAACGTGCTACTGCTTGCTGCCAGTTACCTTTTCTATGGTTGGTGGGACTGGCGTTTCCTGCGACTGATTGTCCTCACTTCGTTTTCTACTTACGCCACAGGGCTGCTCATGGAGCGCGGTCACAAGCGATTGTGGGCAATTGTCAATATTGTGCTCAACTTGGGCATCCTTTTCACTTTCAAATATTTTAACTTCTTTGCTGACACATTCAATGCCGCAGTGGGCACACTAGGCTGGCACCCCTCATGGCCCACGCTCAACCTCGTGCTGCCCGTAGGCATATCATTCTACACGTTGCAGGCATTAAGCTACACCATCGACGTGTATCGCGGCGAGGTGAAACCCACACGCGACGCGGTAGCCTTCTTCGTCTATGTGGGATTCTTCCCACAACTGGTGGCAGGTCCCATCGAGCGCGCGTCACACCTACTGCCGCAACTATTGTCACCGCGTCATTTCGATTACGATGAGGCCGTGGTGGGTATGCGGCAAATACTGTGGGGCTTGGCCAAGAAAATCATCATCGCCGACCAGTTGGCCGGATATGTCGACTATATCCTTTATCATCCGTCGATTTTGGCTCCCGGCTCCGTCATTATGGGTGCACTGCTTTTCGCGGTGCAAATCTACGCCGACTTCTCGGGATACAGCGACATCGCCATCGGGTCGGCGCGACTATTGGGCATACGTCTCACGGCCAACTTCCGATTCCCCTATTTCTCGCGCAACATGAAAGAGCTGTGGCAACGATGGCATATCTCGCTCATGCAATGGCTGCGAAATTATGTGTATTTCCCGCTAGGAGGCTCGCGACGCGGCACGTGGCGCACCTGCCTCAACGTGCTCATCGTTTTCTTTCTCTCGGGATTGTGGCATGGCGCTTCATGGAACTTCATCATTTGGGGAGTGGGTAACGGACTGCTCATGCTGCCATTCGTTTTCAAGCGCGCCAAAAAGCGTGACGGAGAGGCCACTTGGCGCGACCTTCCGCGTTGCCTGTGGTGCTTTGTGGCCAGTGCAGCATTGTTCCTGGTGTTCCGTCTGCCCACTATGACCGATGTGGCCGACTGCCTCCATGTGTTGGCTCACGGCAACTACATGGCCGTGCCTCTCGGATTGAGTGCATGGCTCTACGTCATTCCGTTCTTTGTCGTAGAGTGGCTCGGACGCCATCGCGAGTTCCCGCTGCAAGTCCTGCCTATGCCCACCGTGGCGCGCTGGGCCATCTACTGGGGACTGCTGGCGCTCATCGCCTATTTCAGCACGGGCCGCGACATCCAGTATATTTACTTCCAATTCTAATCGTGCGAAACAATGGAGAATAAGAAAACATTAACCCGCTTCATCGTTCGCACCCTACTGGCTGCGCTGCCAGTGCTTGTCTTCGTTATCCTCTACGTGGTGAGCGACCCCTTCGGCGTGGTCCACACCTACCGTCCGCCTTATACCCCTGGCGACACGCTCGCCATCAACTTCAATGCCGGCTACGTCTCCATCGAGAGCTACCGCAAACATAACCCGGAGCGGCATTTCAACGCTTTCATCCTGGGCTCGTCGATGTCGCAGAACTACAAGGCCGAGTGGTGGGAAGAGCACCTGCCTGACGATGCCTCGGTATGCCACCTCGATGCCTCGATGGAAACCGTGGAGGGCATTCGCAACAAACTGCTATTGCTCGAGCGCGACGGCACGCCCGTGCGCTACGCCCTCGTCGTCATCGAGGAGGAAATGCTGCACCGCATCCCCGACGAAAACAGCCACCTCTTTGCGCAACACCCCGCCACCACTTCGCCGTGGCAATGGGCGCCCTTCCACCTCACCTTTTTCAAGGCTTTCAAGCAGCCAGCCCTCGTTGAGCACGCCATCGCACCACACCACTCGGCGCAGGCACTGCTCGAGGCCAAGCTCGTGAGCGGTGACCTGCCGCACCGCATCGAAGACATTAATGAAAGCTATTACGCCGAGTTCGATTCGCTCATCACCACCAACCCTGATGCGTTCTTCACACCTGAGCGACTCGCCAAGCGACGCTTCCGCGAACTGCCGCGCCCGCTGCGACCCGCTATCGGCGCCGAACTTCGTGCACAACTCACCGAAATCAAAGCGCTCTTCGACCGCCAGAGCACTGAATACCTCATCCTCATCCCGCCGCGTTACCAACGCGTCACCCTCAACCCTTACGACCGCTGCTCGTTGCAGGAAATCTTCGGCTCGCGAAATGTGTTCGACTTTAGCGATTACGCCCCCATGGCTAACGACCCGCGCTGCTACTACGACAACCCCGCCCACCTCATCTCAGCCAAGTGCAAGCAGCTCCTCGACTCAGCTTACGCGCGTCCCATCGCACCACCCCGTCCCTAATCCCATCACCCAAGCCTCGCAGCGCGTGCGTGCTTTGATAGCTTCGGAGGAGTCGTGTGGGGAAGGGTGCTAATTCTGGGGCACGCGCACCGCCCGCACACTCCGACCGCGGTAGCGGTAGCCGCAATATCGCTTTGAGCTGTGAGCCATGAGCTGGGGCATCTTTTAAAACTCCTAAACTCCCATTACTCCGTAGCCCTTAATTGTTACTAATTGTTTTTGTTG
>JAGCUP010000102.1 GCA_017962765.1 Muribaculaceae bacterium | reverse complement strand
GCCCATGAGCACGGGCGTCATGCACAGGTTGGAGGCGATGGAGGTGAAGTTGAAGGGAGTCACGGCGAGCAC
The DNA here is from genome assembly GCA_017962765.1 of Muribaculaceae bacterium. GTDB lineage: Bacteria > Bacteroidota > Bacteroidia > Bacteroidales > Muribaculaceae > Sodaliphilus. The sequence continues at coordinate 7,930 of JAGCUP010000102.1, read as the reverse complement.
GAAGACCTCGAGGGGGCGGTACTCGGTGTGGTTCAGCTGGCCTGCGCCGTCCTTGGGTTGCATGGCATAAATCTTCGACGCGTAGTGTACGTTATAGAGGAAGAAGTCGATGGTCTCGCAAGCCGAGTCGATTTCAGCCTGATAGAAGTTCTTGCTCTGGCCCAGCATGGTAGCGGCGTTCATGATGGGGCGGTACTTGGTGGCTAGCAACTCGGCCATCTTCATGACGATGGCGGCGCGGGTGGTCCAGGGGGTACGGCTCCACTCTTTCCAGGCCTTCATGGCGGCCTCTACAGCCATTTCCACCTCTTTCTTGCCCACTTTGTGGTAACGGGCAATCACGTGCTTGTGGTCGTGGGGGCAAGTGACCTCGCCCATGTCGCCGGTGCGAATCTCTTTGCCGCCGATGATGATGGGAATTTCTACCACCAGCTTGCTTTGGCGTTCAAGTTCTTTTTCAAGCGCCACGCGCTCGGGCGACCCGGCCAGATAAGCCTTTACGGGCTCGTTGGCGGGCAGGGGAAAACTGATAATTGAATTGTTCATGTTTTGTTTTTTATTGATGCAAAAGTTATGAAATAGGTAGGTTCGTTACTCGCTCATTTCTTCGAAGGTCTTCTTGATGATGGCCACGGCCTCGAGGATTTCCTTCTTGTTGATGCACAAGGGAGGAGCGAAGCGGATGATGTGGTCGTGGGTGGGCTTGGCCAGCAGGCCGTTGTCGCGCAGCTTGAGGCAGATGTCCCAAGCGGTCTTGCCCTTGATGGGAGTGGTGACAATGGCGTTGAGCAGGCCGCGTCCGCGCACTTGCACGATGAACGGCGAGTGGATTTTGTTGATTTCGTCGCGGAAAATCTTACCCATCTTTTCGGCGTTTTGGGTGAGCTTCTCGTCCTTGACAACTTTCAGTGCCTCGATGGCCACGCGGGCAGCCAGCGGGAAACCGCCGAAGGTGGAGCCGTGCTCGCCGGGCTTCACGTTGAGCATGATGTCGTCATCGGCAAGGCAGGCCGACACAGGAAGGACGCCGCCGCCCAAGGCCTTGCCCAGGATGACGATGTCGGGACGGATGCCGTCGTGCATCGAGCACAACATCTTGCCGGTGCGGGCAATACCCGTCTGCACCTCGTCGGCAATGAAGAGCACGTTGTGGGCATGGCACAGGTCGAAGCATTTCTTCAGGTAGCCATCGTCGGGAACGAACACGCCGGCCTCGCCTTGAATGGGCTCGGCGATGAAGGCGCACACCTCGTCGCCGTATTTCTTGAGCGCTTCCTCAAGCGCTTTGGGATCGTTGTAAGGAATGCGGATGAAACCCGGGGTGAGGGGACCATATTGGGCGAACGAGCTGGGGTCATCGCTCATGGTAATGATGGTCACAGTGCGGCCGTGGAAGTTGCCCTCGCAGCAAATGATTTTCACCTTGTCGTTGGGAATGCCTTTCTTCACCACGCCACAGCGGCGAGCCAGCTTCAATGAGGTCTCGACGCCCTCGGCACCGGTGTTCATGGGCAGCACCTTGTCGTAGCCGAAGTACTGGTGCATGAATTTCTCATACTCGCAAAGCACGTCGTTATAGAAGGCGCGAGAGGTGAGGCACAGCGTGTCGGCCTGGTCTTTGAGCGCCTTGACGATGCGGGGGTGGCAGTGGCCTTGGTTGACGGCCGAATAGGATGAGAGGAAGTCGAAATACTTCTTGCCCTCGACATCCCACACATAGATGCCTTCGCCCTTGTGAAGCACGACGGGCAGCGGGTGGTAGTTGTGGGCGCCGTAGCGGTCTTCCATAGCCATGCAGCGTTTGCTGGCGGTTCCGGGTTGGTTAGCGGTAGTTTTCTTGCAAGCAGTTTTCTTGCAGGTTGATTCTGCTTTCTTGGTAGTTGCCATGTAATTTGTTTTTAGGTTGTTTTATAGAAATAGTTTTTAGTACTCGTTAGAGAATGTGCAAAATTAATTCATTTTTTGGGAAAATCGTCAAAAAACGAGTGGGAATTTTACACCTTATTCTAATTTAGTGAGGTGATAGCCCATTGTCTTGAGCTGGACGGCCATGCCCATAAGGTATAGCTGACGCAGGCACGAGACAAAGGCGTCGAAGGCATCGCGCGTTCCGCCTTCGATGCCCTGATGGGAGAGGAAACTATAAGCCCGGGCGGCGCAGTCGCCCACGAGCGCCTCGCAGGCATCGTAGTCGTTGCCGCGCAGCAGGAGCACGTCTTCGCGCACATATTCGTCCATCAGGTCATAGCCGCGTTTGTTCTTGAGCAAGCCATAGAGGTCGGGAATTTTCGAGTAGATTTCCCAGTCTTTATCCCAAAACTTGGCGACGGCCATGCCTATGTACATCATCCAACCGAGGGCCGCCGTAGGATATTCGTTGTACTCGCGCATGCCGTCTGGGAGATAGGCGATGGCGATTTCTTGCCACTTTCCTTCCACATCGGGGCACTCGGGGAAGCGTTCGTCAATTTTCTTGCGTGCGAGCAGAAACTCGCGCAGATGGTTGTGAAGTTTGATTTCAAATTGGTCAGCCATTGATTCCTTGATTTTAGTCTTTATCCTTTAGCTTTTAGTCTTTTAGTGCTTCATTTAATTTCTTCCAGCTCGCCCGTCACCGAGTCGATGATAAAGCCTCGCACCTCAATGTCGCGGGGCATGAGCGGGTGGCATTTGATGGCGGCCACTGTGCCGCGCACCGAGGCTTCGGTATCGTGAAATCCCTCAAGCCATGCGTCGAGGTCGATGCCGTCGGCCTGAACGTGCTCGAGTGTGGCCGATTCAATGCCGCGCGCAATCATTTCCTCGCGCAGGTGGTTATAGCTCATGTGGCAGGCGCCGCATTGCGAGTGTGCCACCACCATGATGTGCTTGACGCCCAGCTCGTAAACGGCCACCACAAGGCTTCGCATGACCGAATCGTAAGGCGAGAACACCAGTCCACCCGCGTTCTTGATGATTTTGGCATCACCGTTCTTGAGACCCAGTGCCGCAGGCAGTAGTTCGGTGAGGCGAGTGTCCATGCAGGAGAGCACGGCAAGCTTTTTGTCGGGATACTTGCTGGTGACATATTTCTCGTAGCTTTTGGCGGCTACAAACTGCTTGTTGAAAGCGATAATTTGGTCAATCATTGGTTGTTATGTTTTCAGTTGTTTTTAAATACTTGTTTTGGTGTTCCGAGACACGTCTCGCACTGCATAACTCAACGCTTTTTCATTTACTAATCGTTAGATTTTCAGGTAGAAGGGCGCGACAAGGGTTGCGTAGGACAGGGTGGGGGAGCCGTCAGTGGCATGGAGTGCGAGGTCGGCGCGTTCCAGCGGTGCGCGTTGGGGCGACAATTCCCACAATAGGCGTTTGGTGGGGCGACCCTCAATGGGCGACACCCGCGTGAGGCGCACCACGTGGAGCGAGGCGAGGGCAGCGGCCTCTTGGATGGTGTCAAGTGCTTCAACAGGACTGACGAGCGCCATGCGACCCGCGGCCGCCAGCAGCGTGGCAGCGTGGGCGAGCATCGGGTAGAAAGGTAACGACGCAGCGTGACGAGCCAAGTCGCGTCGTCCGTTGGGTGAGCGCACGTCTTGCGTGAAAAAGGGCGGGTTGCTCACTATCAGGTCATAAGGGGCTCCGTCGTCGGGCGTGAAATCCAGAAAGTCGCCCTCGAAGGCTTGTAGCCTGTCGGACCACGGCGACGAGGCAAAGTTGGCTGCGGCCTCGGCTGCGGCTGCGGCGTCGATGTCGATGCCGGTGATGGTTGCAGTGGCGTTGCGCTGTGCTGTCATGAGGGCGATGAGCCCGGTTCCGGTGCCCACGTCGAGTACGCTGCGGGCACCCTTGACCCCGCACCACGCGCCGAGGAGCACTCCATCGGTGCCCACTTTCATGGGTGCGCGGTCGTTGGTCACGCTGAATTGCTTAAACCGGAACACCTTCTCCTTCATCATTGTGCAAAATTACTATAAATGAATTAAAATACCACGTAAATCGTCTAAAAAGTTGTAACTTTGCGGCTGGAATTACGTTATTAAGGTAAAAAGAAATATGCTTGAAGCATTAGGAAAATTTGATATTCAGCAGATTGCCAGCGCATTTATCGTGCTGCTTGCCATTATTGACATTATTGGTGCCATACCCATCATCCTCGACCTCGAGGAGCGCGGGCGGCCGGTGAGCCCTAACAAGGCTACCTTCATTTCGCTGGGTCTGATGCTGGGTTTCTATTTTGGTGGTACCTGGATATTGAGCATCTTTGGTGTTACCATCGAGGCATTTGCCGCTGCTGGCTCGCTGTTGCTGTTTTTCATGGCACTCGAAATGGTGTGTGACATGGAGATTTTCAAGAATAATGGCCCGGTAAAGGAGGCCACATTGGTGCCCATCGTGTTCCCGCTGGTGGCGGGCCCAGGCGTGTTCACCACACTCATCTCGCTCAAGGCGATGTATGCCGACGTGAACATACTCTTGGCGCTGCTGCTCAACATGATATGGGTCTATGTCGTTATCCGTCTCACTCGTCCCGTGAAACGCCTGCTGGGCCCGTCGGGGATCTATTTCGTGCGCAAGTTCTTCGGCGTGGTGCTGCTGGCCATTGCCGTGAAGATGTTCAGCGAAAACATTTCGGCGCTATTTAAAACCTTGAATTAATTATGATTTTACTTGACTTACTTCCTATTATGGCCGACAGCGTGCCCTCGCTGGTGCGCGACAGTGTGCCTGTAATCACGCCGCACCAAGTAGCTAGCGAAATCAAGGATTTTGACTGGAGCGGCGTTATCAACAACGTATCGCAGGGCGTGGTCTCGCTTGCTTTCCGCCTGCTGGCAGCCATCGTGGTGTTTATCGTTGGTCGCTTCATTATCAATAAGTTGCACAACTTGTTCCGTGGCCTCATGGAGCGCCGCAAGGTGGAGCGCTCGCTCATGACGTTCCTGCTGAGCGCCTTCCGTTTCACCTTCATGTTCATCCTCGTGGTGACCGTTATCGGGTTGCTGGGCATCGAGACAAGTTCGTTCATCGCCATCTTCGCCTCGGCCGGTGTGGCGGTGGGTTTGGCGTTGAGCGGCACGCTGCAAAACTTTGCGGGCGGTGTGCTCCTGTTGATGCTCAAGCCCTACAAGGTGGGCGATTACATTGAGTTTGAGAATTATAAGGGCTACGTGCGTGAAATCCAGATATTCCACACCATCATAGCCACCATCAATAACGAAATCATTATCGTTCCCAACGTCGGACTCTCGACGGGCATCGTCAACAACTATTCGCGTGAACGCATTCGTCGCGTGGAATGGCGTGTATCAATAGCCTACGGCGATGACGTGGACCGTGCGCGCGAGGTGGCCCTCAGTATCCTTCACGAAGACAAGCGCGTGCTTGACGGCATGGTGGGCAACCATGCCGAGGCCGAAGCTGACGAAACACCTGAAACGTCACAAGAAACGAAACGCCGCCCCTGGTACTTGCGCTGGCTGGGTTTCGGCAAGAAACGGGGTTTAGCCAGTGAAGGCGCCGAAAAGGTGGTCTCGCCTGTGGCGGCCGAAATTGACTGTACACCCAGCGTCCATGTCGAGGAGATGGCTGACAGTGCTGTCATCATCCTCGTGCGCGGCTGGTGCGCCTCGAGTGACTACTGGCCAGTGCTCTTCGATATCAACGAAGCAATTTACAAGCAGTTCCCTGAGCGCGGGCTCCACTTCCCATTTCCGCAAATGGACGTTCACCTCAATCCCACACTCGACTGATGAAACATTTCCTCATAGCCTTGCTTGCCATGGGTTTCGCCGCCACGGTCCACGCCCAGGTCATCAACTCGATTAACGATGAGAACATGCGCCGTGGGTTCGATAAGGCCATCAGGCAAGAAAAAGCAGAGAAGAAAAAGGAGCGCAAACCAGAGCTCACAGTGGAGGTCGACACCACCACACGCTATTTCGCGCTCATCGACTCGGCACAAACGATGCTCGATGCTAAAGATTGGGCCGGCGCCGAGGTTTATATCAAAAAGGCTCTTGAGAGCGATCCCGCCAACCCCAATAATTCGCTGTTGCTCTCCAACTTGGGTACAGTGCAACGCTACCAGGGCAAGAACGACGAGGCTATCAAGAACTACACCATGGCGCTCGACATGACGCCAAATGCCGTCACACTGTTGCGCAACCGTGCCGTGCTGCTCATCGCTGTAGGACGCACCGAGGAGGCGCGCGCCGACTACGAACGCATCCTCACCATCGAACCGCTCGACATCGAGGCACTCTACAACCGCGGCCTCATCAAGCTCGATGGCGGCGATGCCACGGGCGCGCGCGACGATTTCGAGAAAATTCTGCGCATCAAAGCCAACTCGGGGTTGGGGCACCAGGGCCTCGCCACACTGCACAAGGTGCAGGGCAATTTCGAGAAAGCCATCTCGCATTACAACGATGCAATCAAGGAAGGTGCCACGGCGCAACTGCTTGCCAATCGCGCCGACTGCCACCTGGCACTGCGCCACTTGAGCGATGCCAGCGAGGACATCGCCAGTGCCCTGCAACTTGATGCCGAGGACCCCTTCCTCTATGTACTGCGTGCGAAACTCAACAAAATGCGCTATAATTTTGATGACATGAACCGCGACATCGAACTTGCTGAAAAATACGGCATCAACAAAGCCGATGTTAAACGATTACTCGAAGTGCAGTAAAATTTTTAGTTTAACTTTCTTTTGGCCGTTTCAAAAATTATGACTAATTTTGAAACGTGAATTCTATCGCGCAACATATCGAGTATTTGCTCATGCGTAATGACTGTGTCGTTATCCCCCAATGGGGAGCGATTATCGCGCAACAAGAGGAACCCCGCTTTGAGAATGGACGGGTAACGCCGGCACGGCGCTACTTCACCTTCAATGCGCAAGTCGACCACAACGACGGGCTTATCGCCAGTTCGCTTATGCGACGCCATGGCATCACTTACGATCAAGCGATGCGTGAAGTCAGCGCGCATGTGGCCGAAATGCGCCGCCAGGTCAAAGAGTGCGGTGCTTTCCCCCTGGGGCGCCTTGGTGCATTTTCGCTGGAAGGCAAGCACCTGGTGTTCACGCCCTTCCCGTCGCAGCGCGCGCTGAGCGACAGCTATGGTTTAAGCACAATAGTTTTCAAGTCGTTGGCGCAGCTCGAACGCGAACAACAGGCTATTGCCGCTTTCACAGCACGCACCGAAGAAGAGAAACACCAGCAGCGTCGCAACACCTTCGTGCACAAGTCGTTGCGATGGGCGGCCTCCATTGCCTTGCTCGTGTGTCTCGGCGTTGTCCTCACCACCCACATCCCTATTGCCGACAATGTGCAAAAGGCTTCGCTCGCTTTTCCGGCAATCACGGCATTGGCTCCTGCCGCGGTGCAAGCAGAGGAACCCGTTGTCGCCGCACCGCGTTTCAGCGAGGGAATGCCCGACGAGGCCGATGGTCATTACATCCTTGTTGTGGCCACTACCCGAAACCCGCAAGAAGCCGCCGATTTCCAAGCTGTGGCAAGCGTGAAGACTGTCACCGCCACCGATGGCAAGATGAACTACGTCTATGTCGCGCAGAGCGATGACTACGCCGCCCTCGTCAATGCCATGAAGCGGCTCCCCGCTCCCCTCCGCCAGGCCTACATCACCGAGGCCCTGTAATCATCCGCACGCTGCTCAGTAATCCTCATTTTTTTAGATTTTTTTCAAAAAATGGGGCTTTTGTTTTGTGATTGTAAAAAATATCGCTATCTTTGCTTTTTATTACAAATTTTCATCCACATCTCTTAAAAACTAAACTATAGCTATGTCGAAAATTATACCCGATTCCGAGTTGATTATCAACAGCGACGGCAGCGTGTTACACATCCACATCAAAGCTTAGCAGCTGTCCGACTTCATCATCGTGTGCGGCGACCCCGGCCGGGTCAACATTATTGCCTCCTTC
>JAGCUP010000101.1 GCA_017962765.1 Muribaculaceae bacterium | reverse complement strand
GGACTACCGGATTTTACACCCTCATCGAGTTTGATGCCGAGCCCACGCTCATCCTCAAGCTTGAGACTGCCTTCCGTCGCGACGAGAAGGTGCTGCGTTTCTTAACTTTCCACATGGACAAGTTCGCTCACGAGTACGCCCTCAAGCGCCGCGCACTCAAGAAGAACCAACCCAAGGCCGAAGAGCCCGCCGAAGAGGCAGCTCCCGCCGAGGAAACTGTTGCTCCCGTTGAGGAGCCCGTCGTTGAGGCTGCTCCCGTCGTGGAACCCGAAGTGAAAGAAGAAGTCGAACAAGCTAACGAATAATTAAGGAGGATACAACTATGGCACAAAGCGAAATCCGTTACCTCACCCCGCTGTCGGTTGACACCAAGAAGAAGAAATATTGCCGTTTCAAGAGGAGTTGCATCAAGTATATCGACTACAAGGACCCCGAATTCCTCAAGAAATTCCTCAACGAGCAAGGCAAGATTTTGCCCCGCCGCATCACCGGCACCTCGCTCAAGTTCCAGCGCCGCGTGGCTCGCGCCGTCAAGCGTGCCCGTCACCTGGCCATGCTCCCCTATGTGACCGACTTGATGAAATAATCACTCTTAAAAGAAAACGACACAATGAAGATTATATTGAAGCAAGACGTCGCCAACCTTGGATACAAGGACGACGTGGTTGAAGTAAAGAACGGCTACGCCCGTAACTATCTCATTCCGCAGGGAATGGCCATTATGGCTACCGAGTCGGCTCTCAAGGTGCACGCCGAGGACCTGCGCCAGCGCGCCCACAAGATTGCCAAAATCAAGGCTGATGCCGAGGCCGCTGCCGCCGCTCTCGAGGGCGTGGCTCTCACCATAGGCGCCAAGGTCAGCCCCACGGGCACCATCTATGGCTCTGTGACTCCGATTCAGATTGCTCAGGCTCTCGCCGAGGCTGGCCATGAGGTGGACCGCAAGCTCATCACCGTCAACGGTGAGGTGAAGCAAGTGGGCAAGTATGCTGCCACCGTGCGCTTCCACAAGGAAGTGGCAGTGGAAATCCCCTTCGAGGTGGTTGCCGAGTAATTCTCGCACTTCCCCGCTTAACAAGTTATCATGTCAGTCGCGCCGCCCGGTTTCGGGTTCGGCGCGACTGACTGTTATATCACGTGCTTGTTTACTCGTTTACTTCAAAAGTAAATTGTATAGCGCGGTGACGTCGGTGCCATTGATGTTGCCGTCGCGGTTCACATCAGCATTCTTGCTCGTGCCACTGCCATTAAGCAGCAAATTGTAGAGTGCGGTCACGTCGCTGCCGTTCACCGCCCAGTCGATGTTCACATCACCCCGCAGCGGCCACCATTCGGGCTCCCATTCCTCCACGAGAAGGAATTCGCACCACACGGGGGCATTCTGGTAAACTTCCTTTTGCCACCTTGGTACGCGGAGCACGCAAGTGGCGACGTCCACGCCAGTGAACGTGTCATTGTAAGCGGTTCCCATGATGGGGAATGGCCGCACGGTGGCCACGCACAACTCCTTGAGCGAGGTGCTACCGCTGAAGGCCGATTGGCCCAACCTGGTGTTGATGCTCTCGCCCAGATACACCCTTTCGAGTTTTGCGCAATTTCTGAAAGTGTTTTCGGGAATCGCTTTCAAGGATTTAGGAAGGCTTACCGTTGCCAACTCGGTGCATTGGTTGAAAACGCTGTAATCGAAAGTGGTAATTGACGATGGAAGAATGATAGAAGTTAGTTTTGAGCCATAAAAGCATCTAATCTTGAGTTCGGTAACCTCGCCGTCGTAAATCACACTCCCCTCACCGGTCTCAGAGTTGAAGACATGGGATACCAAGATGTTGGCGCCCACAAATTTGTTGATGGCTTCGAATTGGGTGACTTTCTCAGTGGCCGTGTAGCTGAACACGGTCATGCCTCCGATAAAGGTGACGTTGGCGTTGGGGAAACGCTCTTGCCATGCAGCCACATCGGTGACATGGAAAAGCGTGCCTCGTGATGGCTTGAACTGCTGCGTGTTGTTACTGCCATTCCATTCGAAGAGATCGGGGGGCGCGGTACAGTACACGTCGGCGACGCCTACTGACCCCTCAAAAGTTCCGGCAGCCAGAGCGGTGAGCGATGATGGCAGCACTACCGTTGTCAGGCCGCTACAGCTGCCCAAAGCTCTGGTTCCAAGGCTTGTGACGCCCTCGGGAATGATGATGCCGGTGAGCGCGCTGCAGCCTTCGAGCGCCCCTTCTCCAATCGCCCGTACTACTCCCACGTAAGTCACCTCGCCTTGGCCGGTGGCAGCGTCGAAGTTGTGCGCTGATAAGGCTGTCGCGCCAGTGAAAGAGCTAAAGTTGTCAAATTTCGCCAACCGCTCGGTGGCTGTGTAATTGAGAGTTGTCATGCCGCTCACGAAGGTTACATTGGCATCGGGGAATTTCGACTTCCATGTTTCTACGTCCGACACATGGAACAACGTGGCCTTGTCGGGCTTGAATCCTTTGCCGTTCCACGATAGTGTGAGCGGGTCGGCGCCGCAAAACACATGGTCCACTCCCGTGCAGTTGAGAAATGCGTCGCCGTGTATCGAGGTAATGCCACTATGGATGGTCACCGTGTTAATGTTGGTGAGGTTATTAAACACAAACCGTTTCAGTTTCGTAATGTGCTGGGGTATAACCAGCTTGGTGATTTCCTCGTCTCCCAAATAGAGGTGCTGGGCATAATATTGAGGGTTGTAGTTAACATCGTTACTAAAATCAATTTGGCACCAAGCTTCGAGATCTTCGATAATAACTTTTTCCAGTGCTGTGCAGTTCTTGAATGCGAAAATTTTGGTGATAGCCTGTGGGATGTTGATACTTTTAAGGCTGGTGCAGGAGGCAAAACCGCTAATTTCGGTAGCCGACGAGGGAATTTTGATAGACGACAGTTTTTCGCAGTGGCTGAAGCCATCCACGTCGGTCACGCCCTCGGCGATGGTCACTGTTTCCAAGTTGGAACAGTAAGTGAAGTCGTTCTGCATCTTCACGGTAGAAGGAATGTGAACTGTGGTGAGGGCCGGCAGGTAGCTGAAAGAGTGCCCAAGCGTGGTTATGCCTTCTGTTAGGGTCACCTGGGCGAGGTCATCACAGTAGGTGAACGACTGGTTCATATCCCTGATGGTGGAAGGGAGCGCCACCGAAGTGAGGCCAGTATAGCTGAAGCCCATGTATCCAATGGCCGTAACGCCTTCGGGGATGGAGGCCGACTTCAAGGCATAGCAACGATAGAAAGCCCTTTCACCGATTGACGTGACGCCCGTAGGAACGTTGACTGCCTCTAAACCTTTGCAATAAGCGAAGGCACTCTCGCCAATTGACGTCAAACTGGATGGGAGCTGCACGCCGGTAAGGCCTTCGCACTGGTAAAAGGCATAATCGCCAATGGCCGTGACACCTTGTGGCACAATTAATTGGGTGATTTCGGTATTCTCGTCAGCGTAGATGTGCTTTGCGTAGACAAGAGGGTTTGAGTATGTTCCATCGAAAGTGATGGCGCACCACGCCGCAATATCTTTCACAATAAATTTGCCTCTTGACAAATAATTGCAATTGTTGAAAGCCGAGGTTTTAACTTGGGTCAGCGTGACAGGCAGCGAAACTGTAGTGAGATGGGTACAAGACATGAATGCTGCCTTGCCTATGATGGAAACCCCTTCGGGAACCACAATAGACGTGAGGGTGGTGGTGCGATACAAAGCACTATCGCCAATTTCACTCACGCTGCCGTTGTAAATCACTGTGCCTGCGCCGGTTCCACTATTATACTCGTGGGAGGCCACGCTTGTGGCGCCTATGAAATAGGCGTATTCGTCAAAGCGGTCGATACGTGACGTTGCCGTGTAGGTTATCGTCGAAGTTTGCGCCGCGCCGCTTATTGCCGGCAGAGCCGCGATGGCAATCGGTAGGAGTTTCAAAAGAATCGACTTCATCGTTATCAATTTTTAGAAGGTTTGCCATTAGTTTCTTGACCACAAAAATAGTGTTTTTTCTAACAAAATAAAATAAAAATGCAAAAAAAACTGAATTTTGTGAAAAGTTGCCGCGAAGTGTGTAACTTTGTGGAGCGAAACGAATACTTTAATCACATGGACTCGATTGACCGAGATAATTATTTCATAAATGAAGAGCGACGCGAGGTAGTGAGGCTGCTCGACCGATTGCAGCTGCAGCTTGAGGAGCAGTTGCACGACGGCGACCTCACGCGTGTGCGAGAACTCATCGCCCATGCCGTGGAGATGGGTCTCTACCGCCGCGACAAATATGGCATCAACCCCGTGCTGCGCTCGTTGCGCACTGCCGTGCTATTCAACAGCCTCATAGCCCCCGACCGTACCATCACCCTGGTGGTGCTACTCTATAATCTGTGCAAGAACTGGGAAGTGGTGCCGCGTGAACGCATCGACGCGCTCTTCGGCTCCGACGTGCTGCGCCTCATCGATGGTATGATTAGTGTATCGCGACTCTATAAAAAACAAGCCAGTGTGGAGAGCGACCACTTCCACAAACTGCTGATTAGTCTGGCGAGCGACATCCGCGTCGTCATCATCATGATTGTCGACCGTCTGGCCCTCATGCGCCACATTAATGGCCACCCGGACAAGAAATTCGTTCACGACATCTCGTTCGAATCACGCTATCTCTACGCTCCGCTGGCCCATCGGCTGGGTCTTTATCTTATTAAATCGGAACTTGAAGATTTATCGCTTAAATACCTAAACAACAAGGCGTATTGTCAAATCGTCAACAAGATTAGCGAGACCAAGGAAGTGCGCGAGCGCTACATCGAAAACTTCATTCCTCCCATCCGAGAGGCCCTTGAGAAAAGTGGGTTGCGCTTCGAAATCAAAGGGCGCACCAAGTCGATTAACTCGATTTGGAACAAGATGAAAAAGAAGGACGTTGATCTCAACGACGTGTACGACCTCTTCGCCATTCGCATCATTATCGACACGCCGCGAGAGCAGGAGAAACGCGACTGCTGGGTGGCCTACTCGATAGTTACCGACATCTACCTGCCTAACGTGTCGCGATACCGCGACTGGATTTCCATCCCTAAGAGCAACGGTTATGAGTCGCTCCACGTCACCGTCAAGGGGCCCGAGGACCGGTGGGTGGAGGTGCAAATCCGCACCAAGCGCATGGACGAGGTGGCCGAGCGCGGCCTTGCCGCACACTGGCGCTACAAGGGCATCAAGGGCGACGACGAGGCTACCGACAAGTGGATGAACAACGTGCGCGAGGTGCTCGAGGCGGGTGCGAAGGGCCCCATGGACCTCATCCGCGACATGCACATCAACCTCTATGACAACGAGGTGTTCGTGTTCACGCCGCGCGGTGACTTGTTTAAGCTCCCCATGGGGGCCTCACTGCTCGACTTCGCGTTCCATGTTCATAGCAAATTGGGCAGTCATTGCATAGGCGGGCGCGTCGATGGCAAGAATCAGAAACTGGGTTACAAGCTCAAGAGCGGCGACACTGTCGAAATCCTTACCTCGTCCACCCAGATGCCACGCCTCGATTGGCTCAACTTCGTCGTCACCAGCAAGGCGCGCGCCAAGATTCGACAGGCTGTGAACGAGGCCCGCGTCAAGAAGGCCGATATGGCCCGCGAAATGGTGCAGCGCCGTTTCAAGAACCGCAAGATTGACCTTGACGAGGGCATGATGGCGCGTTTCATCACCAAGCGGGGGTACAAGAGCGCCACCGATTTCTATGTAGACGTGCAGGACGGGAAAATCGAGGTAGGCAACCTCGTCGAAGAGTATCTCGACTATGTGCAGCGGCAGCAAGAGGCAGCCATTGCCAAGACGCAGCGTGGCACCGCCGAGGACTTCGTGCTGCGGAGTGCCGACGAGGAGCGCGACAGTGGCGGCCCCGGCGACGACATCCTTGTGGTGGGGAACAACGTCAAGGGTGTCAACTACAAGCTGAGCCGCTGTTGCAACCCCATTTACGGCGACGATATCGTGGGGTTCATCGCCAGCGACGGCGCTATCAAGGTGCATCGTCGCGACTGCGGCAACGTGCGCCACCTGATTGAGCGCTATCCCTACCGCATCATCCGTTCGCAGTGGAGCGGCAAGATGGGGCGTCAGTTTGCAGCCACCCTCAAAGTGGTGGGTCGTGACGACATAGGTATTGTGACAAATATCACCAGTGTCATCAACAAGGAAGGCGACACCATGCTGCGCAACATCTCCATCAACAGCAACGGCGGCTTGTTCGAGGGTTACCTCGTCATCGGGGTCAGTAGCCTCGATACCTTAGACCTCCTTATCAAGAAAATAAAGAACCTCAAGGGCGTCAAAGAAGTACGCCGCGCTTCACACTAAATAAGTGTAAAGAGGCGTTAGGGTATTTTTAAGATGCGAATCTTGCGAGGTTCGTTATTCCTCGGCTCGCTTGCCGTTGTAGATGGGGCCGTACTTGTCGCTCGCGTGTCCCTCTTTGTCAATCTTGAATGAGGCAGGGTCGGCGCCTTCCACCAAGTCGTGGATATACCACACGTGGCTCTTATCCTTGAAGTAGCCGCCATCGAGCACCTCGAATGAGGCCGGGTCGGCACCCTCTACGCGTTGTCCCCACAGATATACGTGGTGGCCGTCGGTAGCTGTGCAATAGTCAATCACCTTAAACGCTTTGATATCTTCCACCTCAATGCGCGTGCTGTCGTAATAGACATAGCGGCTGTCCTTGGCCCACAGCCGCTGCAGGTCACGGTCATAGTTGAGGATTTCGAATGAAGACATGTCGGCCACATGGAGTGGTGCGCTCTCGAAATACCAGTCGCGTTTGTCGTAGGATAGCGGATATTTTTTCGCCTCGATTGTGGCTGGGTCGGCACCCGGGATTAGGCGATTTTTGAAGTACACTCGCTTGTTGTCGTGTCCCAGCCAGTTTTTCACACTCTCGAACGTGCCGGGATCGGCCTCGGGCAGCGTGTCGTTGATTTGCCCGAAACTGAACGTCCAGTAAGTGTAGTACACGCAGTCGTTGGCCACCACATATTTTCCCCCCTCGCCACATGACGTAAACCCAAGCGCGAGTGCCACAGCGCCCAGGGTAATCACAATTCTTCTCCTTATCTTGTTCATTTTTGTTTAGTTTTTAACCCGAATCGGTCATTAGGCCGACGATAGGTTGATTTTTAGGTCTATTTATGCCATAACAGCTTCTTATTGGCATCTTGTTGCCATTGCCATTTCGCCATAGCCCGCTATGCCTTCAATGCCAATGTTACAATCTGCTCAATAATAATTCTGTTCTGGCATAAATCCTAATGACCGATTC
>JAGCUP010000100.1 GCA_017962765.1 Muribaculaceae bacterium | reverse complement strand
CCATAGCTGCGCTCAATTTCTCGGCAATTGCGTTAGCCTTGGCTTCATCCTTAGCTTCCAGAGCCTTGACACAGTCGTCAACAGTTGCGTTGAAAGCTTCAATCCACTCGGCAGCATTGTCCTTAGTCAATTCCATGCCAGCGAGCTTGTCGGCAGCAGCCGAACCGGTGTCACCACTGCAGCTGGGTAATGCGAAGATGGCGAAAACGCCAAGCATAAAAGCAAATAATAACTTTTTCATAAATAACTTGAATGTTTTTAGTTAATACCTACTCCCTTTCAAGCGTTTCGGCAATCTCTTTTTTAAGGTTTGAATCCATTAATGGTCAGGTTTCACACCTTTTCGCAGGACAAAATTAACACATTGCAATTAAAAACCAAAGAAATCGTCCTGATTTCACCCCCAAACGGGTAGTTTTTAATAATTATTAACACTTTTAGCCTGTTCAATATCCCCCACAGCACCCGTTTTCATGGATAAATGAGCCGTGTTGGCGGCCATTTGGCTCAATTTCGACGTTTTTTTTCATTTTTTCGTGGAAATACTTGTGCGAATGGCAAAAAATTGCTATCTTCGTAACCTCAAAATTGCTTTTATCACCTATTAAAAACAATAACTCCACAATGGAAATCGACTGCAAACAAATGAACCGTGCGGCCAACAACATACGCATTCTGGCCGCCGCCATGGTCGAGAACGCCAAATCGGGGCACCCAGGCGGTGCCATGGGCGGTGCCGACTTTGTGAACGTACTCTTCTCCAAATTCCTCGTGCACGATCCCGACAACCCGCGGTGGTTTGCTCGCGACCGATTCTTCCTGGACCCTGGGCACATGTCGCCCATGCTATATAGCGTCCTGTTCATGACGGGCAAATATACCTTCGATGACCTCAAGGCTTTCCGCTCCTGGGACAGCATCACACCCGGGCATCCCGAGCTCGACGTAGAACACGGCGTGGAGAATACCAGCGGTCCTCTGGGGCAAGGACACGTAATGGCCGTGGGAGCCGCCATCGCCGAGCGCTTCATCGTGGCGCGCTACGGCGAGACATTTGCCCATAAGACCTACGCCTATATTAGTGACGGTGGCGTGCAGGAAGGCATCTCGCAAGAGGCCGGACGTCTGGCGGGCCACTTGGGGCTAAGTAACCTCATCATGTTCTACGACAGCAACGACGTGCAGCTCTCAACCAACTGCGATGCCGTCACCGGCGAGGACACAGCCATGAAATACCGCGCTTGGAATTGGAATGTGCTCGAAATAGACGGCACCGACCCCGAGGCTATCGCACAAGCGCTTGAGGACGCCCAGAAAGAGACGCGACGCCCCACCCTCATCGTAGGCAAGACCATTATGGGACGCGGATGCGTCACCGAGGACAACGCCAACTTCGAAGGACAGTGCAGCACCCATGGCAACCCGTTGAGCAAGAGCGGCGCTTCGTTCGAGCGCACCATCGCTAACTTGGGCGGCGATCCGAACGACCCGTGGCAACTGTTCCCCGAGGCTGAACTATTATATAAGGAACGCGCACGCGAATTGCGTGCACTCGTTGCTGAGCGCCACCTGCAGGAGCAGGCGTGGGCCGAGGGCCATCCCGAGCAGGCCGCACAACTCAAGCGTTACATCGCCGGCGAAGTCGATTCCGTGGACTATGCCGCCATCGAGCACAAGCCCAACCTGGCCACGCGCGCCTCAAGTGCCAACGTGCTGGCAGCCCTCGCTAAGCAGGTAGGCAACATGATTGTATCAAGCGCCGACTTGGCCAACAGCGACAAGACCGATGCCTTCCTCAAAAATACCACCGCATTCAAGGCCGGTGACTTCACCGGTGCCTTCCTCCACGCCGGCGTGAGCGAACTCGCCATGACTGCCATCATCAACGGCATGGCACTCCACGGAGGCGTAGTAGCCGCCTGTGGCACCTTTTTCGTGTTCAGCGACTACATGAAACCCGCTGTGCGCCTTTCGGCACTCATGAGACTCCCCGTCAAGTTTATCTGGACCCACGACGCTTTCCGCGTGGGCGAGGATGGCCCCACCCACGAGCCCGTGGAGCAAGAGGCCCAAATACGCCTTATGGAAGAGATTAAGAACCACCATGGCGAGAACAGTATGCTCGTGCTTAGGCCCGCCGACAGCGCCGAGGCCACCGTGGCCTGGAAACTCGCGATGGAGAACACATCGACGCCCAGCGCTCTCATCCTGTCGCGCCAAAACATCAATGATATCCCAGCCATGCACGGTGAAGGCTATGCCGCACGCTATCAGGAAGCCCTACAGGCCGCACGAGGCGGTTACATCGTCTACCGCGACGATGACCCGCAAATCGTTCTCGTGGGCAACGGATCGGAGGTGAGTACCCTGCTCGAGGCCGCCAACCTGCTCAAGCAACGCCGCGAACTGCGCGTGCAGGTGGTGTCGGTGCCATCACTCGGCCTCTTCTTCAACCAGCCTCAGGAGTACCGCGAGGCCACCATTACGCCCACCCTTCCCGCCTTCGCCCTCACCTCGGGACTGCCCTCCACGCTGGCCCGTTTGGTGCCCGGCGGCCGCGTTTTCGGCCTTGACCACTTCGGTGCCTCGGCTCCCTACAAGATTTTGGACAAAAAATTCGGGTTTGACCCCGAAAATATTGCTCTGGAGATAGAAAAAATGGTCAAATAAGGCTTTTTTTCAACAAAAAAATGATTTTTTTATGGAATTTTAGTTTTTGTTTAAAAAAAAAGCTATATATTTGCACAATATTTTGAGAGAGAAGATTTATTTATTAATGTTTAACAGATATTCAAAAAAAACGTAAGTCTATGAAAAAGATTACTTTACTTGCATGTGCATGTGCAATGTTCTTTGCTCCTGTAGTCAACGCTCAGGAAAGCTACGTTGAGGACCCCGCACAAGGCTACATCTTCAACCGTTTCCAGGACAACTGGTTCATTGAAGGTTTAGGTGGTGCTGGCGTCATGCTTTCGACCAACGACCAGAAGGCCGACTTTGGCGATCGCATTGGCTGGAAGGCTAACCTCGCTGTTGGTAAGTGGTTCTCGCCCATCGTTGGTCTCCGCGTAGGTGCCGAAATCAACAAGATGAAGGGTGTCGCCGCTGGCCCCGGTTCTCTTGGTATTCGCACCGATCGCGACATGATCGACCGCAAATACGCCCAAGACTTCAACAACATCGGTGGTTTTGGTGACGCTATGATTAACGTGACCAACTGGTGGTGCGGCTACAAGCCCAACCGCTTCTACAACGCCATCGTTTACGCTGGTATGGGTATACACTGGGTGTATGAGCGTGAAAACCAAGGTGACGGCGACTGGAAGTATGCTGGTGGTGCAAAACACAGCCGCAACTTCAGCGCTCGCGCTGGTTTACTGAACACGTTTGCTCTTAGCAACCACGTGAACCTGCTGCTCGACCTCCGTTTCGACATGCTTCAGGACCACGTTGATGGTTTCGGAAACCGCACTTGGGTTGAATATCCCAGCGCCCTCCTCGGTTTGAGCTACAAGTTCAACAAGACCGAATGGAACGCTCCCGTTGTTCCCGTTTGCGGACAAGTTATCGACAACAGCGCAGAAATTGAGGCCCTCAAGAACAAGTTGGCTCAGGCTAACGCCCGCATCCGCGACCTCGAGGCTCAACTCGCTGCTTGCCTCGACCGCGACGACACTCCTCCCGCACCCGTTGCTAAGGAAGGTCCCCTCGCTACCATTTACTATCAGATTGGTAAGTCCAACATCACTCCTCAATATCAGGAGGTTCTGGGTGCCGTTTCTGAGGTCATGAAGAGCGAGAACAAGAACTACATCCTCACTGGCTGGGCCGACAACTACACCGGTACCGATGCCATCAACATCAAGCTGCGTCACGATCGCGTTAACGGTGTGAAGAACAACCTCGTTAACCGTGGCATCGAGGCCAGCCGCCTGAGCGCTGAGACCAACAACGAGAACCTCGTGAACCTTGGTCCTGCATGTGCTCCTCTGGGCCGCGCCGTCACTATCGAGCGCGCTAAATAAAAATAATTTAGTAAAGAATTATTTTGTTAAACATAGAAAGACGTCTTGCTCCGTCATGGGGCAAGGCGTTTTTTGTTGCGCAAGCCCCATTTTTTTAGTATTTTTGCACACCCGATAACGCACCATCGGAATCATTGAGAAAAATGGCAACCGAAAACCCATTGCTGCAATTCATTAAGGACGGCAGGCCCATGACATGGCGCCAGCAGCTCGTGCTTACGGCACAGTTGAGCGCACCCGCCATCTTGGCGCAACTGTCGTCAATCGTGATGCAGTATATCGACGCCGCTATGGTGGGAAGTCTGGGCAAGGAGCCGGCTGCCTCCATCGGCCTGGTGGCATCTACCACGTGGCTCTTCGACGGCGTGTTGAGCGCCGCCGCCTCAGGCTTTGCCGTACAGGTTGCCCACCTAATTGGGGCTAACGCACCCGAACGTGCGCGCGCCGTGGTACGCCAAGCAATTGTGGTGTGTCTATGCTTTGGTTTGATGATGGCGGCTGTAGGTTGTGCCATCAGTGGTTCCCTGCCCCACTGGCTGGGCGGCAATACGGCCATCAATAGCGATGCTACACGCTATTTCCTCATTTTCTCGCTGTGCTTGCCCTTCCTCGAGATGAGCTTTCTGGGTGGTGCCATGCTGCGTTGCAGTGGCAACATGAAGGTGCCAGGACTGTTAAACGTGCTTATGTGCGTACTTGACGTGGTATTCAACTTCTTCCTTATTTTCCCATCGCGCGACGTGAACGTGGCAGGCACTAGCCTGCACCTACCAGGCGCGGGCCTCGGTGTAACAGGAGCCGCTCTAGGCACGGCGCTGGCCGAGGCAGTGACCTGCCTGCTCATGCTCTACTTCATGTGGTTCCGCTCACGTGAACTGCAACTGAGAGGCAGCACGGGAAGCTTCCGCCCCACGATGGAATGCGTGCGCAAGGCAGCGAACATCGGACTGCCCATAGGTGTGCAGCACATCATGATGTGCCTTGCTTATATCGTCACCACCATTATCGTAGCACCGCTAGGAAACGTGGCCATCGCCGCCAATGCTTTCGCCATCACCGCCGAGAGCCTGTGCTATATGCCGGGCTACGGCATAGGCGAAGCCGCCACGACGCTCGTGGGACAGAGCTTGGGTGCCGGACGCCGTGACATGATGCGGCGTTTCGCCTACATCACCGTGGGCAGCGGCATGGCGCTCATGACGGTAATGGGACTGCTCCTCTATCTGGGCGCCCCATGGGTGATGCGGATGATGACCACTGATGCCGAGGTTATTTCGCTCGGTGCCAGCGTGCTGCGCATCGAGGCATGGGCCGAGCCTCTCTTTGCCGCATCCATCGTGTGCTACGGCGTGATGGTGGGCGCCGGTGACACCAAGATTCCGAGCGCGATGAACCTGTGCAGCATGTGGCTCATACGCCTCACGTTGGCCTTCCTGCTGGCCGCATCAATGGGCCTGCGCGGCGTGTGGCTGGCAATGTGCATTGAGCTATGTGTACGCGGCACTATTTTTCTTATCCGTCTCTTCTCGGGCCGCTGGTCCCGCCACTCAGCGACACCAAACCCTCAACTTAGCACTTGACACTTAATACTTAATATTATGATTTACGATTTTGACCAAATTATCGACCGCACGGGAACCAACTCTATCAAGTGGGAACACGCCGGCGGACCCGACGTCATCCCCCTATGGGTAGCTGACATGGATTTCAAGGCACCGCCTTGCATCATCGAAGCCCTGGAACGCTGCGTGGCGCACGGAATTTTCGGCTATGTGGACGTGCCCGACGCGTTCTTCCAGTCGTTCATCCGATGGTACAACGAACGTCACGGCCTCAAGATGGAGCGCGAGTGGATGCTCCACGTCACAGGCGTGGTGCCCGCCCTCACTGCCATCATCCAAGCGCTCACAGAACCTGGCGACCAAGTGGTGATGCTTACGCCCGTCTACAATTGCTTCTTCTCGTCGACGCACAACAGCGGCTGTGAGGACGTGCAAGTGCCTTTGACACGCGACGAGCGGGGCCGTTTTTCAATCGACTACGACGCGCTTGAAACGGCATTAGCCAGCGAGCGCGCCCGCATTCTCCTCTTCTGCAACCCACACAATCCGGCCGGACGCGTGTGGAGCCGCAACGAGCTTGAGCGCGTGGCCACCCTAGCGCTCAAACATGACGTGAAAGTACTCAGCGATGAGATTCACAACGAGATTGTAATGCCGGGCTTCCACTACACGCCCATGGCGAGTCTATCGCCCGAAATTTGCCACAACACCATTACATGCATCTCGCCTACAAAGCCGTGGAACATCGCTGGGCTTAAAATCGCCTGTGTGGCGACCGAGAATGCCGAGTGGCGCGAGCGCATCGACCGTGCTATCCACATCAACGATATTGGCGAAGTGAACCCCTTCGGCATTGAGGCGGCACAGGCGGTCTACACCCCCGAGGGCGCCGAATGGATGGAGCAACTGTGCAAGTATATCCGTGGCAACTACCAAATGGTTACCGACTTTATTCGCTCCAACTTCCCGTTGTGGGTAGTCACTCCGCTCGAGGGTAGCTACCTCGTGTGGGTTGATATCCGCTCCACCGGCATGACGAGCGAAGAACTCACACAAATGCTGCTTGAGAAGGCCCGCATCAAGGTCAACCCGGGCTCAATGTACGGCGAAGCCGGAGAGGGCTTTATCCGCATTAATATTGCCCTGCCGCGCATCCGTCTCGAGGAGGCCCTGCGTCGCATGGCGCGCGCTTTAAAATATCCCTGAAAAAAATGAACACTTTTTTTGTAATGCGGTTTTTTTTGCGTAATTTTGTAGCACAAAATAACATTAATTTATAACCCCATTAAAAATTATTGCGTAATGGAAGTACAAGGAAAAATCATACTTAAATTGCCGCTTTTAACCGGCACGGCGAAGGCAACTGGTAGGGATTGGAAAAAACAGGAATATGTGCTTGAGACCATCAACGAGCCATATCCCAGAAAGGTGTTTTTTGACTTCTTTGGAGAAAGAGCCGATCAATACCCGCTCGAGGTGGGCGATACTATCACACTAAGTTTCGACATTGAGAGCCGTGAATTCCAAGGACGCTGGTTCACCAACATCCGTGGCTGGAAGGCTGAGAAAATGCAACCTGGTGCGCCTGCACAACAAGCCGCACCACAGGCCGCCACAACCGCTGCCCCAGCCCAGGAAGCCCCTGCTCCCGCTCCCGACTTCACCCCAGACGGCGACGGCAATGACGACCTGCCCTTCTAAAGAAATCACAAATTTACAAGCTAATTGAAAAAAAGACACAGCAGATTCGGAGTTCTGCTGTGTCCTTTTTATTATTACTCATTATTCGTCAATCTCATCAGCAAATCACGCAGGGGCACGGATGTTGAGGGCGTGGAGAGGGCGGCCTGCGCCTTTGTTTGCAGGACGGGAGGCAATGGGTCAGCAGTGACGGCGAGTAGGTTAGCCATGAGGCGCCAGCCAGTGTAGGCTACAAGTGGAGCATCGTTGTCGATGAGCGCCAAAGCTATGGGACTGGCGCATGGAAGGTGGCGCAGAAGGCGGTGGCAGAGGACATCGGCCTCTTCTTCAGTTTGCACGTCAAGAGCCCAGCAGCGGGCCTCTTCGTCGGTCATCTCGTCGCGGGGGAAAAGCATGGGGGCGGCAAGGCGACATTCACGATGCGCACAGTCGGCCCATAATGCGCGTGCCAACTCCGCATTGGGCGCGAACTGTGCTGTCACCTCAATGATGTCACTGAGCATGCAGCCCATAATGAAGGCGTGCGGGTCGCCATTGCGGCGCATGGCATCGGCAAGCACGCCATTGCGGCGCGCGAAAAACTCTTTTTTCAATAATTTAATCGTATCTTCTTGCATCGTCATCTAGGCACGAGACTGCGTCTCAAAATACATCTACATATTTGAAAATTTGCCCAACTGGGACAGGTTCTCAACCCCAATTGGGCAAATTCTCTCGCAATGAAAAAGATTATTTCGTCAGTGGCGAGTAGTCGCGCGAGTAGCGCAACATCTGGTCCACATAGTTTTCATCGTAAGTCAACTTGATGTCGGTAATATTTCCGCTCTTGTCACGCTTAACATGGTAAACGGGATTCACAAAGCCCTTATAGGGAGCGATGTTAAGCGATTCGTAGCGGGCAAGCACCTCCTTATGAAGCTTGGGGTCAACCTTAACGCCGTAGGTCTCGACAAGTTTGCGTCCAGCCTCGAAGTCGCCCTCGCTCTTGATGCGCTGCACCTCGGCAAGGAGCTCGGCGAAGAGTCCGCGTAACTTCTCGTAGTTGTTGATTTTGACGTAGGTCTTTCCTTTACGCTTCACAATCTCGATGACCTTGTCCTTCTTTCCGTGCTGCAGGCACCACTCACTGATGAACTTGCGATTGCGCATGTGCGACTCCTCGATGTCTTTACCCGGCTCGATACGCGTGAGTTGCGTCATGAGGCCGTTCATGATGTACTTGTAGTACTCGGCCTTATAGGTATCGGGGCTCTTAAATATGCCCAACTCAATGAGTTTGGGGTCGGCGAGATAATAGAGAGCGAACAGGTCAGCGCGGCCCTCCTCAAGCGTCGAGCCATAGGCCTTAAGGGCGTCGGGGTCCACGCCGGGGAGCAACTGTCCCGAGGCATGTCCAAGGCACTCGTGGAGGTCGGTGTGCAGCTTATCGGCCACAGTAAGATACTTCTTCATGAGTTCCACCTCCTCGGGGCCGTATGCGAACTCCTCGTTAAGGCCGCTGCCCTTAGCAGCTTCATCGTATGCGTCGGTGATGTTCTCGAGTGTCACCGACTTGGAGCCATGCGCGGCGCGAATCCAGTTGCTGTTGGGCAGATTGATACCGATGGGCGTCGAGGGATAGCTGTCACCGGCAAGGATAGCAGCGGTAATCACCTTAGCGCTCACGCCTTTCACGTTCTTTTTCTTGAAACGCGGGTCAACGGGCGAGTGATCCTCGAACCACTGCGCGTTACCGCTAATGATGGAAGTGCGTGTTGAGGCATCGTTATTGCGGAAATTCACCATGGCTTCCCACGAACCGGTCATGCCCAGGGGGTCTCCGTAGCTCTCGATAAAGCCGTTGATGAAGTCCACATCGTCTTTCGTGTCCTCGGCCCATGCGATGGAATAGTCGTCGAAGGTTTTGAGCGAACCAGTGGTGTAGAAGTCGATGAGCTTCTTGATGTAGTCGCGCTGCGCGTCGCTCTCGGCCACACTGGCAGCCTGCTGCAACCAATAGACGATGTTGACGATGGGCTCGCTGTAGAGCCCGCCAATCTTATAGGGCTTTTCAACCACTTTGCCATTCTCCTTGACCACTTTGGTGTTGAGGCCGTAGGAGATGGGCGTGGGATCGCTCATGTCCTTAATGCCATCGTAATAGGCTTCCACTTCCTGCTGGGTTACGCCCTCATAGAGGTTGGTGGCCGAAGTGAGGATAAGGTCCTCGCCGTCGGCTTGGTTGACGCGCTTAGCCATGTATGTGGGGTCGAAGATGACCTTGTCGAGCACCTTCAACAGGTCATCGACGGTCTGGCCACTTGCCTTGCACAACGGCAGCTTGTCGGCGGGCAAGGCGCGCACCTGGGCGTCGAAGAACTCCTGCGTGAACTGCGGCACGAACTTGTCCATGGCGTAGTGGTGGTGGATGCCATTACCGAACCACACCTGCTTCAAGTAAAGCTCGAGACCTTTGAAGTTAACATCATCACGATCACCGCGATAGTTCTGGTAAACCTGCTCGAGTGTCTGGCGCACGGCGAGGTTATACTTACCGTTTTGGTCGGTGAGGATGTCGCGGCCCTGCAGAGCGGCTTCGGTGAGGAAATAGACCAGTTTCTTCTGGTTGAGCGACAGCTGGTCAAAGCCGGGCACCTGGTAACGGAGCACCTCGATGTCGGCAAAGCGGTCGACAGTATAGTCAAAATCATCTTGTGCCATGGCGAAAGTCGATGAGAGTGCCACGGCGAGAGTGGCGAAAACGAGTTTTCTCATTATTCCTCCTGATTATTTAAGTCCCAATTTCTTGGCGATATTGGTCGGAATTACCTCCTTATTGACGTAGATGTCGATGGTCTTGGCCAGGAAATAGGCCTCGCTTACATAGAAGAAGCCATGGTAGAGCTGGTTGGTGTCCCAGCTATTCTGCACTTTGTAATATTTGTTGCCTTCCTGGTCAATGGCGCGGCCCACGATAACCATTCCGTGGTCGTCGGTGGTCTCCTTGGCGTCAAAGCCTTTCTGGCGGCTCTCTTGTGTCACTTCCTGCTCGGGGCATGGGCCCTTGATTTCCCACTTCTCTTCCTCGCGGTCCTTGTCGCTGAGCTGTTCCCAACGTTCACGGTCGGTGCCGGTGAGGTCGTTCTCGTCTTTCTCCTTGACTAGGAGGGCATATCCCTTGCGCCACTTGAAGCCTTTCTCACTCACGTCGGCAGCCCAATCGACGGGATATCCCATTTCGATGGCGTTGTCAACGATAGCCTTCATCTCTTCCATGGGCACGTTCTGGCAACTACCCCATACCCAGTTGTCGGCCACCTCCATGATAAACGGCTCATAGAAGGGATGGTGGGTGAACGAAGTGATGCCGATATAGTCGTCGAGGTTGATGGGCAGCGATGCTGCATAGCTCTTCGGCGTGTAGGTCTTGCCCTCATAGACGAAGGTCTCGGGTAGCTTGCCCATATAAGCGTCGAGGATGCCCTCGAAGCCCTCAATCCACGCGGGCGACAATTTCTTCAACTGGTTCTTATTGATGACACCCACATATCCCTTGAGGGCGTCGGTAAGCTCGGCCGTGGCAAACTTCTTGTCACCATAGGTCATGCCGGTATAGACCTCGTCGGACACCATGCCGTAGTTTTTCCACACGTAGGGCACATCGAGGCCGCTGCCGCCCTCGGCGAAGTTGATACGTCCGTCCATGCGGATGTACTTGATGGCCTTGTCGAGATAGCAGTGATGCACCACGAAGCCCTCGCTCAGGTGCACTTCCTTGCCGGTCTTGCGCAGAATTTCGTCCTCAAAGAACGTGTTGCTCGAATAGCACCAGCATGTGCCGCTCTTGTTCTGGTCCTTGACGGGCGTGGTTTTAATCACTTTGATGTCGGTGAACTTGAATCCCGTGCTGTCGGGGATGACGACCTTGTCGTCGGCCATGGCGCCGAATACGAATCCAGCTGCCAGCATTGTCACTAAAAATTTCTTCATAAGGGTTTACTTTGTTAATGGAAAAATATTTTTCGCAAATATAAGCATAATTTTTCACGTGACCAAATCCCCTGCCCCACTCCCTCGTTTTTCGAGCGTGCACCATGCGCCAACATGGCTACCACACGGCAATGCGGGGCATTAGCAGGAAACGAAAAAAAATCGAGGGGCATCGCCGTCACGGCGTTCCCCTCGATTGCTTTCTCTGCTTTTAGTGTAGTAATTATTTTATGAGTTATTTCACTTCTTCAAACGGGACATCGGTTGCGCCGTCGTTGCCCGGTTGCTGACCCGGTTGCGGGCCAGGCTGCGGGCCGGGTTGCGGACCTGCACCGGGTTGTCCTGCGGCACCTGCCTGGGCATACATTTCCTGGCTGGCTGCCTGGAACACAGTGTTGAGCTCGTTCATTGCTGCGTCGATAGCAGCGAGGTCCTGGCTCTTGTGTGCCTCTTTGAGCTTGCCGAGGGCGGTCTCGATGGGAGCCTTCTTGTCGGCGGGCAACTTGTCACCCAGGTCCTTGAGGCTCTTCTCGGTTTGGAAAATCATGGCGTCGGCCTGATTAATCTTGTCGGCGCGCTCCTTCTCCTTAGCATCGGCGGCAGCGTTGGCGGCAGCCTCGTCCTTCATGCGCTGGATTTCGGCCTCGCTCAGTCCGCTGGAAGCCTCAATACGAATGCTCTGCTCCTTGCCGGTGGCCTTATCCTTGGCGCTCACGTTCATGATGCCGTTGGCGTCAATCTCGAAGGTAACCTCGATTTGCGGAATGCCGCGCATGGCGGGCGCAATGCCGTCGAGGTGGAAACGTCCCAGCGTCTTGTCGTCCTTGGCCATGGGGCGCTCGCCCTGGAGGACATGGATTTCAACGCTCGGCTGATTATCGACAGCCGTCGAGAACACCTCGCTCTTGCGAGTGGGGATGGTAGTATTGGCCTCTATGAGCTTCGTCATCACGCCGCCCAGAGTCTCAACGCCCACCGAAAGGGGCACCACGTCGAAGAGGCGGATGTCGGTCACATCACCGCTGAGCACGCCGCCTTGGATTGCGGCACCCACGCTCACCACCTCGTCGGGGTTCACGCCCTTGCTCGGGGCCTTGCCGAAGAACTTCTCGACCACTTCCTGAATAGCGGGGATACGTGTCGAGCCGCCCACGAGGATAACCTCGTTTATGTCGGCCGTCGTCTTGCCAGCGTCGCGCAGGGCCTGCTCACAGGGCTTGATGGTGCTCTGGATGAGGTCGTCGCACAACTGCTCAAACTTGGCACGGCTCAGCGTCTTCACCAAGTGCTTGGGAATGCCGTTGACGGGCATGATGTAAGGCAGGTTGATTTCGGCGCTCGTGCTGCTCGACAGCTCAATCTTGGCCTTCTCGGCAGCTTCTTTAAGGCGTTGCAGGGCCATGGGGTCCTTGCGCAGGTCGAGGCCCTCCTCTTTCTGGAACTCCTCGGCGAGCCAGTTGATAATGCGCTGGTCGAAGTCATCGCCACCCAGGTGGGTGTCGCCGTTGGTCGAAAGCACCTCGAAGATGCCGTCACCCAGCTCCAAAATAGAAATATCAAACGTACCGCCACCAAGGTCGAAGACGGCGATGGTCTTGTCGCTCTGGTCCTTGTCGAGACCATAGGCGAGTGCGGCAGCTGTGGGCTCGTTCACGATGCGCTGCACGTTGAGTCCGGCAATTTCACCAGCCTCTTTT
>JAGCUP010000099.1 GCA_017962765.1 Muribaculaceae bacterium | reverse complement strand
GAGTTTTTTATAGTCGCAAAATGTTTGCGGAGTGATGTAAAACGTGTAAGGCACGTTTTGGGCTGAGGGTGGGGTATTACCTCACGAGCACCTTGCGGCCGTTCACGATGTAAATGTTAGGCTCCAGGTCATTGACTTTTCCTGCCTTGATGCCGTGGGCGACCTGCATGCCCAGCAGATTATAGACGTCGACGATGTCATTTTCGGCGGCAATCTCGTTGATGCTGGTCACCGCTCATGAAGGTAAATGGTAAGCAGTCAGCGTAAACTTTTGGTCGCCAGGGATGTTGATAAAGCATCGCGTTGCGTAGAGCACGTTGCCTGCATCGATATAGGTGAAGTTGGCGTCGTTGTTGTTAACGGCGAGGATGCCATAAAGGCCGTTGCCGTTAGTCTGCGTGGCGGCTCCGCCCATTATCACTTCCACGCCGCCGCCCGTGGTCATCGTCACCTTCGATTCTTTGTTTGCCACCTGTGCGTTGACACGCAATGTCTTCGTGCCTGTTCCGCCAGGATAATAGAGGATGTAGGGCCTATTGGCCTGGATGCCCTCACTCTTGCAATCTTGGAAACACAGAGTGATTTCGGTGCCGTGTTGCGACACGCCCACCAACTGTTCCAACTTCACGCCCTTGCCCAGAATCTCGTCAATTTCTTGTTCGGAAATAGCGAATGGCAGAGAGATGGTGTTCCAGCCGTTGAAGAGGTAACGGTCCAAGGTCACGTCACACGTTTGTCCGTCATAGCGCTCAACAGATGTGCCTTTGTAAGTGCTGAGCCTCAGCGGGGTTTGCGACCAGGCGGCCAAAGCAACGACCGCCATCACAATCAAGCAAAACGATTTCTTCATAGTCGATAATTTTAGTATGGTTAAACTTATTTGTAATCTTGAATGAGATACTACTTGAAAAGTAGTCGCAAATATAGGGATAATTTTTCAAATTGTCAACATTTGATGAAAAAGAATGACAACAAAAAATCGCGCAAGTCACGGAATGGTTTCCATCATGGCCGTCTGCTCCTTTCGTTGCCTAAGGATGATAGCTGTAAAAGTGCGGCCGCTATCGATGCCCAGGCGGCGCGCCGAAAAGTAGTGGTTGGGATTGCAGCGGCTGCAAGCCGTGGGCGGGGTGATTAGGCCGGTCTCAAGCCCGGCCTCGATAAGCGTGAGGCGGTTGGCTTCCGGCAGGTCGATATGGGCCTTGCCGGTAGTGGGGTTGCGATGCATGATGCGGTCGAGATCGAATCTGGCATCGGCGAACGCTTGTGGCACCTCGTCGCCCACTTCAAAGCAGCTGGTGCAGATGCTCGCTCCCATGGCGGCGCTGATGCGTTCCGCGTGTGCTCCTAAGCGTTTCATCGCCATGACAGCGCTAGCTGCGATTCGTCCTACGGTACCGCGCCAACCTGCGTGGGCCACGGCCACGATACCCGCGACGGGGTCGGCTAGTACGATAGGCACACAGTCGGCGGTGTTGACACCGATGCACACTTCGGGAACGTTGGTCACCAGCGCGTCGATGCCATCGAGCAAGCGTCTCTTTTGTCCCGCAGAGGCGTGGATGAAGTCGTCGTCAATCACAGCCACGTGGGTGGTGTGTCGCTGTCGTGGCATCACAAGCCGGTCCGGGTCGATGTTCATCAGTTGGCAGAACACTTTCCGGGCATCCATCACGCGCAGCGGGTCGTCGCCAGTGTAATCACACAGGTTGTACTGTGAGTAGGCATCGGTGGAGACGACCTCGCCGCGCAAATTTTGTACGGCGCTCACACGTTCACCGCAGTTCGTCAATGTCAGTTCTTTAATCGTCATGGTCGCAGCCTTGACGAGCCTCTATTTTCGCTTGAAGATATGGTAGTTGTAGGGCCCGATGGGTTGCTCGTCGGTAAGTTTGTCCCACACGTCGTCTTGCTGGAGGAGGTCAATGACCTGGACGTTTTTCCACTCATCGGGGGTGTCGAAGATAGGATATTTCTCGCCTGGATGCAGGTTGGCCATGATGAGGTAGTGGTCATTGCCCAGCACCTTCTCGAAGGCGATGACGCCGTCCTTGGCGAAGATGACCTTGAGCTCGCCCTTGCGCAGTGCCGGATTGTCGTTATAGACATGGAAGAACTGCTGGAAGTTATGGTAGGTGTCTTGGTTGGAAGTCCAATCGACGGGCACATAGTGGAAGAAGTTAATGCTGTCGGGCTGGTCCACCTCCTGTGAGCCGTAGATGAGGGCTCCACCGTGAAGCGTGGTCGTCACCACGTAGGCGGCCATGGCGGCCTCGGGGCTGCCGAACATCGTCACTGGCGTGCCGTGCGTGCTCTCGTCGTGGTTGGTGGTGAAGCGCAGTTTTACTTTGCCCTCGGGCAGGGCGGCATATTCGGCGCTGTCGGCCTTGATGAGCGCCGACACGTCGTCACCATCCATCACGCCGAACAGGGCGTGCATGAAGTCCCAAGCATAGTTCATGTCGAAGCCACCCTCGGTGAAATTTTCCACCTTCGTGCCTTCGGCGAGCATGACGAGGCGGCGGTCACCGGCAGCTTTGCGCAGTTCGGCGATGGCCTCCTTCCAGAAGTCGGTGGGCACCTCGTCGGCCACGTCGCAGCGGAAGCCGTCGACGCCCATTTCGGTGACCCAGAACTTCATGGCGTCAATCATGGCGCGGCGCATGTCTTTATTGTCATAGTTAAGGTCGGCCACATCGCTCCAGTCGGGGATGGGCGCCACGATGTTGCCGGTCGAATCCTGCG
Source organism: Muribaculaceae bacterium (assembly GCA_017962765.1). Lineage (GTDB taxonomy): Bacteria > Bacteroidota > Bacteroidia > Bacteroidales > Muribaculaceae > Sodaliphilus. The sequence continues at coordinate 1,014 of JAGCUP010000099.1, read as the reverse complement.
TGTACCAGTCCTTATGGCCTTCCTTAATCCAGACGTTGTCCCACGCGGTGTGGTTAGCCACCCAGTCGAGGATAATGCCCATGCCTTTGGCGTGGCACGAATCGACCAATGCCTTAAAGTCGTCGAGGGTGCCGAACTCGGGGTTGACGGCCTTGTAGTCGCTGATGCTGTATGGCGAGTTCTTGCTCTTTTCTTTCCCAATGGGGTAGATGGGCATGACCCACACCACGTTCACGCCGAGCGCCTTGATGGAGTCGAGGCGCGCCGTGACGGCTTGCAGCGACTTCTCGGGCGCGAACACGCGCGGATTCACTTGGTACATGACAATGTCCTCAACGGCAGGCATCTCAAATTTCGTCTCTTGCTTCTTGTTTCCGCAGCTCGCCAGCATCAGTGCCGCGAGCAGCATTAGTAGTAGGTTCTTTCTCATTGTTGTGATAGAGGGGATTATGTGAATAAAAAGTGAATTCCTTCGCCAAAGGGTCCCGCAGTGCAGAATCCAGACGCTTACGGCCACAAAGATAGTGCAAACCGAGTGCAATACAAAATGAAAATGAAATTTTTTTCATTTTTGTTGCTGAGGTGCCGCCTATCTTCGGCTTGGCCAACGATAGTGCAAACCGAGTGCAATACAAAATGAAAATGAAATTTTTTTCATTTTTTATTGCCGAGGTGCCGCCTATCTTCGGCTTGGCCAACGAGAGTGCAAACCGAGTGCAATACAAAAAGAAAATGAAATTTTTTTCATTTTTGTTGCTGAGGTGATGCCTATCTTCGGCGTTAGCCAACATAGAGTAAAGCGATGTCCAGAAAGCCCGGAAGCGACGTTTTTTGCGATTTTTCAACTTTAAAGCGAAGAAAATTTGGTGGTTCGGGGAAAAAGTGCTAATTTTGCGCCGCTTTTCGTAACCTCTGGCAAGAAGCGGGCGCGGCAAGACAACAGCGCGCGGCCCGGCAGAGTGGCTTGTGAATGTTGCGAAGTGTGATTTGTATTACTTTTTATTTTAAGACAAT
>JAGCUP010000098.1 GCA_017962765.1 Muribaculaceae bacterium | reverse complement strand
GCTTAGGCCCTGGGCGATACGGTTTTTTGTTCATTCAGCAGGTTTACAATTGTTAGTATTATCGTGACAATCAAGCATTTCCACACGACACAGGTCGCACGGAAATGGCTTAAAAGTTGGTCATTTCGGCCACTTCGCGATTAATATCGGCCGCAAAGGTAGTAATTTTTTTCGAACCTTGGTCACCTTCGCCCTGTTTTCTTATAGAAATTTCTTCGCAGCTGGCTTCTTTTTCACCCACGATGAGCAGATAGGGGATGCGTTTGAGCTCGTTGTCACGGATCTTGCGACCTATTTTCTCGTTGCGGTCATCGACGATAGCACGCACGTCGAGTTTGTTCAGTTCGTCAGCCACGTGGTGTGCATAGTCATTGAACTTCTCGCTGATGGGAAGTACCACGCACTGGTCGGGCACGAGCCACAACGGCAGCTTGCCGGCGGTGTGCTCAAGCAGCACGGCAACGAAGCGCTCCAGCGAGCCGAATGGGGCACGGTGGATCATCACGGGACGGTGCTTCTGGTTGTCGGCACCGGTGTACTCGAGCTCAAAGCGCTCGGGCAGGTTGTAGTCCACCTGGATGGTACCCAACTGCCAGCTGCGGCCCAGGGCATCCCTGACCATGAAGTCGAGTTTGGGGCCATAGAAAGCGGCCTCGCCGGTCTCCTGCTTGGCGATCAGTCCTTTTTCCTCACAGGCCTCGATAATGGCGCGCTCTGCCTTCTCCCAGTTTTCTTCGGAGCCCACATACTTCTCCTTGTTGTTGGGGTCGCGCAGCGAAATCTGTGCTTCATAGTTGAAACCGAACACCTTGAAGATGAACGAGATGATGTCCATCACGCCCAGGAACTCCTGCTTCAGCTGGTCGGGGGTGCAGAACAGGTGTGCATCGTCCTGAGTGAAGCTGCGCACGCGTGTCAGGCCGTGCAGCTCGCCACTCTGCTCATAGCGGTAAACAGTACCGAACTCGGCATAGCGGATGGGCAGGTCACGGTAGCTGCGGGGAGCGGTCTTGTAGATCTCGCAGTGGTGGGGGCAGTTCATGGGTTTGAGCATGTACTCCTCACCCTCCTCGGGCGTGGTGATGGGACGGAACGAGTCCTTGCCGTACTTGGCATAGTGTCCGCTGGTCACATACAGCTGCTTGTTACCGATGTGCGGGGTGATGACCTGCTGGTAGCCGTAGCGCTTCTGGATCTTGGCCAGCATCTCCTGCAGGCGGTTGCGCAGAGCGGCTCCCTTAGGCAGCCACAGGGGCAGGCCCTGGCCCACCTTGGGCGAGAAGGCGAACAGTTCCATCTCCTTTCCGAGCTTGCGGTGGTCACGCTTCTTGGCTTCCTCAATTCGTACGAGGTACTCCTCAAGCATCTTCTTCTTGGGGAAGGTGATACCATAGACGCGGGTCAACTGCGGGCGGGTCTCGTCACCGCGCCAGTAAGCACCGGCGATCGACATCACCTTCACGGCCTTGATGGAACCTGTCGAGGGGATGTGCGGGCCACGGCACAAGTCGGTGAAGTTGCCCTGTGTATAGGTGGAGATGTGACCGTCTTCCAGGTCATTGATGAGTTCGCACTTCAAGGTCTGGCCCTTGTCGCCGAAGAACTTCAGCGCGTCGGCCTTGCTGATGTCGGCACGAACAACGGTCTCGTCCTTCTGGGCGAGCTCCAACATCTTCTTTTCAATCTTCTCAAAGTCGGCGTCGGTCAACGGGGTGCCACCTGTATCGATGTCATAATAGAAACCGTTTTCAATGGCGGGACCGATACCGAACTGAACGTTCGGATAAAGCTCTTGCAGCGCTTCGGCGAGCAAGTGTGCCGATGTGTGCCAGAAGGCGTGCTTGCCCTCGTAGTCTTCCCACTTGAAGAATTTGATATCGCCATCCATACAAATGGGGCGTGAGATATCCCATTCCTCGTCGTTTAATGTTGCGGCCAGGATGTTACGCGCCAGGCCTTCGCTAATGCTCTTGGCAATGTCGAGAGGCGTTACGCCGTCCTCATATTGTTTCACATTGCCATCAGGAAACTTGATGTTAATCATAATAAACCTTTGATATTTAAGTATTTGGGTCGTGCCATACAACAGCACAACAATTTAGCCTGCAAAGTTAGTGCAAGTTGGACACATAACCAAATTTTAATTTGGTTTTGTTGAGGCGCTGACTAATTGTTGTAACTTTGCAAGCGTAAAGCCACGACAATGAGTCACAACTCGGCCATAGCGCAACTGCAGCAACTGCGGCACCTGCTCCAAGTGGAATATCAGGAGGAGAAGGAAGCCTACCGTCTGCACACCCAGAGCATGGGCCTTGCCCGCAAGGTGACGCGTGGCGACGCCTGGTTCCCGCTGCGCGTGGGCCGCACCTACTACAACTCGCTGAACCAGTACTGCATCGAGGTGACGCGCCAGGCCGATGAGGACATTGACCACAATTTCGAGTACGGCAAGCCGGTGGTGTTCTTCAATGTCGAGGCGGCAAATGCTGACCTAAAACATGTAGGGCATATCCACTTTTACAACTTCACGGGAGCTATTTCCTTTGTTGACGGCGACCGCATGGTCGTCACCATCCTCGAAGGGCATGCACTGGAACTGCAAAATGCCCAGTCGGCTGTTGGCGTGCAGCTGTTCTTCGACGAGACAAGTTACCGTATCATGTTCGATGCTCTGGAACGAGTCATGGGTGCCAAGGGCAACCGCCTGGCCTATCTGCGCGACTTGTTCTACAGCCATCAGCCAGCTCAGACGTTCACTTTTGAGGCGATGCGTTTCCCGTGGCTCAATGCCAGCCAAGAACGTGCCGTGAACGACGTGCTGCGCGCCAAGGACGTGCGTGTACTGCACGGTCCTCCCGGCACGGGCAAGACGACGACGCTGGTCGAGGCGATTAACGACACGCTGCTGCGCGAGACGCAGGTGCTGGTGTGCGCCCAGAGCAATACCGCCGTCGATTGGATTAGCGAGAAGCTGGTGGACTGTGGTGTGCCGGTGCTGCGCATCGGCAACCCCACGCGTGTCAACGACAAGATGCTGAGCTTCACCTATGAGCACCGCTTTGCCGATCACCCCGACTATCCCAAGCTGTGGCAACTGCGACGTACCATGCGTGAGATGCGGCGACGGCGCCGCGAAACGGGCGAACGCTTCCACCAGCGTCTTGACCGCCTGAAAGAGTTGGCAGTCGAGCTCGAGGTGCGCATCAACGCTGACATCTTCGGCCAGGTGCGCGTCATCGCTTCAACCCTTGTCGGGGCGGCCAACAAGCTGTTGGACGGCCAAAAGTTTGGCACCGTGTTCATCGACGAGGCGGCTCAGGCGCTCGAAGCTGCTTGCTGGGTACCCATCCGCCGTGCCAGCCGCGTCATCTTTGCCGGCGACCATTGCCAACTGCCGCCTACCGTCAAGAGCCTTGAGGCGCTGAAGGGCGGGCTGGGCAAAACGCTCATGGAGCGCATTGTCGAGAACAAACCCGAGTGTGTCTCGTTGCTCGAGGTGCAGTATCGCATGAACGACGAAATCATGCAGTTCAGTAGCGACTATTTTTACCATGGCAAGATGAAGTCGGCGCCCGAGGTTGCGCACCGCCTTATCCACGAGGGCGACGCGCCCATCCTGTGGTTCGATACCTCGACCATCCACCTGAGCGAGGACGAGCGCGACGACTTCAGGGAGCAGTTTGTCGGCGAGACTTTCGGACGAATTAACAAGGGCGAGGCAAACCTCACCCTCAGCCTGTTACAAATCTATTTTCAGCGCATCGGCAAACAGCGCATCCTTGACGACCGCATCGACGTGGGCATCATCTCGCCCTACCAGGCCCAGGTGCAGTACCTGAGGCGCCTCATCAAGAAACGTGCCTTTTTCAAGCCTTTCCGCCACCTGATTTCGGTCAACACCGTAGACGGTTTTCAAGGTCAGGAGCGCGATGTCATTCTTATATCGATGGTACGCGCCAACGACACGGGGCAGATCGGGTTCCTGCGTGACCTGCGCCGCATGAACGTCGCCATCACGCGTGCCCGCATGAAACTTTTCATCCTGGGCGACGCCCCCACCATGACACGCCATCCCTTCTATCGGCAACTCTTCAACTACATCCAAGCTGTCAAACAACAACGACAACTATGACACGCTTGTTGCATCAGAGTTGCCAGTTTTGCCTGAATCTCAAAAGGTATTAGTCGCTTGAAATGCCGATGGCGGAAGCAGCATGCACTTGCCAAATTCCACCACGGGTTTCATTATGAATCAGCATTTTCAGATTATGAGTTTCACCACATTGACGTTAGCACCCATTGTAAAACCAGGTCTTCATCAACCCGGCAACAAGAAAATCCCCCACACCTTGGTGAAGTGACCCCAAAAAGTTGGACGGGTTAAACATTATTGATTAAGAGTAAAGAGTTCGGTATTGCACCGGGCTCTTTCCTTTTAACCGGGATTTGATTCTTTTATTGTTGTAATAGTCTATATATTCATCTAAAGCCTT
>JAGCUP010000097.1 GCA_017962765.1 Muribaculaceae bacterium | reverse complement strand
CTTCACGATATCGGCATAGAGTTCGGGAGGAGTTTGCTCCAAAGCGCTCAACACAGCGGCCTCGATCTTCGAGATCGACTTCTCGATGCAATGGCAAATTTCCTGATACGAAACGGGCACCTCCATGGGCAGGGCCGTCATTTGGTTGGGGCCGTGCACGATGTAGTCTTCGGGGGGATCTTCCAGCTCGGTGAGGGCGCTACCCACGTTAATCTTGATGAGTTCGGCGGTGCGCTCGCCCACCTTGACGTTGTGCACGCGGCGCATGTGTTCCTGAATGTCTTCGGTGAGGTCGTCACCGGCAATGCGAATGCTCTTATTGCTCACGATGCCGCCCAGCGAGATGACAGCAATTTCGGTGGTGCCACCGCCTATATCGACAATCATGTTGCCTTCGGGCGCCAGCACATCGAGGCCGATACCCAGGGCAGCCGCCATAGGCTCGTAAATCATGTACACGTCGCGGCCGCCAGCATGTTCGCTCGAGTCGCGCACGGCACGAATCTCGACCTCGGTCGAGCCCGAGGGGATACACACCACCATGCGCAATGAGGGCGAGAACCAGTGGTTTTTCTGGCTCACCTTCTTAATCATACCGCGAATCATGAGCTCGGCGGCGTTGAAGTCGGCGATAACGCCATCGCGCAAGGGGCGCACGGTCTTGATGCCTTCGTGCACTTTGCCGCGCATTTCGCGAGCGGTTTCTCCCACGGCGATGAGCCTGCCGGTTTTTGTGTCGAGCGCGACGACGCTCGGCTCGTCAATCACTATCTTGTCGTTGTGGATGATGATAGTGTTGGCTGTTCCCAGGTCAACAGCTATTTCTTGGGTGAATGAGAAAAGTCCCATAATCAGTTATTTCTTTTAAAAGTTACTATCGATTTTAATAGGACCTTGGCAGCGGGCCAAGGGTTTTAGCGTGCAAAATTATTAAAAAAAGCGCACTTGTGACACAATTTCGGCAATTAATATCAAATCTTTTTTTGTTTTTAACATATTGCCCACCATGGAGCAACTTCACCATCTTATATTTCAAAGAATAAAAAGCGGCTTTGTTCTTGAGTGATTTTTAAGTCCACATTTACTCTTTATAACGAAAAATGATGTATCTTTGCAAGAGTAACAGTTTGTTTCCCAACCTATAGTTTTTGCCTTATGTTTATACTCAACAAGACAAACGAGAGATTGACGAAGTCCAGAGCCAAGATAATCGGTCATGCATTGCTTTGGTTGGTGTGCTTGTTTGTGATAGGAGTGGCTGTGCGCACGGCTGTTTTTGTCGCATATATGTCCCAAGGTGTCAACCCTAACGAATTGACCACATTCGCTGGCGATGTGTCTTCGCAAACTAAATCGCTACTCATCACCCTTGCTATGGTTGTCATTATCGCCCCTGTATGTGAGGAGTTGATGTTCCGTTTGGGGCTTTCATTTCGTCGCACGACGGTTGCACTGTGGGCGGCATTGCTACCTCTAATAACTGCCGTCTATTTGTTCAAGTGTCATACGTGGTACGTATTGGTTGGCTTGGTGGTGCTCGGCCTGCTGCTTTATTGGGCAATTTCCCGCTTCACCAGCGATGAACAGTGGAGCACATGGAAGCGCCGATACCTACTCATCGCCATCTGGGTAACCGCCATTGGCTTTGGACTTGTTCATTTGATGGCATTTTCTGTTATCACCGTGCAACTGCTGCCTTTTGTGTTGGCTACCATCTTGATGCCTTTCTTAGGCGGATGCGTGATGACCTATGCCAGAGTGAACCTCGGCTTCGGCTGGGGCATCTTGTTTCATATCCTTTGGAATGTACCTGCGATACTCACACTTATTCTTCACCATGTCAAATGACATTGCAAGGACGGTAGGGTAGGGGCAATGGAACGGGCAAAAAAGCGAAAAACGAGCTGGCACGAAAAATAGTGGAGCAATCTTTGAGATTGTGTCGTGAAATTTCACTACTTTTGTAGCTGCAACTAAATTAATCACCTAAAAAACTAATAATTCTTTTAATGGAAACTGATCAAAGACTTGAAATGCTTGTCGAAAGGGCACGTTCGCGCCGCCTCACCGTGGCCGTAGCTTGGCCTGCCGACAAATCAACGCTCGGCGCCGTGAAACGCGCCGTCGAAAATGGCTTCATCAACGCTATTATGCTCGGATGTGCCGACAAAGTGCAAGAGACTATGGGAAAGGCAATCGAGGAAGGGCACGTGACTTTGCTCGACGTGGAAACGCCTGCTGAGGCCGCGACCAAGGCCGTCGAAGTGGTGAACCGTGGCGAGGCCCAGTTGCTCATGAAGGGGCTTGTGAGCACCGACGTGGTGCTTCGCGCCGTGCTCAACAAGGAAACGGGTCTGCTCGACCCGGGGAATGTGCTCACCCACATCAGCATCGGCGATATCCCCACCTATAACAAGCTGCTGTGCTTTGGCGATGTGGCCGTGATGCCCAATCCCAACGTGTTGCAGCGCACGGCCCAGTTGCGCTACATCCTCGATATGTGCCGTTCGCTGGGCATTGAAGAGCCGCGCGTGTCGCTCGTCCATTGCAGCGAGCACGTTGATGCAAAGCACTTCCCGTGCACTATCGACTATGTGGAGCTGGTGAAGCGTTCGCGTGAGGGCGAGTTCGGCGCCTGCATCGTTGATGGCCCACTCGACGTGAAGACGTCGTGCTGCCTCGAGGCCGCTGTCACCAAGGGCATCGACTCCCCGCTGCAAGGCCAGGCCGATGCCTTGATATTCCCCGAGATTGAGAGCGGCAATGCTTTCTATAAGACGGTCACCCTGTTTGCGGGAGCCACTATCGCCTGCGTGGTGTTGGGAGCTCGTGTGCCGTTGGTGGTATCGTCGCGCGGCGATGACGAGATGACAAAATATTACAGTATCGCGGCCGCTTGCTGCGCAGCAAAGAAAGGAGCGTGAGGAGCGATGCGCATCTTAGTAATCAACCCCGGCTCCACTTCGACCAAGATAGCCGTTTTTGAGGACGAGAAACCGTTATTTGTCCATAACATTCACCACGAGCCCGATGAGCTGGCAAAATTTGACGATGTAATTGGTCAGCGGCAGTGGCGCAAGCAACTCGTGCTTGACGAGCTCGAGCAGCGCGGTATCCCCGCCGAGTTCGACGCTGTCGTGGGACGTGGCGGCCTTACCAAGCCCATCGAGGGCGGCGTGTATGGCGTGAACGACGCCATGCTCGACGACATGGAAAAGGTGCAGCAGCACCATGCCAGCGACCTGGGCTGTCTAATCGCCCACGAGATTGCAGCGATGAAGCCTGGCACTCCTAGCTTTGTGGCCGACCCTGTCACCGTCGATGAACTTAATGATTACGCCCGCATGAGTGGCACGCCGTTGCTGCCGCGCGTGAGCATTTGGCACGCTCTCAACCAGCGCGCCACGGCCCGCCGTTACGCCAAGGAGGTGGGCTGCAAATATGAGGACCTGAACCTGATTATTTGCCACTTGGGCGGTGGCATCTCGGTGGCTGCCCACGAACATGGGCGCGCCGTTGATGTCAACAACGCACTCAATGGCGAGGGCCCCTTCACGCCCGAGCGTGCCGGCACCCTGCCTGCCGGACAGCTTATCAAATTGTGCTTCAGTGGCAAATACACCCAGCAGGAGTTGCTCACCATCACCGCCGGGAAGGGCGGCCTCAGCGCTCACTTGGGCACCAATAACGCGCTCGAGGTGGAACGCGCCATGGCAGCCGGCGATGCCCATGCCAAGCTGGTGTTCGACGCCATGATTTACCATGTGGCCAAGAGCATCGCGGCCCAGGGCGCCGTGCTCTGCGGCAAGGTTGACGCTATCCTGCTCACGGGCGGCATAGCCCATTCGCCTTATCTTTGCGAGGAACTCAAGCGCCGTGTGGGCTATCTGGCTCCTGTCCATGTGTATGCCGGCGAGGACGAGATGGGCGCCTTGGCGCTCAACGCGCTTGCCGTGCTTCGTGGCGAGCGTGCGGCAAAAGAATACAAATAAATTTTTATAATACCCACCCACCACATCACCACTATGCAAGCCATCATCTTAGCTGCCGGAATGGGACGCCGATTGGGCGAGTACACACGCGACAACACCAAGTGCATGGTGCCTGTCAACGGCGTGAGACTCATCGACCGCATGTTGAACCAACTGTCAAAACTGCACCTCGACCGCGTGGTGATTGTGGTGGGTTATAAGGGTAAGAATCTGGTGGACTACATCGGTGACCGATACGACGATAGGTTGAAAATCGAGTTCGCCGAGAATCCAGTCTTTGACAAGACGAACAATATCTATTCGCTCTCGATAGTAAAGGAGCAACTTCAGCACGACGACACCCTGCTCATCGAGAGCGACCTCATATTCGAGGACGGACTCTTCGACCTGGTGGTAAACGACCCAAGGCCGAATGTGGCGCTGGTGGCGAAATACCAGACGTGGATGGATGGTACCATGGTGCGCATCGATGGCGATAACAACATTGTCAACTTCGTGCCGAAAAAAGCGTTCAACTACGACGAGGTCGAGACCTATTATAAAACGGTCAACATCTACAAGTTCAGCCGCGATTTCAGCGAACAGATTTATGTGCCCTTCCTCGATGCTTACTGCAAGGTGATGGGCAACAACGAGTATTACGAACAAGTGCTCCGCGTTATCACCCTGCTCGACAAGAGTTCGATGAAGGCGCTCGACATCGGTGACCGCCGATGGTATGAGATTGACGATGTGCAGGACCTTGACATTGCCGAGAACCTGTTTGCCGAGGAGCATGAGCGTCTGGGCAAGTATAGCAAGCGCTATGGTGGTTACTGGCGGTTTCCCAAGATGCTCGATTTCTGCTATCTGGTGAATCCGTTCTTCCCGCCCAAACGCATGAAAGACGAGATTCGCGCCAACTTCGACGTGCTGCTCACCGAGTATCCTTCGGGCATGCAGGTCAACTCGCTGCTTGCAGGAAAATACTTCGGTATTCGGCAGGAGTTCGTCGTCGTGGGTAATGGAGCCGCCGAGCTCATCAAGAGCCTCATGGCCACCATCGAGGGTCGACTTGGTGTAGTGTTTCCTACCTTTGAGGAGTATCCCAACCGTCTTGACCCCTCGCGCCTTGTGGCCTATGTGCCCGAGGACAAGGACTTGCGGTATAATGCCGATGACCTCAAGTGCTTTTTCGGCGACAAGGACTTGAGCGCCTTGCTGCTCGTCAACCCCGATAACCCTTCGGGCAACTTTATCCCCAGAGATGAGGTGCTTGGGCTTGCCGAGTGGTGCCGGGAACGTGGGGTGAGGCTGATTGTCGATGAATCATTTGTCGATTTCACCGACGACTATGCCACCAGCTCGCTGCTCCACAACGCAACGCTGCTCGCGCATCCCAACATGGTGGTGATGAAGAGCATTAGCAAGAGTTATGGCGTGCCCGGTCTTCGTTTGGGCGTGATGGCCAGCAGCGACATGGCCCTCATCGCCGCTGCCAAGAAAGATGTGGCGATATGGAATATCAACTCATTTGCTGAGTTCTATCTGCAGATTTTCAATAAGTACGAGAACTTCTACAAGGCGGCCTGCGCCAAATTCCTTGAGGAGCGCAGACGCTTCGCGGCCGAGCTGGCGCAGGTGCCCTACCTGCGCGTTATTCCCTCGCAGGCCAACTATTTCCTGTGCGAGGTCACCGGTCGCTTCACGGCCAGTGAGCTCACTGAAGCGCTCCTGAACCGCCACAACATCCTCATCAAGGACTGCGACAACAAGACGGGCCTCCAGGGCAAGAACTACGTCCGCATCGCTATCCGCCACAGCGACGACAACAACGCTTTAATCCAAGCTCTAAAAGCACTTTGACATGAACGGTAACAAGGTCTTACTATTACAACATCACGACATTGTGAATGCCGGTATTTCGCCCAAACAATGTATTGAGTGGATTGAGGATTCCTTCAAGATGAAGTATGAGGCGACGCTGCCTCCCAAAACCAGTTTGCACCCGCAGGGAGATGACTTCTTTAACACGATGCCGTGCCTATTGCCTAAATCCTATGGCCGATTTGCCATGAAGGAAGTGCATCGCATTGCGGGGCAGGAGCCCGCCCTGGGCAGCGACATTCTGCTTTACGATTCCGAGAAAGGCAATCTGCTCGCGATATTGGATGGCGATTGGATTACGACAATGCGCACGGGTGCCGTGGCGGCCTTGTCATGCCGCCTGTTCAAGAAAACGGGAACTAATTCTTATTCATTCATCGGGCTTGGGAATACGGCGAGAGCCGCGGCACTCTGCATCCTTGAAGATAACCGAGACGAACCACTGACATTTCGTCTGATGAAATACAAAAACCAGGCCGAGAACTTCAAGGAACGATTCAAAGAATACGATAATGTGACCTTTGAAATTGTTGATGATGTGGAGGAATTTGTCGAGGGTGCCGAGGTATTAATCTCGTGCATCACGGCTGCCGATGGCCTGATTTGCCCTAAGGATGAGCTCTTTCGACCCGGAATGCTGCTGATTCCCGTGCACACGCGCGGCTTCCAAAATTGCGACCTGTTCTTCGACAAGGTGTTTGGCGACGACACGGGTCATGTGCAAGGGTTCCGTTATTTCTCGCAGTTTAAGAAATACGACGAACTGAGCCGCGTCCTTCTTGGAGACAATCCCGGCAGGGAAAGCGACGAGGAGCGCATCATTTGTTACAACATCGGCCTCGGCCTCCACGACGCCGTCTTCTCAAGCCGCGTCTACGACATGCTGAAACACCGCGACAACATCCCCCACTTCACCCAAGACAAAGAAACCACCAAATTCTGGATATAACTTACCTCAACTGAACGGTCTTCATTGATCTAGATGAAAACAAGGATAAAAAATGTATTGTTGCAGTTGCTGCAGAGCCCGCTTAAGTTTCCTGTTGAGGCGGCTATGGGTTCTGCGTTTTTCTGTATCAGTGCTTGGGATACAAAACATTCAAGCTGGAAATCATACGTAAGCGAATTTAATGTAGATATTCTTTGGTTTTTTGTGCCGTTGATTGTGCTTACATTTTGGTTGCATAAGGTGAATCGGTGGGCTTATATGGCATCGGGATTATTGTTCCTGCCGCTGATGGCGCTTAACTTGAAGCCGTTTCTTTGGACTTATGGTTTTGGCTTCACTTATCTCTTGGCTGCCATTTTGTTAATTGTTGGCGTATCTCGCATGGACAATCGAAGTTTTGCCTCCCATGCCTTGCACGTGGTTACTCAGTTGTTCTTCGGTCTTTTAATTGCGGCAATACTCAATGGTGTCGTTTTTGCGATAGTTATCTCTTTCTTTTATATCTTCGACATTGACCCACCTGCTCATATCTATGAGTATGTTTTTGAGTTTATATGGTTCTTTATTGCGCCGCAAGTGTGCTGTACACTCATATCGCAGGACGAGTACACGGTAAAAGAACCTGCCAAGGTGTTATCCCTGATTCTCAATTTCATCCTCTCTCCAGCCATCATTATATACACAGTTATCCTTTATGCCTATTTCATCAAAATAATAATCACGTGGAACTTGCCACAAGGAGGTGTGGCATGGATGGTAATGGGTTTTGTGGCGGTGTCACTTGTGGGACGGCTGATGCAATACATACTCAGTCCGCATTATTATGATTGGTTCTATCGTTATTTCACATGGATTGCCATCCCGCCACTTATTGTGTATTGGGTGGGTACATGTTATCGCATTAGCCATTATAGTTTAACCGAAAGTCGCTTCTACCTAATGGTGGCAGGAATCTTAATGACTCTTTTTGTCCTGATGTTACTATGGCGTTGCACTCGCAAGTTCCGACTGATGGCTTTAATTTTTGGCGCAGCCATTGCTTTCTTTACTTATATTCCCGGCATATCGGCCAAGAATATTGGTCTTGTTTGTCAGAAGGCTCGATTGCAGCACTATATTAACGAACTGAAACTGACGGATGCGAATACAAAAAAGTTTGTTCAAGATTTGGATATAAATGATATCAAGTGTGACAGTATCCTTTGTGACCAATATCGTGAGGCGTGCAGTATTATTGACTATGTACGTCACGATATGGGATATGAGGAATTTGAGACAGTATATGGCAAATGGGATTGGACTGATTATGATTTCAACTATAACTATCAATATACTAACACCGTAACGTCAGAACTATACTATCGCAGTGATCCGGTAAATTTAGGAGAATACAATATCATGTTGTCACCTAACGACTATAGCTTGGATTTTAAGGATGACTTAGTGAGTGTCCAGAGGGGTGACAAGGTTGTGCTTGTCTATCCCATTAATGATGTGTTAAAACAGAACCCACAGTTAATCAATAATCCCGACAGTCTTCTGATGTGGCGCAACGACTCTCTGATGCTTGTCTTGAGCGGTGTCTTAATAACGACTACGACTCACGGAGAATCGATGGCCGGCTTATATCCAGACCGAAGCTTCGACCTGTTCAAAAAAACCAAATAATCCCGAGCACTATTCAGTTATAAACTTAAATATCTGAATTAACGAAACAACAAGCGCCCTCTTTAATTAATTTATAGGGGCGCTCGTTTATTGTAATTATTGTAGTTTATAGGTGGTGAGGGTTTATTGTTTCAGGGCGAGGCGGAGGCCGTAGAAGATGCCGACGCCGTTGGTGAGCCATCGTGCGGTGTTGCGGCAGTCTCGGGAGGGGTCGAGCCAGCAACTGCTGCGCATCATCTTGTTCATCGTGGTGCCGGGGAAGAATGGATTGACTTGAGAATCGGCTGTGTAGTAATAAGCATCGTCACCGCACCACTCATAGACGTTCCCTGTCATGTCGTAGATACCCAGTTCATTAGGAGCTTTAGTGGCCACTTCGTGCACACTTTCTTCGCTATTGTCCTCGTACCATGCTACGTCGTCGAGCGTGTTGCTGCCGCTATACTTGTAGCCTTGGCTGAGGTTGCCGCCACGCGCGGCGAACTCCCATTGTGCGTCGGTGGGCAGTGCGAATTCCCTGCCAGTGAGCTCATTGAGCTTTGTGATGAATTCTTGGGCGGCATCCCAGCGTACGAATCTCACGGGATAGTTGTCGCCTGAAGTATAACCGGCACTGGGTAACGCGCCATCCATCACGGCTTTCCATAACGCCTCGGTCACCTCGGTTTCTCCAATCAAGAAGGTGGAGAGGGTGACCTGATGGGCCGGGTGCTCTTGTTCGTAAGCCTCGGTATCGTCGTCGCTGGCGCCCATCATGAAGGTGCCGCCATCGACCTTTATCATGTTGAAGACGATGTTATTGATGGAGAAAATCTCCTTGGATATAGGCCCCTCGACGAGACGGAGGCCAATATAGGACTTGCGCTCATTGGGAAGGGCGTTGTCACGGAAGGTGACACGGCAATAGTCGGTAGTGTACCAGGCCCAGCAGCCGCCACGTGTAATACGGGCTATGCCAGTGCTGGGACCTATGGGGTCAACTTGGGAGTCGGCAGGATATTGGTCGGCATACCAGTCGAGGCACAATTCCTGGACATTGCCGCTCATGTCGTAAAGCCCCAGCTCATTAGGCGCTTTGGTGGCAACCGGTTGTGACACCCTGCCTGAATTGTTGGTGTGCCATGCCACTTCGTCCACATCGTTGCTGCCTGCGTAGAGATAGCCTTTGCTCAAGTTGCCGCCACGAGCGGCAAACTCCCATTCGGCTTCGGTCGGCAGACGGAAGTTGCGTCCTGTCGCGGCATTCAGCTTCGTGATAAACTCTTGGCACTCAAGCCAGCTCACATAGTCAACAGGTAAATTGGCACCCACGTGCTGGCTCGGATTACTGCCCATCACGGCCTCCCACAATTCCTGTGTCACCTCGGTTTGGCCGATGGAGAATGTGGACAAAGTCACTTGATGCACAGGGTATTCGTCATCTAAAGCCTTCTCATCGCCAGCGATGGCACCCATCATGAACGTGCCGCCATCGACCTTTATCATGTTGAAGACGACATTGTTGATGGAGATAATCTCGTTAGCTGTCGGTCCCTCGACGAGACGCAAGCCAACGGATTTGTGCTTGTAGTCGGGTGACATGGCGTTCCTGAATGAGAGCGGGAACGCCCAAGTGTCATGTTCAAAACTGCCGCCGCGCTGAATACGCTCCGAGCCAGAGTTCGGACCCGTAGGATCGCTCTGTGCTTCGGCACTGTAACCGCCGTACCAGTCAATGCACCACTCCCACACGTTGCCATTCATATCATACACGCCAAGCTCATTTGCCTGCTTGGCCCCGACAAGATGACTCTCGAAGTTGCTGTTAATATAATACCATGCCACATCGTCAAGGGTGTTGCTGCCGCTGTAGTTGTAACCTTGACTCTTATTGCCACCACGTGCAGCATACTCCCATTCGGCCTCGGTAGGCAAGCGGAAATGCTTGCCAGTCATCTTGTTGAGCTTAGTGATAAACTCTTGACAGTCGTTCCAACTCACGTTCTCTACAGGCAGATTGGAGCCTGTGTGCTGACTCGGATTGCTGCCCATCACGGCCTCCCAAAGCTCCTGGGTGACCTCGGTCTGCCCGATGAAAAATGAGGTCAGCGTAACCTGGTGAGTGGGGCTTTCATCGGAATTGTTGGAGCCTCCCATGGTAAACGTGCCCCCCTCGACCTTTATAATGTCGAAGTTCACGCCATTGACGGTGATTGTCTCTTTATTCATAGGAACGAGCACCAAGCGCAATCCAATGTTCGCGCCAGCTCCCGTGGGACGATAGCCCGTGCGTGCTGTTACGCGGCAATATCTCTGGGGTTGGGCGAAATGGCCGCCTCGGGCCACGCGATATGTACCGTTCTCTGGGCCAGCAGGGTCGAATTGCGCTTCGCTGTCATAGTTCGCTTTCCAGTCCTGGCACCACTCGTCCACGTTGCCGCTCATGTCGTAGAGACCCAGTTCATTATATCCCTTGAGGCCCACATTGTGCGGTTGGTTGTCGCTGTTGTTTTTATACCAGGCCACATTGGAGATGTCGTTTCTGCCGGCATAGATGGTCCCTTTGCTCATGTTGCCACCGCGGGCGGCATACTCCCATTGCGCCTCGGTGGGCATGGCAAACTTGTAGCCGTCAATCGGGAGCTGGCTGTTGAGCTGAGCAACGAAGTCCTGGCAGTCTTGCCAACTGATGGAATGGGCGGGCAGTTTGTCGCCCTCATATAGGCTCGGATTGCTGCCCATCACCGCCTGCCACAGCTCTTGGGTCACCTCGGTCTGCCCAATGGCAAATGACGAGAGTGTGACCTGATGCACAGGCTGTTCCTGTGCTTCGGCATAGGAGTCACCGTCGATGGCACCCATATCGAAGGTGCCGCCTTCCACGTCCACCATTTTGAACGTGACGCCGTTGACTGTGTATTCGGTCACTTTGGCTGGGGGCTCGGGAGCGCCGTTGAGGAGGATGTTGTAGAGTGCGGTCACGTCGGCCCCGCTCACCACGCCGTCGTTGTTCACGTCGGCGTTGCCATCGGCTGTGGCTCCGTCGAGCAGTACATTATACAAGGCGGTCACGTCGGCGCCACTCACTACTCCGTCGCCGTTGACGTCACCCACTTCGGCCTTCAGGGCCAACGGTGCTGCCAAGAACAGGCCCAGCAGAAATGAGGATTTATAAAAAGTTCTCATCGTTCTATATATTAAAAGGTTATTAATTGTTACTGTAACGTTGGTCATCAAAGTGCAAATATACAAAAAAAATTGGGAAATTCTCGCATATACTAAAAAAAACCACCGCTGCGAGATGCAGGGTGGATTTTGTGACTTTATTCAGTTCACTGCTCGGTGTTCCAGTGAGCGGTGAAGTGGTGGCGGACGCGCTGGTCTTCGGGCGGTAGCGTCATGTAGTCGCCGTAAGTGAGCTCGAGGTATTGCTTGTAGCCTGTCATGGTCTTGTACATCTTGCCCTCGAAGGTGATATCGACTTGGCCGTCGATGCACGAGGCCGGGAAGCATGAAGCGGCGCGCAGCGGACCCGCCTCGGTGAGGTTGCCCACTACGGTGCTGCCCGCATGCGCGCGCACGAGGCGGTCTATTCGTTTGTCAAGCCACGCGACACTCACGGGCAACAGCCTGTAGCACCAATAGGCGAGGGTAGAGTCGAGCGGATTGCTGTCGGCAATTTTGCAGCGGCGTATCTTATAGAGCAGCTTCTTGCGCTTGAACAGCTGCTCTCGCTCGTGCATGTCCTCGGGCGCGCCATCAACGGGGAAGATGTCGATATAGATGCCTATCTCATAGCCGCTTACCTCGTCCTCGATGAGCGTGGTGCGCGTATCTACGACCTTGGCAAAGGTGTAGTAGTAGCGTTTGTCGGCACCCGGCTGGAGCACGGCGTAGGTGCCGCTGTCATCATGAAAACTGTCCAAAAAGCGGTCGTAGCTCTCGCGGGGCATATACAAGTCAATGTCGTCGTCCCACGGGATATAGCCGCCGTGCCTCACGGCGCCCAGCAGCGTGCCGCTCGAGAGGAAATAGACGAGGCCGTGCGTGTCGCAAAACTGCGCCACGGTGTCGAGGATGCCCATCTGTACTTGGCGCAGCTCGGCCACAGTATTAATTTTTTTCATCGTGGTACGCTAATTGAGAATTGTGACTTTAAATGCGAATTTTGCGAACAAAGTTTTTAATGCGAATTTCACGAATTAAGCGAATATGACGAATTTAATGTTTTGAAAAAGGGGAAATAAAAATTCGCATTAATTAGCCCAATTTGCGCAATTCGCATTTAAAAAAATCGCTCACAGCTCAAGCCTCAAGCGCTCAAACCTCTTTAATCTAGTTTGAGCACGGCGAGGAACGCCTTTTGTGGCACTTGCACGGTGCCAATCTGCTTCATGCGCTTCTTGCCGGCCTTCTGTTTCTCGAGGAGCTTGCGCTTGCGGCTCACGTCACCGCCGTAGCACTTGGCGGTCACGTCCTTACGCACCTGTTTGATGGTCTCGCGCGCCACGATTTTGGCCCCGATAGCGGCCTGCACCGCGATATCGTATTGTTGGCGCGGGATGAGCTCTTTGAGCTTCTCGCACATGCGGCGTCCTAGCGACACGGCGTTATCGACGTGGGTGAGTGAGCTGAGCGCATCGACAGGCTGCCCGTTGAGCAGGATGTCGAGCTTGATGAGCTTGCTGTCGCGGTAGTTGTGGATATAGTAGTCGAACGAGGCGTAACCCTTCGAGATAGATTTGAGCTTGTCGTAGAAGTCAATCACGATTTCACCCAACGGGATGTCGAAGGTGAGCTCCATGCGGTTGCCGCTGATGTACTCCTGCTTGACGAGCTCGCCGCGTTTTCCCAAGCACAGCGTGATGATGGGCCCCATGAAAGTGGACTGCGTGATGATGGAGGCGCGGATATACGGTTCCTCGATGTGCTCGATGAGCGTCTGGTCGGGGAGTCCTGCCGGGTTGTGCACCTCGGTCATGACGCCTTTTTTGTCATAAACTTTGTAGGACACGTTGGGCACCGTGGTGATAACCTCCATGTTGAACTCGCGGCTGAGGCGTTCCTGCACGATTTCCATGTGGAGCAACCCCAGGAAGCCGCAGCGGAAACCGAAGCCCAGCGCCACACTCGACTCAGGGGTGAAGGTGAGGGCCGCGTCGTTGAGCTGCAACTTTTCAAGCGAGGAGCGCAGGTTCTCAAATTCCTCGGGTTCAATGGGATAGACGCCGGCGAACACCATCGGTTTCACCTCCTGGAAACCGGAGATAGCTTTGTCGCAGGGGTTCGCCACATGGGTAATGGTATCGCCCACGCGCACCTCGGCGCTCGTCTTGATGCCGCTGATGATGTAGCCCACGTCGCCGGCGCGCAGTTCCTTGCGGGGCTCCATGTTGAGTCGCAGCACGCCGATCTCGTCTGCGTGGTAGTCCTTCTCGGTGCGGACGATCAT
>JAGCUP010000096.1 GCA_017962765.1 Muribaculaceae bacterium | reverse complement strand
TCCTCGCTGGCGAAGGAGAACTCGTTGGCACCTTCCTTGACGCCGGTCAGCGGCAGGGTGCCCACTTCTTCACCGCTCTCCATGTCGTAGAGGGTGATGAAGGCTTCCTCGGCATCATCGTTGGCGTCGAAGCTGAACGTCCAGTCGGTATTCTCATTGCCGTGGCTGCTCAGGTTATAGGCGTAGATGCCCTTCACGCCGGGCTGCTCATCGGCCTTTGCAGCGAAATATGTGAGATCGGCGTTATTGACAAGATAAGCGTTAATGTCGGCACTGGCAACAGTAGCCGTGGCTCTATTGTAAGCATTGGCATCGTCGGCGGGAGCACGGCGAGGTGCATTGTTACCACCTTCGGTGAGGTCGCTGTTTTTAGTCTTGATGAGCTTGGCCTGGTCGATGCCGTTGGTTATGTCAAGCAATCGAATGCCCTTCACCGTACCGTCTTGCGCATAGGGAGCAATCATGAGGCAGTGGTGTGCATACTTGAAGAATTGGAATGCGCCCTTAAGGTTGAATTCACTGCTGAGTTCATTTACGTTAGTGGGTATGCCAGCGGCTGTGGTGGGTAGTGTGAAGTCGAAATACTTTCCATTGCTACCGCCAATCACATATTTTTTCTCATCGATTGGGTTGAGAGCAAGGTGCATGTGACCGCCTTGTGCGGGGTCGCCAAAGTTGAGAGCCGTGAATCCATCGTACTTATTGGCATTGTCAAAGTTGACGCTGGTAAGTTGGTTGTCGACTATATATAACGTTTGGAAACGCATGGTACGAGCGTCGCTCGAGGTAACCGCAGTGGTAACTACCGCGCAATCGTCGGATGCTCCATTCACAGCTAGCGTGTAACCCATATCGCCGCGGTAATAGTTGCCGGCGAGCTGGCTGGTTGCCCATTCGCGCGGATTGGAATCGAGGTCATCCCAAATGTAGAGGCGCATAGTGCCGCGAGTGTAACCCTCGTCAACACGGGTGGGATCCGACTGGTTGCGGCAGCTGTTCACACCCACGAGCTTGTGGTCGGCGGTGAGGGCGATGGCGTTGAGTGGGCTGTAGAAGCCGGCGCTCTCTTCGGTATAGAGACCCTCCACGCTCAGTTCCCTTACGAGTTCTTGAGTCTTGGAGTTGACAAGGTAGAGGTGTGGAACGAGGCCGTCGTTGCTAAGGAAGATAGCAGAATCTCCCAGTTGTACCATATCCTTTACAACGCCTTCCATTTCAAAGCCCACTGTGTTCGTGCCAGTGAAGGTGTACTCGTCGGCTAGTTTCAGATAGTCGGGCTGGTTAGGCTCGGGATAATTATAATATACTTCTTTTTCGGGTACATATCCTTCCTTTTCTATGAAAAGCTTGGAATAAACGGTTTCATTGGCCTTTACCGTAAGCGTGATTTGGCTGTCGAGCAGTTCGTTGGTCGCGCCAATCGTGCCATCGACAGTGTAGTCACCAAGTGCCTTGTAACCGTCCTTGGTGACACTGAGCACATAAGTGCCCGGATCAAGGTCTTCGAAAACGAAGATGCCGTTATAATCGTTATCGCACGTATAGGTGGCCACCACGTTGCCATTCTTAGACAGGGTGACCACTGCGCCGTTAATGGGGTACCATTGGTCGTAGGTTCCTGCAGCATACCTATAATAGGTCTCTTGGATTTTTTCGTGCATGTCGCGCACGCTACCCATGATGTCGCCCGTGCTGAGCGGCGTCAGGCCGAAGTAGTTGCCCACGCCACGGGCCTCGCGGCGGCCTTCTTGGCGGTCGTAGTCGAAGTTGAGACCGCGGTGACGTGCTGGCTGGTAGGTGTGGAAATAGCCCTCGTTCAAGAAGCCCGGCACACCATGTTTGAGCACGCCAAGGTAACCGGTATAACTATTTCCGTTAGAACGTGTTGACGTGCTAGCACTGCCGTAAAAGTCGATGTCGCCGCGAATGCAGGGCGACGTGCGGCTATAGTTGGTTTGCGGGTCGAGCTCGGTCATATAATGAGTAGTCCACACGGCGGCTGCCATGTCGTAGCTACCCTCCACAGCATTGCCATTGTAACCGTGACCGGTCGTGCCCTTGTCATGCCCGCGATACAGGATAAGCGGATAGTTGGTTGCGGTGCCGTCGGTCGCGGCGTTGGAGTGACAACTGATGAACATGTCGAAGTTACCCAGTTCCACCTCCTCGCAGATTTCGCTGAGGTTACGGTTGTATTTCGTGGAGGATTCGCCATTATCAGTGGGCCAGGGGCCATTGGTGAGGCGTGAATACACAATGTTCTCGCTCTTGACACCCATCTTCACCAGGGTGCTGCCGAGGCCGAAGGCGCGCGGTAGCGTGCCACGTCCCTCAAAGAAACCGAGAGTGTCGGGGGTGGTGGTGCCTGATTCAACTTGAGTGTAGGTGTCTGGGTGGCTCACGGTGTTCATCGGGCGGTCATTTGCGCCATACGAGCCGTGTCCCGGGTTGAGGTATATGCGCAGTTCGTCGGCGGTCTTCGCCTGCATCGTTCCTACTGCCAAAGCTGCGGCAGCGATGAGTAATAAAATCTTTTTCATAGTGCTGCCTCCTCGTTATTTGGTGTAGTTAATAATGTAAGCCTCGCCTGTGGGGGTCGAGAATGCAATCTTGCCTGTGGCCACTTGCGGATACATGGCAATCACGCTGTCGTCGGTAAGCGTCTGGCTCTGGCCGTCGAGGGTCATCGCCACGATACTCGACGAGGTATAGACATAACCGTCATCGGTGTCGACCATGCCCACCACAGTGTTGTTGTCGAGCCACTTGGCGGCGCGAAGCACGCCCAGGCGTTTCACGTTGGTGCCGTTAAGGTCGCTCACGTAGGCGGCGTCACCACTCACATAGAAAAGAGCCTTGGTGCCGTCGGGCGACAGCTGCGGCCAAATGTAGCGCACGCCTGTGCCGAGCGGGGCGATTTGGCGACTATTGCCGTTCTCGCTCACCATGAGCTGGTAGTTTTGGGTGGAGTAGAGTATGGTACTCTTCTCAGCCTTGTCCTTGCCCAGCGCCTTTGCGCTCATCTTCTTGCCCTTGATGGTCATCGCTGTGTTGCCAGCGACGGCCACGGCTTGCAATTCGCGTGTGGGCTTCACTAACTGCGCTATCTCGCCGGTAGCGAGGTTGCGTTTCGAAACTGC
>JAGCUP010000095.1 GCA_017962765.1 Muribaculaceae bacterium | reverse complement strand
TGATTACAGCGGTGCCGGCGGCGTGACCGCAGCAGCCACGCGGTTGTCGTGGTGCTCGATTTCGGCGTCAATGGCCTCGTATTCGCTGTGCATGCTCTTGTATTCGGGCACGAAGCGCTTCATGGCCGTCACCATGTCGTGCACGTTGCCAGCTAAGGCCTCGCCGATAATGAAGTCGATGCTTTCGCACACCTTGCTGTAGTCGTACTGCCGCACCTTGGCAATCATGATTTTGTCGTTGTCGGTGGCGAGGGTCTTCTCCTTGTCGTTGAGCAGTTCTTCGTAGAGTTTTTCGCCAGGACGGAGGCCAATTTCCTCAATCTGGATGTCGACGTGGGGACGAAGTCCGGCCAGCGAAATCATGCGCTCAGCAAGGTCGTAGATGCGCACCGGTTCGCCCATGTCGAAGATATAAATCTCGCCGCCGTGACCCATGCAGCCGGCCTCGAGAACTAACGAGCAGGCTTCGGGGATTGTCATGAAGTAACGGATGATGTCGCGGTGCGTCACCGTCAACGGACCACCGTTGGCGATTTGCTGCCTAAAGAGAGGAATCACCGAACCGTTGCTGCCCAGCACGTTGCCAAAGCGCGTAGTGATGAACTGCGTGCTGAGTCCGCGCTGGTGGGCATCGAAGAACAGTGACTGACAGTAAATTTCGGCAAGGCGTTTTGTGCATCCCATGATGTTGCTGGGGTTCACGGCCTTGTCGGTCGAAATCATCACAAACTTGTAAACGCCATATTTCAGCGCCAGGTCGGCCACGTTGCGTGTGCCTTCCACGTTGGTCAGCACGGCCTCGGTGGGATTCAGCTCCATCATGGGCACGTGCTTGTAGGCTGCCGCGTGGAACACGAAGCGCGGACGGTAGGTCTTGAAGGCTTCCTCCATGCGCGCGTGGTTGTGCACGTCGCCCATGAAGAGGACCACTTCGGCCTTGGGGAACGACCTCTGCATTTCCAGCGACAGGTCGTGCATGGGGGTCTCGGCTTGGTCCACAAGAATGATTTTGCTCGCTTTGTAGGCAGCCACTTGGCGTACGATTTCGCTGCCTATCGACCCGCATGCGCCGGTGATGAGCACGACGCTGCCGTTGATGTTCGAGCGTACCAGCGTGTTGTTAAGCACGATGGGCTCGCGTCCCAGCAAGTCCTCGATTTGCACCTCCTTGATATAGTGCGAGATGTTGCCGTCCTGCTGTTCGGCGTCAAATTCCTCGACGTGGTTGATGAGCAACAACTTGATGTCTTGCTTGATGAAGAAATCAGCAAGACCGCCGCGCATCGTACGCGCATCGTGTGCGCTGAACAGCAGCGCATGGAAGTTGCGGGTGGCAAACAGGTCGGCAAGCGTCTCCTCGGGCTCGTAGGTATAAACCTTGAAGCCGTTGATCATGGTGCGTTTCTCGTCGGGACTGGTGCTGAGCAGGCCCACCGGCTCATACTTGCCGCCAATTTCGCTTTTGAGGGCGTTGGCCAGGATGAGCGAGTCGAGCGAGGTGCCCAGCACGAGCACCTTGAGGCGGTCGGTGGTAGTGGCCGAGAACCGCGAGTAGATGTGCTTGATGACAAGGCGTTCAATGGTGAGCAGTGCGAAGGCCCCTATCGCCACATAGATAATGTTCCAGAAGCGGAACAGCGGCGTAGTGGTCACGGCCTGATGTATCAAGTTCACCAATATGAGGATGGCCGAGGAGCCTGCCACCATAATAAATACGCGGTATAAGTCCTCGATGACGCTCAGACGAATCACAAACGAGTAGCTTCTCGTGATGAGCGACACCACGAGGTAGGCCGCGATGAAGATGCTCCAGTTGCGCACCACGACGCCTGCCGAAATCGGGTGTGACGTGGCATAGATGTCACTCACCACCGTGAGTAGGAAGGCGCAGGTGACAAGGAGCATGTCGATGAGCAGGATAAGCCATCGCGGAGCGGTGGTGTCCCGCAAGCTCCTGAAGATTTTAAGGCTAAAAAGCCATTGTATGATTCGGTCAATCAAAGTTGGCTAAATTTGATGAATAATTCAAGTTTGCAAAAATACAAAAAAAATCTATTCTACCACGCGGCACATCGTTTTTTTTCGTACTTTTGCAGTATAAATTACCATTTATCGTCAAAGAAACATTTGTATTATGGAGCTTTTGAGCCAACAACTCGCCCACAGCTTATTGAAAATTAGCGCCATCAAGCTGCAGCCCTACAGCCCCTTCACGTGGGTCCGGGGGTGGAGCTCGCCCATCTACACCGACAACCGCATCCTCTTTTCGCATCCCAGGTTGCGCAATGCCATCAAGATTGAGTTGGCGCGACTTATCCTTGAGCACTACCCCGAGGCCGAGGTCATCGCCAGTGTGACGATGGGTGCCATCGCACCAGGTGCTATTGTGGCCGACGCCCTGGGCCTCCCCTTCGTCTATGTACGCGACAAGGCCAAGGACCACGGCTTGGAGAACACCATCGAAGGCGACATCAGGCCCGGGCAGAAGGTGGTGCTCGTCGAAGACATTGTCTCAACCGGTGCCAACTGCGTGCAGGCCGCGCAGTCGGTGGCCATCGCTGGCGGCGAGGTGATGGGCATAGCCGCACTCTTCTCCTACGAGTTTGAGGCTTCGCGCGACACCCTCGAGCAAGAGGGCCTGACGCTGCACGCCCTCACTGGTTACCACGCGATGCTCGAGGCGGCGGTGGCCACGCGCTACCTCAAGCCTGGCGACCTGTCCATGCTTGAGCGTTGGCACGACGACCCCGAGAACTGGATGCCTCCCGCCACACCCAATGATTAATTAGGAATTGGGAATGAGGAAATAGGAATTACATTTAACACTTATCAATTATTCTGCTATGCAACATTACAAAAGCGACCGTCACGAGATAAACTACGATATCAATACCGTCTATAGCAAACTCAGCAATCCCGACGTGCTGCGCCAGCAACTCGAGAAGAATGCCGACAACCTGCCGCCCGAGGCCAAGGAGAACCTGTCGAAGGTGCAGTTCACCAGCGAGGGCATCAGCATTGAGTCGCCCATGGGCCCCTTGGTGCTCGGTGTGACCGAGAGCGTGGAACCCACGCGCGTCGTCTATGCCGCCGCCAATATGCCCATCAACTTCAACCTCTCCATTGAGCTTGAAGCCATTGACGAGGCTCGCACGGCTGCCGTGGCGCAAATCAACATCGACCTTCCCTTCATGCTGCGCGCCGTCGTGGGCGGCCAGCTGGGCGATGCCGCCAGTCAGCTCGGCAAAATGCTCGCCGTCCTCCCCTACGACACCCTGTAATCCTCTTTAGCTCAAAGGACATAAGAACACAAGTCCACAAAAGAACATAAGGTCGTTTATAAAGGCTTCAAAACAATATCCTTATGTTCTTTTGTGGACTTGTGTTCTTCTGTCTTGTTTGCTGTGTTTTTCTGTCTTTTGTGGTGCTGACAATGGAATGGCGTTGCTACAATTTATTTGTCTGTCAACTTGTCGATTCAAAAATAAATTGCGGAATATTTTGTGGATTGGGGGGAATGTTGTAATTTTGCGGCGATTTTCCAAAAGGCTCCAGTAAGAGCCCTTGGCGACGTGTGTCGCCGTATGAGGGCCGCCGTATGGGTTAACTTGTAAACAATTAATGATTTAATGTACGCAATTGTTGACATTCAGGGACAGCAGTTCAAGGCCGAGGCCGGCAAAAAGCTGTTTGTTCACTATCTCGGTGACGAGAAGAAAGAAGGCGATGCAGTGGAATTTGACAAGGTGCTGCTCGTCGATGCCGAAGGTGCTGTGACTGTGGGTACTCCCACCGTTGAGGGCGCTAAGGTAGTGTGTGAGGTGAAGGAAGCCCTCGTGAAGGGAGAGCACGTGATTGTGTTCAAGAAGAAACGCCGCAAAGGCTATCGCCGCTTGAACGGTCACCGCCAGCATTTCACCTTGCTTGAGATTAAAGAAGTTGTTGCTTAACCCTTTAAAAACTGACAGATTATGGCACATAAAAAAGGTGTTGGTAGTTCGAAGAACGGCCGCGAGTCGCACAGCAAACGACTCGGTGTGAAGCTCTACGGTGGACAGTTTGCCAAGGCTGGTAACATCATCCGTCGTCAACGTGGTACGGTCAACCGTCCCGGCGTGAACGTGGGTATGGGTAAAGACCACACTCTCTACGCCCTCGTCGATGGTACCGTGGAGTTCAAGAAGCGTGCAGGGCACACCTACGTCAACGTGGTGGCCGCTGCCGAGGCTTAACAAAGCGACAAGAAATCATCGCGCCGTTGAGGCGTGAGCAAAAATCTGGCGCGTCCCTATTGTGAGGGGCGCGCCAGTGTTATGTCTTATAGTCTTATTGGTGTAGTTTGAGGCTCAGTCTTGGAACAGAGCACGGTAGATGGTGGAGGTGGCGCCGACGTGGGTGGCGATGTGGGTTGCTGCGGCTTTGGCTGCGTGGGCGCGGGTCTGGTCGTTGTCGAGGAGGGTGTCCATCGTAGCGGCGAATTCCTGGGCGTTGGAGAAAGTGAATCCTCCTCCGCAGGCGAGGAGGTCGTGGGCTTCCTGGAACTTTTCGTGCTTGGGGCCGAAGAGGACGGGGATACCGTGTGCTGCCGCTTCGTTAAGGTTGTGGATACCGCTCCCGAAGCCACCGCCCACCTCAGCGACATCGCCGTAGCGGTATAGCGAGGATAACAGGCCGAAGCAATCGATGATGAGGCTGCGCGCTTGGGCAGCATCGTCGGGCTCGGTGAGGCGTGAGTAGCGCACCACGGGCTCCGGCAGCCGCCGCTCGAGAATCGCGAGCCGTTGGTCGTCGAATTCGTGCGGTGCAATGATTAGTTTGAGGTCGTTGCGCGCGTTGATGTAGGGCAGGGCGATGTCCTCGTCGGGCTGCCACGAGCTGCCCATGACCAGGGTGTGCGTCGCATTGGCCGTGAAAACCTCGAGGAGTGGGAAGGTGCGTGCGGCGGCCTTGATGTCGGCGACGCGGTCGTAGCGTGTGTCGCCCGCTACGACAACATTTTCGAGGCCTATCGAGGCGAGCAGTTGCTGTGTCTCATCGTTCTGCACGAAGAAAGTGTCGAAGCAGCGTAGCATTTTGCGGAACATACCGCCCCACGGCTTGAAGAAAATTTGGCTGGGGCGCAGGATGCACGAGATAATATAGGTGGGGATGCCAGCGCTATGAAGCGTGTCGAGGTAGTTTCCCCAAAACTCATACTTGACGAAGATGGCCATACGGGGTTTCACCGCTTCAACGAAGCGGCGCGCGTGGGCCGCCGTGTCGACGGGAAGATAGCACACGGCGTCGACCTGGTCGTAGTCCTTGCGTACCTCGTAGCCGCTGGGCGAGAAGAAGGTGAGCAGGATTTTCTCGTCGGGCCGCTCGCGACGTAGCATCTCGATGAGGGGCCGTGCCTGCTCGAACTCGCCAAGTGAGGCGGCGTGGAACCACACGTAGCCGCCCTGCGGGTCGAGGTTCGCAGCGAGATAGTCGAAAGTTTGCCGCTGTCCCGCCCTCATGCGCCTCACCTTGCCGTTGCCAGTGGCGGCGAGTGCGATGGCGGCCTGGTAGGCCTTCATGCCGAAGGTATAAAAAACGTTCGTGGTCCGACGTGTCTTTATAGAATTGTTTATAAATTACCAGATGATAATTTTTGGTTGGGGCAATATTTATACAAAGATGCCGAGATAAACAGATGTATAAATAATC
>JAGCUP010000094.1 GCA_017962765.1 Muribaculaceae bacterium | reverse complement strand
GTGGAACTTGGGCTTATTCTTCCGCAACTACGACGATTTCTACTACGAGAATTGGAACATCAACTGGGGCGTGCGTTGGTATGCCAGGATAAAAAAAGAATGGCGCCTCTTCGGCGAGTTCAACATTCGTCCGGCTGGCTCGATGAGCCAGTTGGCCAGCCGATACGAGGGTTCAGTAAAATTAGGTTTAAAATATAAATGGTAACATCGCTCATGAAAGCAAAACATATCATCTTTGTAGCCACTTTGGCCGCAATGGCAATTACACAGACTTCTTGTGAAAAAGTGAGTCCCCAAGGCGTGCTCATGGCGGGCACGGCCGTCGAGGACCGCGTGGAAATGTCCTATTTGTACTATCAGAACAACAATTTTGAGTACAAGCTCGACGATGACATCATCTTATCCTCCATCGACAAGAGCTCATATTCTTTCCTCGTGGGCGCCGACAGCCACATCACCACCGACGTGGGGCGCATGAACGAGATGTTCCAAATAGGTTTCGATAACAACGACCTGCTGTTCTGCCACTTGGGCGACATTGCCGACACCAAGCCCGAATACTACATCAATCTGGAGAACTGTTTGAGAGAGAACAAGCTTAAATATGTAAGCAAGTATTACGATTACGACGAAGCCACAAACAAGTATCACCGCAAAGGAGGTGAATCCACCTTGGAGAGGAATTTTCAGGATATCCGCCTACCCTTCTTCCCCGTAGTGGGCAACCACGACCTCACCCACAACGGCTGGGCGCTGTGGAGCAACATCTTTGGCTCGTCATTCTATCAGTTCGACGTTCCAGTAGGTTATGACGAGGATGATGTTATTTTTGACCATTTCATCTTCCTTGACACGGCAAGCGGCACCTTGGGGAAAAAACAGGTCGACCTGATTGAGCAGGGCGTGCTCGACGGCAAGGGGCATTACCGCCACACGTTCATCTTCAGCCACACCAACATCTTCCGTCCGTCGTCCATGCAATTCGCTTCCACGTTCCCCCGCGAGGAAACTTTCTTCTTGCTGAAGCAGTTCGATAAGTGGAACGCGTCCATCGTGTTCTGCGGCCACGTGCACGCCTATGAGGAACGTGCCTATAATGGCGTGTATTTCATTACGTTGGACTCGATGAGCGAGCGCAACAGCCCCAAGCCCGGCGACTACCTGGTGCGAGTGAAGGTCGATGAGGAAGGTTACATAGACATTGAGAACGTGCACATGAACTACGTGGCCAAGTAATCGCCCGTAGCACAAATCACAATAATGCTCATTGACCTAAGATGAAAGCGAAAGGCATTATAGGAATGATGGTGGCAGCGGCAGCATTGCTGCTGGCTGCCTGCACCGACGACCCAAGCTATATAACGCCAACGAGAACTTCGACATGCTGTGGCGCACCGTCGATGAGCATTATTGCTTCTTCGAGTACAAGAACATCGACTGGAACGAGGTGGGCAACCGCTATCGCGCCAAGATGAAAGAGAAGGACTCCATGACGCAAATCGAGTTCTTTGACCTCTTGGCCGAAATGCTCGCCGAGCTACAAGACGGGCACGTGAACCTGTCGAGCTCCTTCGACACGTCGCGATACTGGATTTGGGAACAATACCCCGTCAACTACGACGAACGCCTCATCGACGAGCACTACCTGCACTTCACTTACCGCCTCACAGGAGGCATGAAATATGCACAGTTGCAGGACAGCACCTTTGGATACATCTACTATGGCGACTTCGCCTCGGGCATGGGCGAAGGCAACATCCACAACGTGCTCAAGTCGATGGACAAGACCAAGGGCCTTATCATCGATGTGCGCAGCAACGGCGGCGGCTACCTCACCAACGTGGAAACCTTCGTGCGGCGCTTCCTCAGTGAGCGCACCTACGCCGGTGCCATCCGCCACAAGACGGGCCCTGGCCATAACGACTTCAGCGAGCCCTATCACTACTACTTTGAGCCGTCGAACGGCTATCGCTACCTCGACCGGCCCATCGTGGTGCTCGCCAACCGCGGCTCGTTCAGCGCCACCAACAATTTCGTGTCAATTATGAAATCGCTGCCCAACGTCACGGTCATCGGCGACACCACGGGCGGCGGATGCGGGCTACCCTTCACCAGCGAGATACCCATAGGGTGGAACGTGCGATTCAGCGCCGCACCCATCACCGGTCCCGACGGCAAGCTCACCGAGTGGGGCGTGGCACCCGACATCAAGGTCGACATGGACGATGACGACGCAGCCGCTGGCCACGACACCATTCTCGACACGGCCCTCGACTACCTCAATAGCCAGCTGGATAAACAAGCCGACAAATAAGGCAATTATCACACAATTTTTCCTGTCTCGGGAAAGGGGTTCACTGCATGCGGAAATCGCGCGGGGAAGAACCTGTCATTTTCTTGAAGAACTTACCGAAACTCGACATGTCGGCAAAGCCGTATTTGTCGGCCAGTTGCTTCATGTTGAGCGTGGTGGTGGCCATGTCCATCTTAATGCGCGAGAGGAGGATGGCGGAGATAATCTCCTTGGGCTTGCGGCCCGTTTTATCCTTGCAAATCATGGTGAGGTATTTGGGCGACACGCCCACTTGCTCGGCATAGAACTGAACTTCGCGCTCTTGCTCAATATGCTTATCGAGTAGCAAGACAAAGTTGCGGAACCAAGCGTCGCGCATCGAGTAGGGGCCCATTGAGCGAGCACCATCATCACGACGCACCTCCATTTCGGCGATGGCCAGCAGCATGGTACGGTAAATGCCGTGCACCACGCCGCCGCCGGCACGGTCGCCCACATCAACGGCCTCATAGTGCTCAATACTGTCCATCAGGCAGTTGAGCAACTGCCACTCGTGGGGTTCATCGACATCACGCACTGGATTGGCAAAGACATAGTCAAAACGCTCGGCGGTAATGCCCGCCGACACATCGACTGACACCCTGGGGTCGACGCCCAGCACCGTGGCACGGAAGTCGTCGCTTATATTGTTGGCTGTAAGCTGGAACACGTGGGGCAGGCACACGCGCGTACCCGCGCGCATCTCGATGGGCATGAGGTTGGCCGTCCCTTTCATCTCACCCTGATGGCAGAGCGCAATGAGGTGGATTCTCACGGGGCCGGTCACATCCCTCACGTCGGCCGCGGTGAGCCGTTTGAGCGCATAACCCTTTTTTTCTAAGTTCTTTCGCATTGTCGTTGTCGATAATTTTTCCCGCGCGCGGGGTACACATTATTAATATATTGCACAAAGGTAAGCATTTTGCGCCATTTTGCGGACTTATCGGTCAATAAAATGCCCGAAAAGCGATAAAAAAATGGAGAAAAATAATCTTTTAACAATAAAAAATGCTGAATATTAGCGGTTAATTCAAAAAAAAGTGCGATATTTGCAGTTGCATTTTGGGAAATGACGCCAAAAAACGCCCGAAAAGGCTGTTTTTGTGCAAGTTAGTTTCTCATGGCAAAAATTGGAGTATCCATTAAATTTATAATTTTTTTAAAATATCAATTCTAAAATGACTAAAGCAGACATCGTTAGCGAAATCGCTAAATCGACCGGTATTGACAAGGCTTCAGTACTCGAGACATTAGAGAAGTTTATGGAAACAGTGAAGGACTCGCTGGCAAACGGCGAAAACGTGTACATGCGCGGCTTCGGCAGTTTCATCGTGAAGAAGCGCTCGCAGAAGACTGCACGCAACATCTCGTTGAACACCACCCTCATCGTTCCCGAGCACAACATTCCCGCTTTCAAGCCCGCTAAGGTCTTCATGGAGCAAGTGAGGGGCTAATCGCCATTCTTCACTCCCTGAGACTCGAGAGCAAACAATTATTAAACAACTTAAACTAAGTTAGCATTATGCCAAGCGGAAAAAAACGGAAAGGCCACAAGATGGCTACCCATAAGCGCAAGAAAAGACTTAGGAAGAATCGTCACAAGAACAAGAAGTAAAATGCCCTCACCACCCCGCCCGCACGGGTGGGGCGGTGTCGGTATTTAACGACAACTTCTGTGAGTCAAATACTAAGAACAAACCAAATGAAGTGGCGC
The DNA here is from genome assembly GCA_017962765.1 of Muribaculaceae bacterium. Taxonomy (GTDB): domain Bacteria; phylum Bacteroidota; class Bacteroidia; order Bacteroidales; family Muribaculaceae; genus Sodaliphilus. The sequence goes on along the minus strand of JAGCUP010000094.1, from coordinate 23,757 downwards.
GCGCAATCCAGGCCGGCACATTCATTAGTTTGTTCTTTGTATTAATGAAGAACGACCGCCGAACGCCGTCCCCTCAAGGGCGGGCCGCGAGGCTGGCAACCCTCAACCTAAATTCAACTTACTCACTGAACAAGAAAGAGATGAAAAGCGAACTCATCGTCAATGTTACCCCGCACGACATTTCCACCGCCTTGCTCGAAGACGGACGGCTCATGTCGCTGCAACGCGAGTCGCGCGACGCGACCTACGCCGTGGGTAACCTCTATCTTGCAAGGGTGAAGAAACTCATGCCGGGGCTCAACGCCGCGTTTGTCAACGTGGGGCATCCCAAGGAGGCCTTTCTTCACTATCTTGATTTAGGTTCACAATTCAGCAGTTTCCACAAGTTCATCAAGCAGGTGCTCGAAAGCAAAGGCAAGAAAGTGCCCTCGCTACAGGAATTCAAATTCGAGCCCGAATTCGACAAGCACGGCGCCATCGCCGACGTGCTCACCCAGGGCGAGCACCTCATGGTGCAAATCGCCAAGGAACCCATCAACACCAAGGGCCCCCGCTTGACGACCGAAATCACCTTCACGGGGCGCTTCATGGTGCTCATCCCGTTCAACAACAAGGTGAGCGTGTCGCAAAAAATCAAAGATCCCGCCGAGAAAATAAGGCTCAAAAGGCTCATCGAGAGCATCAAGCCCGCCAACTTTGGCGTCATTATCCGCACCAGTGCCGAAAACAAGCGGGCCGCAGAGCTACATGGTGAGCTCAACGTATTGGTAAAGAGCTGGGAAGAAAGCATCGCAAAACTCAAATATGTCCAAGCGCCGGCGTTACTCTACGAGGAGGACAGCCGCGCTGTGGGGCTCATCCGCGACATCTTCAACCCCGACTTCGAGAACATCTATGTGAACAATGCTGAAATTTTTGAGCAAATTCAAAACTATGTGAGCCTAATTGCTCCCGACCGCGCCGACATCGTCAAGATTTACAGCGACGAGCTGCCCATCTTCGACAAGTTCGGGGTTACGCGGCAAATCAAATCTTCTTTCGGCAAAACGGTGTCGTTCCGCTCTGGCGCCTACCTCATTGTCGAAAGCACCGAGGCACTGCACGTCATCGACGTCAACTCGGGAAACCGCACGCGCACCAGCACCGACCAAGAGAGCAACGCACTGGAAGTCAATATGCTGGCTGCCGAAGAAATAGCGCGGCAACTGCGCCTGCGCGATATGGGCGGCATCATTGTCATCGACTTTATCGACATGGGCAAGAATGAGCACCGCCAGCAGCTTTACGACCACATGCGCGAAATGATGCAAAAAGACCGCGCACGACACAACATCCTGCCGCTGAGCAAGTTCGGACTGATGCAAATCACCCGTCAGCGCGTCAGACCGGCACTCGACATCGTCACCAGCGAAACCTGCCCCTCGTGTGGCGGAAAGGGTGAAATCATGCCCTCGCTGCTGTTTACCGATATGCTGAAGGACAAAATCGACTACCTCATCAATACATTGGCCGTCAAGGGATTTGTCATGTATCTCCATCCCTTTGTCGATGCCTATCTCAAGAAAGGATTCTTCAGCGAATATGGTCGCTGGCGCCGGGAGTTCGGCCGCAAATTCAAAATCGTGCCCGACCAGAACCTCGCCTACCTGGCTTACCGCGTCATCGACGCCGCCGGCAACGAAATCGACCTGAGCGAGGAAAAGGACACCAGCTCGTCGAGCAAAAAGGAGGGACGCGCCCACAGCAGTCGCCACATTCACGACGACGAAAACTAACTGCCACCACATCACACACACCGTTTCAACTTACAGCAACACGCCGGCCGCCGACTCCACAACGGTGGCCGGCGATTTTTCCACCCTCCTCAATGCAATTTGACCGAAATTTTTAAATGCGAACCACGAAGTGCTCACGACCCGTGGGATTTACCGGACAACAATAAAAATTAAAAATTCGCCCAATTCGTTAAATTAGCGAAATTCGCATTGAAAATAATTCACGTGATTCGCATTGAAAAAACGATGCGAAGTTTTAGCAATTTGCAATATTTTATTGTAAATCTATGCCAATATGACAAAAAAACACTACCTTTGCATTCATAACAACTTAACAGTATTATTAACTTCCTTTTGGGAGAATCAAGTAGGCACTCGCTGAATTCTGCCAACGGGAACAAAAACAAAAAAGCTTATGAAACGATTTTTACTTCTTTTTGCCGCAGTGGCGATGCTCGCCATGAATGCAACTGCAAACATTAGGTTTACTATGGGCAAACTGCGATTCTGGGTTTGCGACGACGGCAAGTCGGTGTATCTTCAAGGAGTGGTGGATGGTCAGACAGTAACGGGCGACCTCTATATTCCCCAGACAGCGACTGACGGAGATAAAGAATATACCGTTGTTGGACTTTCGTCGAATTCATTTTACAAACAAACCGGATTAACGAGTGTTTACATCCCCAACAGCGTGAAATACATCCATAGGACTGCATTCTATGGCTGCACCAGTTTGACCAATGTCACCATTCCGAACAATCTGGAATTTCTCGGCGACAAAGTGTTTGACAATACTCCGTGGTTCAACGCCATGCCTGACGGCCCAGTGTATTTCGGCAACACACTCTATGTCTATAAAAACCCCAGTTCCATGCCAGCTGGCACTAACTTCGTGGTTAAGGACGGCACGACCCATATAGCGGCTAATGCCTTTCAGGGCTGCGCTAATCTATCGAATATCCACATTCCCAACAGTGTCACCAGCATAGGAGAAAATGCCTTCGGTCGTTGCACCGGCCTGACAATCGTGACCCTCCCCAACTCGGCAAAGAATCTCGGCTACAATTTGTTCTATGGCTGCACCGGTTTGACCAGTGTGACCCTTCCCAACACAATCACATCTATCCCTGTCCAATTATTCTACGGATGTCACGCATTGTCAAGCATTACCATTCCCAATACTGTCGAGACAATCTTCGCCAATGCGTTCGCCAACTGCAAAAGTTTGACAAGTGTGAACATTCCCGCCAAAGTGAAAGCAATAGGCAACAATGCTTTCTCGGGCTGCACCGATTTGACCGATATCACCGTTCCCGCTTCGGTGAGATATATCGATCAAGACGCGTTTGCAAGAACCGCTTGGCTCAACAATCAGCCCGACGGCATTGTGTATGCCAGCAATGTGGCATATACCTATAAGGGTACGCCCACGGGAGTACTCACCATTAAAGAAGGCACCACCGCCATAGCGAGCAATGCCTTCTCCGAATGCTCCGGCATCACCGTGCTGCGCCTCCCCAGCTCGCTCCTGTATATAGGCACCTCGGCGTTCTACAACTGCACGAGCTTGACCTACTTGAACCTTCCCGGTAATGTGAAGGCATTAGGCACTGGTGCGTTCAGCGGTTGCACCAACTTGACCGAAATCAGCTTCCCCAATTCCCTTCTTATGGTGGGTCGCGGTGGTTACGGTACTAGCGTGTTCTCTGGTTCACAGTGGTACACCGATCAACCCGATGGCGTCGTTTATGCCGGCCCGGTGGCGATTGGCTATAAAGGCTCCTACCCCGCCGACAAAACAATTACCGTGAAAGATGGTACAAAGGCCATAGCGGGTCGTGGAGTGGGAACTGGTGCCGACAAAGTAATTCTTCCCAACAGTGTCACAACTATTGGTGACGAGGCTTTTGAAGACAGCTCTATAAAAGAGATTAATATTCCTCAGTCAGTAACCAGCATGGGTAATAGGGCATTCGTCGGCATGCGCTCCCTGGAGAGGATTGATGCATACGTGGACCCGGCTAATGTGGCGCTTGGTGATGACGCCATCATTATGGGTATGCCAAATCTTGATGACTATTATGACAGAATAGGTACCGGCGTTTGTTTCTTCTTCCAAGGCAATCATGAGATGGACGATTGCGTGCTTCACGTGCTACCCGGCAAGGAGGAAAGCTTCGCCAACGCCTGGAGCTGGGCACGATTCAAGCACATCGTGGGCGACCTGAGCGAGGGTGGCGGCATCCCCGGTGACGTGAACGGCGACGGCATCGTGAGTGGCGCCGACGTGACCGCCCTCTACAATGTGCTGCTCGACAATGCATTGGTTGCTGGCAACGCCGACGTGAACGGCGACGGCGTGGTGAGTGGTGCCGACGTGACCGCCCTCTACAACCTGTTGCTTAATTAGAAATTTAACTAATTAGGAATTAGGAATTAGGAATTATCCCTCATGCAAAATAGCAAACTGGGAGGCTTCACGACGACGCCTCCCAGTTTTTTCACACATCTACCTGGATTTTTTAATGCGAACCACGAAGTGCTCACGACCCGAATGGGGAGCCCACAGGGCAAGCGCAGCGCAGTAATTTCACGGGGATTTTTTAATGCGAATTTCACGAATTAGGCGAATTTTTACGAATTATTTTTTTATTTACTTGATTTACTGAGAATAAATTAAAAAAATTCGCGAAATTAGCCTAATTCGTGAAATTCGCATTGAAAATTAGGCTGCGGAATAAAAAACAACAGTTGTTTTGTTCTTCTCTCAACTTGCACTAATGTTCGCTGCGCGCAAATTAGGCGGCGTTTCGACGATAAAATAAAAAAAAGTATTATATTTGCACTTGAAATCAACAAACCACGAGGAATATGGATTTTAGCAATCGTGATAAGGTCGAATGGACGCTGATTTTCGCATTGGAATTCGGGCGGCGTTTTGGCTTGACACTCAAACAGGCTTTTAACTATCTGAGCCGATTCAATGGCATTGAATTTGTCACGCAGAACTATGACTACTGCCATACCCAGTCTTTCCAATCAATAGTTAGTGATATGGCAGAATATTGCCACAGGAAAGGAGGTGCCTTGATTTGATACTCTATCACGGCACAAATGAGTCCTTTTATAAGATTGACCTCCAAAAGTCGAAACCTAACAAGGACTTTGGGAAGGGGTTTTACTTGTCAAAAGACTACTCCCAGGCGATGGAGATGGCCAAAATTAAGGTCAAACAACTCGAAAAGGGAGCGCCGACTGTATTGACATACGAGGTTGACGAGGAGCAGATGTCGAAACTGAAAGTTCTCCGCTTTAATGACTACAACGAAGCTTGGTCAAAATTTATCATCCTTAACCGAAACAATTCAAGCAGCGAACCCGCTCATGACTACGATGTTGTCATAGGCCCTATAGCAAACGACCGTGTGGGCGTGCAACTTTGGAAATATGAGAATCAAAGTATCGACCTGCCCACTTTGGTTCACAACTTACGCTATATTCAAGGGATTACAATGCAGTTTTTCTTTGGCACAGAACGTGCACTTAAAATATTGAAGCAGCTATGAGTGAACGGGAACAAATGAAACTCGACATGGTTAAGAGCCTCGCCTTATTGCTCATGGACAATGACGCCAACATGACTGTAGAGCAAGCGCTTGCTACTGTGCTAAACTCAGACACTTATCAGCGTTTGCTCGAAGATGACACACAATTGTATCATCAAAGTCCCCGATATGTTTACTCCTTTCTTGACAATGAGCTTAAGACCGGCACAATGAGATGAGACAGCCCAAGGCTGAATGTATTTTTGCAGCATGATTGAGGTGAACAACGGTATTATCAAGTTTGTGAAGTCGCTGGGCAACAAGCGTGTCCGCGACGAGGAAGGCCTGTTTGTGGCCGAGGGATGGAAGTGCGTGCGCGACACGCTTGACGCTTTCAAGTGCCGATACCTGGTGGCCACGAGGGCCTGGTACGAGAAAAACGGCATGGCACGCTTCCACGACCAGCTAGTGCTCGCGCCCAAGAGCGCGCTGGAGCGCATGACGCAGTTCTCGACGGCGCCCGACGTGCTCGCGGTCTATGAAAAGCCGCAGGTGACGGTGGACTCCGACGTGGTGCGCGGCGACGTGAGCCTCGTTCTCGACAACGTGCAGGACCCGGGCAACCTGGGAACTATCGTGCGCCTCGCCGACTGGTACGGCATCCGCCACCTGTTCTGCTCGCCCACCACGGTCGATATCTACAACCACAAAGTGGTGCAAGCTACGATGGGTGCCATCGCGCGCGTCGCGGTGACCTATACCGACCTCGAGGAACTCTTCGACGAATACCCCGAAGTGCCCGTGCTGGGCACCTTCCTCGATGGTGACAACATCTACGGCTCGCAGTTGCCGCAGTGTGCCTTCGTCGTCATGGGCAACGAGGGGCAGGGCATCTCTCGCGACGTGGCGGCACGTGCCACGCGTCGTCTCCTCATTCCGTCGTGGCCCCGCGAGGGCATGGTGGTCGATTCGCTCAACGTGGGCATGGCCACGGCCATCGTGCTGAGCGAGCTGCGCCGCACCACCCTATCACTCCGATAACCCTATCCTCTACGCAGATTCCACAATATGTTTTTTCAATGCGAACCTCACGCTAAGTGAAGTTCGCATTGAATCAGAGCTCGGGTTTCACCAACGCATTAACAAGGCGCGCAAGATTTTGCGTGCCCTGTTTCGTTATTTGTTGAGGACGAGGCGCAGGCCCACGTCGCCACAGTAGTTGGGGCGCAGCTTATGGCGGTCGGCTACACGGCTGTAAGGGGCCTCGTTGCGCCAGTTACCACCACGGCTCACACGCACCTTGCCGGTGGCGGGCCCTTGCGGGTCGGTTTGCGGCACGCTGTCGTAGGCGCCGTAGTAGTCCTGGCACCATTCCCACACGTTGCCGCTCATGTCGTAGAGCCCCAGTTCGTTGGGTTGGCGGGTGCCCACGACGTGCGTGACGCTGTCGCAGTTCTCCTTGACCCATGCCACGGCGGTGGCATCGTCACTGCCCGAATAGATGTATTGGTGGCCCTTGATGCCGCCTCGCGCGGCGAATTCCCACTGCGCCTCGGTGGGCAATGCGAAATGCTCGCCAGTGATGCGGTTTAGCTCTGCGACAAATTCCTGGCAGTCGTCCCACGAGACATATTCCACGGGGCGGTGGCGTCCCGGGCACCACTTGCTGGGATTGTTGACCATCACGGCCTCCCACAACTCCTGAGTGACCTCGGTCTGCATCATATAGAACGGAGAAACGGTGACCTCGTGCACCGGCAACTCGCTCTCCCACGGGTCGAACTGCTCGGGGGTAGCGCCCATGAGGAAGGTGCCGCCATCGACGGGCACAAGGGTGAACGTGACGCCCGTAGCCTCGATGGTGAGCGTTCCCTCGGGTGCGACGAGAGCGGGCATCGCCGTGTCGTCGCGGGGCGAGGCCACAGGCAGGTTGCGCGTGCGGCGGTGGTGCCACCACAGGGCAGCGGCGGCCACAACGGCAGTGAGCAGCAAGGCCACAATCACCTTGCGTGCGATATTCCTTTTCTTATCCACGTAGTAAAAAAGCGGGGCGGGCCGTAAGTTGTCCGGAACCCGCCCCCTGTAAGAGGATTAGTCGTTTTGTGCCTGCGACGGCGAAACGCCTGCAATCTCGGGGTCGATGAGAATGCGTCCGCAGTATTCACACACGATGATTTTCTTGCGCATCTTGATTTCCATCTGGCGCTGGGGCGGAATGCGGTTGAAGCAACCGCCGCAAGCGTTACGCTGCACATACACGACACCGAGGCCGTTGCGCGCGTTCTTGCGGATACGCTTGAAGGCAGTGAGCAGTCGCGCGTCGGCGTCGTTGAGTTTCTTCTCAAGACGTTTTGCCTTGTCGCGCAGTTTCTCCTCATCCTGGCGTGTCTCGTTGATAATTTCATCGAGTTCGCCCTTCTTTTCCTCGAGGATGTGCTCGCTGTCGGCGAGTTGCGCGTTGGCGGCGGCGATGTGCTCGTTGACGAGGCCTATAGTGTGGTTAGCCTCGTTGATTTTCTTGTTGGCGAGTTCCACATTAAGGGTTTGATACTCAATTTCCTTGTTGAGGTAGTCAAACTCGCGGTTGTTGCGCACATTGTCCTGATCCTTGGTGTACTTCTCAATGAGGGCGTTAGCTTGCTCGATGGCCACCTTTTGCTTGGCGACGGCGTCCTTGAGGGTGTTGAGGTCGGTCTCGTAGTTGCCGATGCGTGTCTGCAAGCCGGCGATTTCGTCTTCGAGGTCTTGCACCTCGAGGGGCAGTTCACCGCGCAGGGTCTTGATTCTGTCGACCTGCGAGAGGATGTTCTGAAGCTGGTAAAGCGCCTTGAGACGCTCCTCTACGGTGAGTTCTTTGTCGGTTTTCTTCGTTGCCATTTAGATCAAATATTTTATCTGGTTTTGTTCGTTCTTCGCGAAATGGACTGCAAAGTTAGGACTTTTTTCGCAAATAATGTCATAAAAAATCTCTTTTGTGAATTGTTCGCTCTCATAATGACCAATATCGGCCAGCAGCAAACGGTCCTCGTCGCCCATGAATTCGTGGTATTTCACATCGGCTGTCACATAGGCGTCGGCACCACGGGCGAGAGCCGTAGACTTGAGGAAAGCACCCGAACCGCCGCACAGTGCCACGCGGCTCACCTTGCGCGCCGTGTCGCCGCTGTAGCGCACGGCCTGGCAGTGGAAGGCGTCCTTGACGCGACGCAGGAAATCGAGGCTCGCCATGGGCTCGGGCAGGGTGCCTATCACGCCCAGGTGGTCCTGCTCACCGGTTTCGTCAAGCACTTCGACATTGGTAAGGCCCAACTTCGCAGCCATCTTGTGATTGACGCCGCCCGTGGTGATGTCCATGTTGGTATGGGCGGCATAGATGGTGATGTCGTGCTTGATGGCCGTGACCACGATGCGCTTAATGTAGTCGCTGCCATCGAGTTTCTTGAGGCCGTGGAAGATGAGCGGGTGGTGCGAGATAATGAGATTGCAACCCCGCTCAATGGCTTCGGCGACGATGGACTCGCGCACGTCGGTGCACAGGAGCACGCCCGTCACCTCACGCTCCACATCGCCCACCTGCACGCCGGCATTGTCGAAGCCTTCTTGCAGCTCGAGGGGCGCGTAGGCCTCGATGGCCTGGGTTATTTCCTTGATTTTCATGCGCTGAGGGCGAAACAAGGAGTTAAAGCGTCACCTTGAGGTTCAATTCCTCGAGCTGGCCCGGTTCAAGCTCGCTGGGGGCGTCGAGCATCACATCGCGGCCGCTGTTGTTCTTGGGGAAGGCGATGCAGTCGCGAATACTGTCGAGACCCGCCATAATCGACACGAAGCGGTCGAGACCGAAAGCGAGGCCGCCGTGGGGCGGTGCACCATACTTGAAGGCGTTGATGAGGAAGCCGAACTGCGCCATGGCGCGCTCGGGCGTGAAGCCCAGAATCTTGAACATCTTCTCCTGCAGGGCGCCGTCGTGGATACGCAGGCTGCCGCCGCCCACCTCGATGCCGTTGCACACGAAGTCGTAGGCCACGGCACGCACCTGTTCGGGGTGCTCGTCGAGCAAGGGGATGTCGTCGGGGTTGGGCATGGTGAACGGGTGGTGGGTGGCCATGAGGCGCTGCTCCTCGTCGCTCCACTCAAAGAGCGGGAAGTCAACAATCCACAGGCACTCGAACTTATTGTCGTCGCGCAGCCCCAGACGCTCGCCCATCTCGAGGCGGAGCGCACACAACTGGACGCGCGTCTTGTTGGCATTGTCGCCGCTCAGCAGCAGCACGAGGTCGCCGTCCTTGGCGCCCATCGCGGCCTTGAGCTCGAGCAGGTCTTCCTCGCTATAGAACTTATCGACACTGCTCTTGACGGTGCCGTCCTCGTTATATTTCACATACACCAGACCCTTGGCGCCCACCTGCGGACGCTTGACGAACTCGGTGAGCTGGTCGAGCTGCTTGCGCGTGTAGGAGGCGCAGCCGGGGGCGCAGATGCCGCCGATGTAGGCCGCGTCGTCGAAGACGCTGAACTTGCCTTTCTTCATCACGTCCATCACCTCGACGAAGGTCATGCCAAAGCGCAGGTCGGGCTTGTCGCTACCATAGAGGCGCATGGCCTCGGCCCACGTCATCTGGCGCAGCTTGGCCGGCAGTTCCACACCGCGCACTTCCTTGAAGAGGTAGCGCGCCATGTCCTCGAAGACCTCGAGCACGTCGTCCTGGTGGACAAAGCTCATTTCGCAGTCGATCTGCGTGAACTCGGGCTGGCGGTCGGCACGCAGGTCCTCGTCGCGGAAGCACTTGGCGATTTGGAAGTAACGGTCGAAGCCGCTCACCATGAGCAACTGCTTGAGCGTCTGCGGGCTCTGCGGCAGGGCGTAGAACTGGCCAGGATTCATGCGGCTCGGAACCACGAAGTCGCGCGCACCCTCGGGCGTGCTGCCCACAAGGATGGGCGTCTCCACCTCGATGAAGTCACGACTGTCGAGGAAGTTGCGCACGAGGATTGTCATGCGGTGGCGCAGCTCAAGGTTCTTGCGAACGGCGGCGCGCCGCAGGTCCAAGTAGCGGTACTTCATGCGAAGCTCGTCGCCGCCATCGGTGTTGTCCTCGATGGTGAACGGGGGCGTATCGCTGGTGCTAAGCATCGTGAGCCCCGTGACGATAATCTCAATGTCGCCAGTGGGCATATTGGGGTTCTTGTTGGAGCGCTCGCTCACAGTGCCGACGGCCTGGATGCAGTACTCGCGTCCCAGCTTATTGGCCTGCGCCGTGAGCTCGGCGTCGCGCGATTCGTCAAACACCAGTTGAGTAATTCCGTAGCGGTCGCGAAGGTCGACAAACGTCATGCCGCCCATTTTGCGGGTGCGTTGCACCCATCCGGCCAGCGTCACCGCCTGGCCCACGTGGGAGAGTCGCAACTCCCCGCAAGTGTTAGTTCTGTACATAATAAAATTGTATGTTAATTTTTTGTTTCTTTTCCAACCCGCAAAGGTACAACTTTCGCGCCAATCCCACAAATTATTGTCGCTTTTCGCTTTTTCTTTGGAAAAAATTGTAATTTTGCGGCATTATTCACTATTGAAACAATCATGAAGGAAATCTATTTCGCAGGAGGATGTTTTTGGGGCGTGGAGCGCTTCTTCAAACTCGTCGAAGGCGTCACCGCCACCGAGGTGGGTTATGCCAACGGCACAACGCCCCACCCCACCTATAAGCAGGTGTGCACCGGTGACACCGGACACGCCGAGACAGTACATGTGACCTACGACGAGACGTGCGTGGGCCTCGACACGCTGCTGAGTCTTTATTTCACCGCCATCGACCCCACCAGCGTCAACAAGCAGGGCGAAGACGAGGGCACGCAGTACCGCACCGGCATCTATTACACCGACCCCGACGACCGCCCCGTCATCGACGAGCACATGGCCAACGTGGCTACGCGTTACTATAAGCCGCTCGCCGTCGAGGTGGCGCCTCTCGGCTGTTTCTACAGCGCAGAGGAATACCACCAGGACTACCTCACCAAGAACCCCAGCGGCTACTGCCACCTGTCGCCCGAACTCTTTGAGCTGGCCCGCCGCGTGAAAGCCCACGACCACTAAACAAGACCACATTATGAAAAAATTGACTCTGATTATTTTAGCACTTGCTTGCGCTGCCACCGCCGGAGCGTGGAAGCCCACGTTCATTGGTCACCGCGGATGCTTCACGGGCGTGATGAACACCGCCGAGGCCTACGTGAACGGCGTGGAAATTTACGGCTACGAGGGCCTGGAATGTGACGTGCGCGTCACCGCCGACGGCCAGTACGTCATCAGCCACGACGAGACCACGAATGCCGTGGGCGGCAACCTCACCGTGGCCCAAGCCACATTGGCGCAACTGCAGGCAGAGGAATATGTGCAGAAACGCGGTGATTCCACCTACACGGGCCACATCTGCACGGTGGCCGACTACTTGGACATCTGCAAAGCGAAAGATGTGATTCCCGTGGTGGAGCTCAAGTGGTCAACGGGCATCAACAACAACGACATGAGCAACTTCGACGGCCTCGCACGCCTCATCGACGAGAAAGGGCTCACCCGTAAGGTCGTCATCCTCACGTCAATGCGCAACTCGCTGGAATATGTGCGCACCCATTACCCGCGGCTCCGCTGCCAGTTCCTGTGTCGAGACAACTGGGCCACGCACTTCGACTGGATTGTCATGTGGCGACTCACGCCCAGCATACAGAACGGATGCTTCGATGAGGAGACCGTGAGACGTTTCCATGATGAAGGCCTCGGCGTGGCCACATGGACGGTGAACAATCCCGACGACTGCGCACGCCTTACCGCCATGGGCGTCGACATGCTCACCAGCGACCGCCTCGTCCCCGCCGACATGCCCGACATGGAGCCTGCCTCGCGCCTTGAAACGCCTTGAAGACTCGCTTTTGTGACTTTTTTCGGTAAAAAATTGCAAGTGTGGAAAAATCACACTAACTTTGCCGCGCACTTTCAGTGATGACGTCTACTAGAACGAGCTGCCCGGATGGTGGAATCGGTAGACACGAGGGACTTAAAATCCCTTGGCCATTGCGGCTGTGTGGGTTCAAGTCCCACTCCGGGTACAACACGAGCGCGCTCTCAATCCTTGACTTATCAGTGGGGTTGCGAGCGTTTTCGCTTTCATGGGGTCATGCCCTCCAGGCCGCTAATTAACAACCACAAAAAACATAAAACCAATATGGAAAAAGACAAACCAAACGCAACACCAAAACTCCAGTCGAAACCCGACCTGGGATTTTCAAAACTGTGGAACATCAGTTTCGGCTTCTTCGGCGTACAAATCGCCTACGCACTGCAAAGTGCTAACATCAGCCGCATCTTCTCCACTCTGGGCGCTGACCCCCACAGCCTGAGCTTCTTCTGGATTCTGCCGCCCCTCATGGGCATGATTGTGCAGCCCCTTGTGGGTTATTTCAGCGACAAGACGTGGACTCGCTTTGGCCGCCGCATCCCCTATCTGTTTGCTGGTGCAGCCATTGCCGTGGCCGTCATGTGCCTGCTGCCCAACGCCGGTAGTTTCGGCTTCACCGTGGCTTCGGCCATGATTTTCGGTGCCGTGATGCTCATGTTGCTTGACACTAGTATCAACATGGCCATGCAACCCTTCAAGATGATGGTGGGCGATATGGTCAACGAGAAACAAAAAGCCAAAGCCTACTCCATCCAGAGCTTCCTGTGCAACGCCGGTTCCATCGTGGGCTACCTTTTCCCGCTCATCTTTACTGCCATAGGCGTGGCCAATGTGGCTGAAAAGGGTCAGGTGCCCGACTCGGTGAAGTGGGCATTCTACATCGGTTCGGCCATCCTTATCCTGTGCGTGATTTTCACCACGGCCAAGGTCAAGGAATACACTCCCGAGCAGATGGCACAATTCCAGGCAGCCGCCAACGCCGAAAAGGCACGCGAAGCACAAGCCAAGGGCAAAACTAAAGACAACAATGCCATGAAGGTGTTCCTTCAGGTTGGTGTCGTCCAATTCTTCTGCTGGGCAGCATTCATGTTCATGTGGACCTATACTAACGGCTCTATCGCCGACACCGTGTGGAACACGACCGATGCCGCTTCCGAGGCTTACCAGCATGCTGGAAACTGGGTGGGCACCGTCTTTGCCGTGCAAGCCATCGGCAGCGTGCTCTGGGCTGTTGTGCTTCCGTTCTTCAAGAACATCAAGGTGGGCTATGCATTGAGTCTTGTCATTGGCGGCATCGGCTTTGCCATGGTGCCTTTCGTGACCGACAAATACGTGCTCTTCGTACCCTACTTCCTTATTGGTTGCGCTTGGGCCGCCATGCTCGCCATGCCCTTCACTCTGGTGACTAACGCCCTCGAGGGCAGCAAGCGCATGGGTACTTACCTGGGCCTGTTCAACTGCACCATTTGCATCCCGCAGATTGTGGCTGCCATCGCCGGTGGTGGTCTGATGATTCTCATGCACAACCTGCTGCCCACCGTGAGCGAGCAAGGTAACATGCTTCTGCTGGCTGGTGTCTTCCTGCTCATCGGTGCTGCCTGCGTCTTCTTTATTAGCGAACGCAAGCACCTGGCCGATAAATAATCTGTCTCACATATCCACATCACTGGGGCACAGCAACCGTTTGGTTGTCGTGCCCCAGTTCATTTATGCATTCACACCAACACAGAATATGGGGTGGGTATAAACGCAAGAAATCCCCGAAACTCTTATCGAGCCGAGGATTTCAAGTGATCCGCTTGGGATTCGAACCCAAGACCCACGCCTTAAAAGGGCGTTGCTCTACCAGCTGAGCTAGCGAATCTCCGTCAAAAAAGCGGTGCAAAGGTAGTGGTTTTTGGCAATATGGCAAAATTTTTCGCCAAAAAGTTTATTTTTGTCCAATTATTTTCAGCATTATCAGTATCTTTGCCGTTGTTTAGAAAAAATTCATACCGTATGGAAGAAGATAAAAAACGGAAAGTGACCATCGACATCGTCAAGGCGAATGTTTTTGCGGTTATTATCATGGTGGCGGCGGCTGTGGTGCTGTTGGTGCCTTTTTTCATGATTTGGGGCTTTCGCCAGCCCGAAGACATTTTTGGCGGAATTTGGGGAGTAGTGATGGTTCCTGTGGCATTATTTGTGGGCATTGCAGTTCACGAGCTCATTCACGGCATTACATGGGCTTGCTTTACCAAGAGCGGTTGGCGGAGTATCCATTTCGGAGTAATGTGGAAATTGCTCACGCCCTACTGTCATTGCTCAGAGCCGCAGCCCATCCCAGCTTACATGTGGGGTGCCTTGATGCCGTGCATTGTGTTGGGTATCATCCCGTCGATAGTGTCCTTGTGCATCGGTAGCTTGTTGCTGGCGGTGTGGGGCATCTTCTTTATCTCAGCAGCAGCCGGAGACATTTGGATAGCGTGGCTGCTGACGAAAGAAAAGCGCGACAGTACAGTTCTCGACCACCCCTCAGAGGCCGGTTTCTACATTATTGAACCCGACGACGAGCCCGACGCAGCCGCCCACAGCGACGTGTAAAGCGGGCAGGGTGTTGCGCGTGTTGATTTTATTTGCTACCTTTGCGGCCTGATGAAAAGAATTGCTTTCGCCCAACGATGAGAAAAGTTTGGAAAGCAGTGAAATGGCTGTGGCGCAAGTTAAGGAATGGCCACAAGCGCTTCTGGCGATGGTATCGCGGCCTGTATAAGGGCCGCCCATGGTGGGTCAAGATACTGTCGGCACTGGGTACGCTCGTGGTGGTGTTCATCATCTATGTGCTCATGGTGATGTGCAACTTCCTGTGACTCTTCGGGTCGTCGCCCAGCCTGGACGATATCATGAACCCGAAAACGAGCAACGCCTCCTATGTCTATAGCGCCGACGGCCAGCTCATCGGCAAGTTTTACAGTGAGAACCGCACGCCGGTGAACTACGACTCCATCAACCCTGTGTTCTTTGACGCCCTTGTCGATACCGAGGATGAACGCTTTTACGACCACTGGGGCATCGACTTCGAGGGCTTGGGCGGCGCCATCAAGGACTTTGTGGTGCATGGCAACGCACGCGGCGGCAGTACCATCACGCAGCAGCTGGTGAAAAACATGTTCCGCATCCGCAAGTCATCGACGGGCCTGTTGGGCTACATCCCCGGCGTGCGCCTCGTCATCATGAAAACAAAGGAATGGATTCTGGCCACCGAGGTGGAGCTAATCTATCGTGACAAGAAACGCATCCTCGAGATGTATGCCAACACTGTCGATTACGGCGACAACGCCTTCGGCATCAAGACGGCGGCACGCACATATTTCAACACCACACCCGACAAACTCACCATCGAGCAGTGCGCCACGCTCGTGGGCGTGCTCAAGGGCACCACGGTCTATAATCCGCGCCGCAACCCCGACAAGTGCCTGGAGCGCCGCAACGTGGTGCTGCACAACATGCTGGACCACGACCACTTGACGCAAGAGCAGTATGACAGCATCAGCGCGCTGCCGCTGGCCCTTGACTACCACCCCGACGAAGACATTACAGGCGTGGGCGGCTACTTCAAGCATGCCGTGGTCGAGGAACTTAAGGACTGGTGCGAGCAAAACCAAATCGACATCTACACCGATGGCCTCGAAATCCACACCACCATCGACACCCGCATGCAACGCCATGCCGAGGCTGCCGTCACCGAACAAATGAAAGCCGTCCAGGCCTCTTTCGACCAGCATTGGGGCGGACAAGACTGTTGGGTCGACGAGGAGGGCAACGTCATCGAGGACTTCGTCGAAGACGTGGCGATGCGCAGCGACACCTACAAGGCGCTGGTGGCACGCTACGGCGAGACCGACTATGATTCGGTCGGTTACTACATGAACCAGCCGCGTGAAATGACGCTCTTCGACTACAACGGCGGGCACACCGCCGTGATGACCCCCATGGACTCAGTGCGTTACATGCTCCATTTCATGCACTGCGGCTTCGTCGCCATGGACCCCATGACAGGCGAAGTGAAGGCGTGGGTGGGAGACGTGGACTACAACACATGGAAATATGACCAAGTGCGAGCCATGCATCAGCCCGGCAGCACCTTCAAACTCATGGTCTATAGTGCCGCCATGGAACGCGGCATGAGACCCTGCGACCGACGAATGGACGCACCCTTCGACACCCTTGTCGAAAACCGCGAAACCCACGACCTGGAACCTTGGCGGCCACACAACGCCAGCGGACGCTGCACCAACGCACCGATGACACTGCGACAGGCCTTCGCCCAGAGCACCAACCTGGTGGCGGTACGCGTAGGTAACGAAGTGGGCCCGAAAATTGTGGCCCAGACGGCCTACGACATGGGATGCCGCTCGGCGCTCGACGCCACACCGGCCCTGAGCCTGGGTGCCAGCGACGTGAACCTGCTCGAGATGGTCAACTGCTACTGCACGGTGGCCGCCGACGGCATGTCGCGCGCCCCCATATTGGTGACGAAAATCTACCAGACCGACGCCGACGGGAAAAAGACGCTCATCTACGATGCCACCACCGTCAAAAATGAGCCGCACCGCGCGCTCACGCACCGCGCCGCCTATTTCATGTGGAAACTCCTCGAGGCGGGCCGCACCGATGTGAGCGGCACCTCGATGGCCCTCAACCAATATATCCCGTGGGACACCGACTTCGGCGGCAAGACAGGCACCAGCAACAACCACGCCGACGCTTGGTTCATCGCCGTCTCGCCACGCCTCGTGTGCGGCGCTTGGGTGGGCGGAGAATACCGACAAATCCATTTCCGCACAGGTGCCTTGGGCCAGGGAAGCCGCACCGCACTGCCCATCGTGGGCAACTTCCTGCGCCGCGTCATGGCCGACAACAACTTCTCCTACCTGCACACGCGCTTCCCAATCGACGCCACCCTCGACCATGTGGCCGAGATGTGCAACGAGATGCCCGTCGATACCCTTGACAACGATTCCACACTCATTGATTCCATCCCGCCCGACGGGATCGACCGCCCAGTTGAGCTCGACGAAGACGGAAATCCCACCGTGCCCACACCGCCCGGCACCACCCCCGAGCAACAATCACAAGAGCGCGTCCGCCAAGCCTACGGCGGTAACTGATTATTTCCCGGATTATCTTTGATTACCCCTCTTAGGAGGCGGTGAGGGCGGCGGCAATGGCTTGCACGCCTGGGATGTTGCCGAAGTGGCTGCCGGGAATCATGTGCACTGGGCCGAACTGGGTCGCGAAGTTTTCGACATATTTCGTGCCGAGGAGCTCGTCGCCTTCGGCGAAGAAGCCCGTGATAGAATCGTCAAGATGGCTTGAGGCGAACAGGCGCTGCTCGAAAGGAGCATAGGTGGCCACCAACTCGGGCGACGGCTGCACGTCGTCGGGGTGGTCGGGACGCGGCGTGAGCAGCGGCAGTTCCACAGTGGGTTTCATGCACGGGTTCACCACCACTTTGGGCACGCGGGTTTCAAAAGCCAGCGTGATGAATCCTCCCAGCGAGGTGCCGATGACCAAGTCGATGCCTTCGCGGCGCACCACTTCATCAAGAAAAGCCACGGCCTGCGCACAGTCGTGCTGCGGATAAACATAGCTCACCACCTCAAAGCGGTCGTGGGGCAGGAACTGTCGAAACAGTTGGCACATGCTCGACTCGGGTGAGCCGCCATAACCATATACAAATAGCACTTTTTTCATAATACGTTTTTTACAAGACAATGAGCAACGGGATAGGCACATGGCCCGAGATGGTGTAGAGGATATCGCTTGTGTAAGTGCTGCGGCCACGATACACGTGCTTTCCCGTCACGGTGGCCACAATGTCGCTCGAATAGGAGCTGCGGCCCTGGTACAGGTAACGGCCGTCCCACGAAGCAATGATGTCGCTCGAGTAGGAACTGCGGCCCTGGTACAGGTAACGGCCGTCCCACGTGTAAAGGATGTCGCTCGAATAGGAGCTGCGGCCGCGGTACAGATACTTACCATCCCACGTGTAGAGGATGTCGGCGCTATAGGTGCTGTTGCCACGATACAAATACTTACCGTCCCACGAGTAAAGGATATCGCTCGTGTAGGTACTGTTCCCGCGATATATCTTTGTGACCGCCTGCGACACGAAGGCCGCACACAACATGAGCACAACCAACGCAAATTTCAAATTATTCGACATATTCTTCATGACAATCTTTATTTCTTGTCGCAAAATTAGCGAATATTTCCGGATTAACCGAAAAATTAAGTTTTTTTCGCTATCTTTGCCCTCGCAAGGTGTAACATAAACCGAAAACCAACAAAAAACTATAGCATCAATGACGCATCAATTTGATTATCTGATTATCGGCTCGGGTGTCGCCGGAATGAGCTTCGCGCTCAAGGTGGCGGGCACGGGCACTGTGGCGATTATCTGCAAATCGTCGATGGACGAAGCCAACACCGACCTGGCTCAAGGCGGCGTGGCGAGTGTGACCAACTTGCTTGTCGACAACTTCGACAAGCACATCCACGACACGATGGTAGCCGGCGACTGGCTCAGCGACCCTGCCGCCGTGAAGAAAGTGGTGACCGAGGCCCCCAGCCAAATCGAGGAGCTCATCAAGTGGGGCGTGGACTTCGACAAGAACGAAGACGGCAACTTCGACCTGCACCGCGAGGGAGGCCACAGCGAGTTCCGCATCCTGCACCACGCCGACAACACAGGCCACGAAATCCAACAGTCGCTTGTCGAGGCGGTGAAGAAGAATCCCAACATCACCATCTTCGAAAACCACTTCGCGGTGGAAATCCTCACCCAGCACCACCTGGGGAAAATAGTGACGCGGCGCACCAAAGACATCGAGTGCTACGGGGCCTATATCCTCAACCAGGACACGGGCAAAGTCGATACCTTCCTGTCGCGCGTCACCTTAATGGCTACGGGCGGCATAGGGTCAGTCTATCACACCACCACCAACCCGCTCATCGCCACGGGCGACGGCATCGCCATGGTATATCGCGCCAAGGGCACCGTGCAGGACATGGAGTTTGTCCAGTTCCACCCCACCGCCCTCTATCACCCAGGCGACCGCCCCGCGTTCCTCATCACCGAGGCCATGCGCGGCTACGGCGCCGTGCTTCGCAACCTGGCCGGCGAAGAGTTCATGCAGAAGTATGACCCGCGCCTGTCGCTGGCACCGCGCGATGTGGTGGCCCGCGCCATCGACAACGAAATGAAGCTGCGCGGCGAAGACCATGTGTTCCTCGACGTGACCCACAAAGACGCCGAAGAGACCAAGCACCACTTCCCCAACATTTACAAGCACTGTCTGGAATTGGGAATCGACATTACAAAGGACTACATTCCCGTTGTGCCTGCAGCCCATTACCTGTGCGGCGGCATCAAGGTGGACCTGAACGCTTGTTCCTCCATCAAGCGCCTCTACGCCGTGGGTGAATGTTCGTGCACAGGACTTCACGGCGGCAACCGCCTCGCCAGCAACTCGCTCATCGAGGCCGTCGTCTATGCCGATGCCGCAGCCCATCACGCCATCGAGCACCACAACCACTACGACTTCCGCACCGACATCCCCGAATGGAACGACGCCGGCACGCAGCACCCCGAGGAGATGGTGCTCATCAGCCAGAGCGAGAAGGAAGTGGGCGAAATCATGAGCGCCTACGTGGGTATCGTGCGTTCCAACCTGCGCCTCGACCGCGCATGGAACCGCCTCGACATCCTCTACGAGGAGACCGAAAAACTCTTCAAGGAGAGCACCGTGAGCCGCCGCATCTGCGAGTTGCGCAACATCATCAACGTGGGCTACCTCATCATGCGTCAGGCCAAAGAGCGCAAGGAGAGCCGCGGTCTCCACTACACCGTGGACTATCCGCCCGCTCCCAAGAGCGAGGAGGACCTTACCCTTTAATTTAATGCATAATCACTAATATGCGAAAAGTATTTCTTTACTTATTTATTATAGGTGGCGCGTTGGCGGCATTGGCGGGCGCGCGCGAGGACATCAAGCACAACGTGTGCCTGAGCGCCAACAACCACCTCGCCTATCCCGACCAGAACCTGCCCGAGCTCACACTGGCGCCCGAAGGCTACACGCCGTTCTTCATCGACCACTATGCCCGCCACGGCAGCCGATGGCTCATCTCGCCCAGCGATTATGACTATCCCGTCGAAGTACTCACCCAAGCCGAGCAGGCCGGATGCCTCACCAAACTGGGCAAAGAGGCCCTTGAGGTGGCACGGCAGATGCAGGAGGCTTCGCGCGGCCGATTGGGCGAGCTCACCGAGATTGGCGCCGAGCAGCACCGCGGCATTGCGCGCCGCATGGCCGAGCACTACCCCGCCGTGTTCCAAGGCGAGGGCGCGAGTGTCGATGCCCGCTCGACCACTGTCATCCGCTGCATCCTGTCGATGCAGAACGAGGTGAACGAGCTGCAGGCCCGATTCCCGCAACTACGCACAACGCTGGACGCCAGCGTGCACGACATGCGTTACATGAACTTCCGCGACAGCGTGGGTTACGCCGCCAAGGACCTGGGAGCGCCGGCGGTGAAAGAGCTTTATGACCGCATGCTCAAACCCGACGCTTTCCTCAAACGGCTGTTCACCAGTAAGGAGTTCATCGCTAAGGTCGATGGCAAGCGATTGATGCGCAAGCTGTTCCAACTCGCATCCAACATGCAGAGCCACAAACAGTTCAAGGACAACAATCTTTACCGTCTGTTTACCGACAACGAGATTTATGACATCTGGCGCTACAACAACGCATGGTGGTATGTCCACGGCGGCGACAGCCCGCTCACGCGAGGACGCGTGCCCTTTGTGCAGGCCAACCTGCTACGCGACTTCATCCAAGAGGCCGACGAGGCCGTGATGACGGGCCGACACGGTGCGTCGATGCGCTTTGGCCACGAAACCATGGTACTCTCGCTGGCAGCCCTCATGGGCCTCGACGATGCCGGCTACCGCACCACCGACCTCCAGACGCTCGACCGATACTGGCAGTCCTACAAGATTTTTCCCATGGCGTGCAACATCCAACTCATTTTCTTCCGCAACGACCAAGGGCATGTGCTCGTCAAGGCCCTGCTTAACGAGCATGAGGCCACATTGCCCCTCACAGCCGTCACCGGTCCTTACTACGCGTGGAACGACGTGCGCGAGTATTTCATGCACCGCCTCAGCGAGCAACAACCGTAGTCGTCAGTCTTTAGTTAATTCCTAATTCCTCATTCCTAATTAATTCCCCTCCCATGAACCTACCCAAAATAATCACCTTTATATTGCTACTGGCGGCTGCAACAGCCAGCTCCCACGACGCGCGGCAGGAAATCCTCGACAACTTCAACCGCAGTGGCAGCAACCACTACGCATACCCCTACCCCGCCAACCCGTTGCCGGCGCTCACCGCCGCGCCCGATGGCTACGAACCTTTCTACATCGACCACTACGGACGCCACGGCAGCCGATGGCTCACGAAAGCCCAGTATTACAGCGAGCCCGTGCAACAGCTCGAAATTGCTGAGCGCAACCACCAGCTCACGGCTCGCGGCGAGCAGCTGCTCAAGGAGTTGCGCTTCGTGCAGAACGCTTCCAGCCAGCGCGTCGGCGAGTTGAGCGACGTGGGTGCCGAGCAGCACCGAGGCATTGCGCAGCGCATGGTGAGAAACTTCCCCGAAATCTTCAGCGACGGGGCCGTGGTCGACGCGCGCTCCACCGTCGTCATCCGTTGCATCCTCTCGATGGCCAACGCCACAGGGCAAATACGCTCCATGGCGCCCGGCATCACCATCAAGACCGATGCCAGCGACCACGACATGCACTACATGGGATGGGGAAAAGGTGAGGACACCCTCGCCAATCACCTGCGCGACGAGGTGAGGCCTCTGAGCGACAGCATATTCGCCGCACGCGTCAACCCGCGCCGCTTCGTGGCGCAACTGGTGCGCGACAGTGCCTTTGCCGCCGACAGCCTGAACAGCCTGAAACTGATGGAGCGCACCTTCGACGTCGCCGGCTCGTTGCAGAACCACCACGTGTTCGACGGCATGAACATCTTCGACGTGTTCACGGGTGAGGAAATCTACGACATCTGGCAATGCAAGAACATCTACTGGTACCTGCAGTGGGCAAACTGCCCGCAAAGCGGCAACCGCATGCCTTTCATCGAGCGCGCGCTCCTGCGCGACATGGTAGAGAAAGCCGATGAAGCCATCGCCCAAGACCAGCACGGAGCCTCGCTGCGCTTTGGCCACGAGACGTGCCTGCTGCCCCTGGCGTGCCTCATGGAGCTCGACAACGTCAACTACTCGTGCGACGACCTCAACACCCTCCAAGACCATTGGCAGAACTATAACATCTTCCCCATGGGCTGTAACATCCAGGTCGTCTTCTACCGCCCGCAGGACCGTCTACTGCGCGCCGACGACGTGCTCGTGAAAGTACTCCTCAACGAGCACGAGGCCACACTGCCCCTCGCCCACGACGCCACCGCCGGCGCCCCCTACTACCGCTGGAACGACGTGCGTGACCACTTCCTCAAGAAAATCAACACCCCCACCGACTGGGCAACCCCCGCCCGCCGATGACAATCATCCGCCCAAAACCTATATAAAACAATGAAAACCAAACTTTTCCCACTTCTTTTAGCCTGCGTGTTCACACTCGCACTAGCCTCATCATGCACCCGCACTGTGGAAGATGACGGAGGACTCGTCATCACCGTGAAAGTTGACACCACGGAGATTGAGGACATAAATTACCGCGACAATATACAGAGCGTGATAATGGCGCGCCTTGCGAGCGCAGAAATCAATGACCCTGTCTTTGAATGGATTAACGACAGCACTTATGTCGTGAGACTCCCCAAATTCCACGACCGAGAAACGGCCGAAAGGTTACTCACTGCCGAGGCGAAGTTCGTGTTCTACAAGCAATTCAACGAGGAAGACATGCCTGCCATCAAGCGCATCCTTGAGGAGCTGAACAAGGTCACCGCCGATGGTACCGATTCTCTGGCCAACGTGGCGCCCACCATCCACCAATGGAACGGCGACATCGTGCTTCACAGCGCCGAGGTCAAGGACACGGCCGCCATCAACAAATTCATCTTCAGTGAACGCGGCCAGGAGGCTTTAGGCAAAAACGTGAAGCTCGCTTGGACCATCAAGCCCGAGGAACGCGAATGCACCGATGCGCAGCACAACAGGGTAAACAAAAATCTACTTGACTTGCTCATCGTTGACGCCCACCCATTACTTACTGGCGAAGTCATCACCGACGCCATAGTCGAATTTGAGCAGTCCATCAAAAGACCTTGCGTGTTAATGAAGATGAACGACGAGGGCACACGCAAGTGGGCCGACATTACAGAGGAGGCCAACAAGAACAACCACCAGTGCATCGCTATGGACCTTGATGACCAAGTGTACACCTACCCGCACGTGAACGGCAGGATCGAC
>JAGCUP010000093.1 GCA_017962765.1 Muribaculaceae bacterium | reverse complement strand
CATAATTTCTAATGACCGATTTGGGTTCAAAAAACGAGCCCCACCGTGAATGGTGAGGCTTGTGATGGTGTTGGCGCGCGATGGCGCATTGTCGAGCAGCTGCCTGTCAGTTGTTACGTGGGATAAGGTTCTGCTTGAAAGCCTTACTGATGAGCTCGGCCACGTTGTGCGAATCGGTCTTACGGAGCAACTGCTTACGATGGTACTGGACGGTGTTGATGGAAATGAACATTTCTTTCGCTATCTCGCGACTGCTCATGCCTTCGGCCAAGAACTTGAGGACCTGAAGTTCGCGTTGAGTCAATTCCAAATGCGGGGAAGCCATAAAGCAAAAAACTGATAATGATTTGAATTTGATGCAAAGATAAGTCCCAAACTTAATAATTCGCAAATATTTATGGCATTATTTTCGCCAATTTGCATAAAACTACCTATGCAGGTAGTGTTTTATGCAAATTTTTATGCGACAAATTTTAGCTATTGTAAATCAATAGCTTGTAAAACGGTTTACTGTGGGATAGTGTTTATATGTGAAACAGGTCGCGGTATAAGTCGAGGGCGGTCTTCATTTCGTCGTCGTCCACGGCCTGGTCGAGGCGCACATCGCCACAGGCGGCGAGCAACGTGCAGTTGATCTCGCCGTGCCGGCTCTTCTTGTCGTGGCGCATGGCCGCGAGAAGCGCGTCGTAGTCGTCGCAGGTGATATGGAACGTGCCGTAGTGCTCAAGGACATAGTCGGCCAGCCGATGCAACAACAGTGACGGGAACCCCAGGCGCGTATGCGACAGCACGCCCTCCACGACGAGGCCCCAAGCGACGGCGTAGCCGTGCGGCACAGGGCACGCGCGCTGCAACGCGAGACTCTCGAAAGCGTGCCCCACGGTGTGCCCCAGATTGAGGGCTTTTCGCGGCCCGCATTCGCACGGGTCGCTCTCGACGATGCGCCGTTTCACCTCGACCGATTCTTTGAGGAGCGTGAGTAGCCGTTGCCGGTCGCCCGTAGGCTCGAAGGC
Source organism: Muribaculaceae bacterium (assembly GCA_017962765.1). Classification (GTDB taxonomy): domain Bacteria; phylum Bacteroidota; class Bacteroidia; order Bacteroidales; family Muribaculaceae; genus Sodaliphilus. The sequence continues at coordinate 1,985 of JAGCUP010000093.1, read as the reverse complement.
CAGCAACTCATTGAGCCGGTCGTCACTGGTGAGCATGGCGTGCTTGAGCATTTCGGCGTAACCCGCCCATAGTTCGCGCGTAGGCAATGTATTGAAAAACACGGTGGAAACAATTACGTCGGCAGCCAGGGCAAACACGCCTACCTCGTTCTTCAAGCCACCATAGTTGATGCCCGTCTTGCCGCCCACGGCCGCATCGACGGCACCCAGCAACGTCGTGGGCACGTTCACGAAAGGCATGCCGCGCTTGAAAGTGGCTGCAGCCATACCTCCCAAGTCGGTGACCATGCCGCCACCCAGGTTGATAAGCAGCGCATGGCGTGTGGCACCGCCACGTTGCAGGGCGTCCCACACCGCGGCGAACGTGTCGAGCGTCTTGTGCTCGTCGCCAGCGGGGATGGTGATGGGAGTTGCCTCGAGGTCGAGGCGAGGCAGCACGAATTGTGCCGTATTCTCATCGACGAGGACAAAGACAGCGGTGGGACGCGACTTGCTCACGATGCGCCGCAGCGCGCCGTTCACGTCATCGGTAAAAAGCAGTTTCTGTTCCATGGGCAGGTCACAGGATGGGTGCCATAAGACGTGCTACCGATTCGATGGCCTTGCGCCATAAACTCCGTTTCTTCCAGTGTGCTAAGATGATGCGCGTGCAGTGCTGCTGGTCGTCGCTAAAGATGGCCTTCATGCGGCGGTTGAACTCTTCGCCATAGACGAGCACGTTGCACTCGAAATTGTGCTCTATGCTGCGGAAGTCGAAGTTGGTCGAGCCCGTGGTGACAAATTCATCATCGATGATGATAACCTTGGAGTGGAGCATTCCCTCCTCGTAGAAATAGACCTTGATGCCGCTCAGCAGGCACTCCTTGATGTAGCTATGGGCCGCAAACTCAAGCAGGCGTGAATCAGGGTTGCGCGGCATCATCAGCCGCACATCGACACCACTCAGCGCCACCGACTGCAAGGTGCGCAGCAGGCTGTCGTTGGGCAGGAAATAGGGCGTCTGCACATAGACGCACTTCTTGGCGCTCGACAGGGCCCGCAGGAAGATGAAGCCTACGTTGCTCCAACGGTCGGTGGGGCCGCTCATCACCACTTGCATGGCATCGCCTGGCACGTTCGGGTCATAGTCCTTGAGGGGCACGTTGAGCAGCTCGTGACGCATGAAATACCAGTCCACGGCAAACGAGTACTGCAGGGCCCGCACGGCGTTGCCGCGGATGCGCAGGTGGGTGTCGCGCCAAGTTCCCTTTTTCGTCCCCTCCACATATCGGTCGGCGATGTTCATACCGCCTATGTATCCCACTTCGCCATCGATGACGACCACCTTGCGGTGGTTGCGCCAGTTTGCATGGTTGGCGAGCTCAGGGAAAGTGACCTTGAGGAAGGGATAGGCCTCAACGCCTTTCTTGCGCAACCGCTTGAAGTAACGGCTGGTGAGCTTGAACGAGCCCACGTGGTCATAGATGACGCGCACCGCAACACCCTCCTGGACCTTGCGCACGAGGAGGTCGGCGAGGTGGTTGCCCAGCGTGTCGTCCTCGATGATGTAATATTGCAGGTGGATGTATTCGCGCGCCGCCTCCAGGTCGGCCAGGAGAGCCTCCATCTTCTCTTTGCCGTGGGTGAAGATTTCCACCTCGTTGCCGGGAATCACGGGACAGTCGACGAGGCGTGAGGCCAGCGACGACAGCGACTGGCACGACGAGTCGAGCACCGGCAGCGCGCCGGCGGCCTCGGGCAGCCGGTCGGTGTTGCGCAGGCGACGACGCTTGCGATGCGAAATCATGCGCACACTTTTGAGACTGCGCCCGAAAAACAGGTACAGCACAAAGCCCACCACGGGCAGCAAGATGAGCACCGTAATCCATGCGAGCGATTTGACGGGATTGCGGTTCTCGCTGATTACCACACCTATACACGTAAGGATAGAAAGCACATAGATGATGGATATCACCCTGAAAATGACGTGGGAATAAGGAAATAAT
>JAGCUP010000008.1 GCA_017962765.1 Muribaculaceae bacterium | reverse complement strand
GCGTGCGGGCGCAAGACGAGCATTAACGCGCGCATCGACGGCCATGGCAACATCGTCACCGACGGCAACCAGGTGGAGATAGGCGGCGACGACCGCTACATCGCCATGTGCCGCAGCTGCTGGCGCAACAAGCGCCTGGAGAGCGCCGAGCGCAACTCCCTCAAGTTCCAAAGCGAGTAAGTTTCCCCCCTTACCAAGACAATGAAAATGAAAAAATACCTCTTTTTGATGGCCGTGCTTGCCGCCACGCTCACGGCCTGCGATAACAATGTGTTTAAAGTAGAAGGCAACGTCGAGGGCGCTGCCGACACCACTAAACTCATCGTGGAATATGCGATGAACGACCAGTGGGTGGTGGCCGACACCGCTATGACCACCGGCAATGGTGACTTCAAGTTCGCCATCGCGGCCCCCGAGTTCCCCAACGTGTACCGCCTGCGTCACGGCCAGGACGTGATTTACTTCCCCATCGACAGCGTGGAGAGCCTTACCATCAACACCAAGCTCAAGGCTTTCGGCACCGACTACACCATGGAGGGCTCGCAACAAGCCGAGACGATGGCCAAGATTGACAAGGAAGCCATCGAATTTGCCACCGGCAAGCGCGATGCCGCCGGCTACGAGGCGTGGAAGGACGACATTGCCCGCAACGTGATTGTCAAGGACCAGGAAAGCCTCAAGAGCATCCTCTCCTACTACTTGATTACCAAGTATGTGGGCGACAAGCCGCTGTTTGACCCCACTGTCCCAAAAGACCTTAAGGTGATAGGCGCCGTTGCCAACAACTACAAGCAGTTCCTCCCCAACGACCCGCGCACGCTGCTGCTCGAACGCATCTTCATCGAGGCGCAGCGCGAGGCGAGGCGCGCCAATAACGAGGGGGTGACAATGGCAGCGACCGAAGTGGGCCTCTTCGACATTAATCTGCAGGACAAGAACGGCCAGTACCGTTCGCTGCGCGAGGTGGCCTCGCATGGCAACGTGGTGATTCTTAACTTCACGCTGCTCACAGCCGACTTCTCGCCCATGTTCAACAAGTTGCTCAACGACATCTACTCTAAACACCGCGCCCAGGGGCTCGAAATCTTCCAGGTTTGCTTCGACGACAACGAGGCCGACTGGGTGCGCGCCGCCTCCAACTTGCCATGGATTGTGGTGCGCGACCCGAATTCGGAGGCATCGGTTTCGCTGCGCGACTACAATGTGAACGGCGTGCCCACCGTGTTCATCGTGGGGCGCAACGGCGAGCTCGTGGAGCGCGTCGACAACCTCGACGACCTCGAGTCTCGGGTAGCACGTCAACTTTAGTTAATGCATAATCCAGCTACCAACTTAACACTTAAAACTTGGTTTCCATCATCGTGCCCGTGTGGAACAGGGCGGGCGTAGCAGGGCGCACTCTGGCCTCAATAGCCGCGCAGACACTTCGCCCGTTGCAGTTGGTGCTCGTCGACAACGGCAGCACCGACGGCTCCCTCGATGTGTTGCACGCCTTCAAGCACATGCATGAGCGCAATGACTTTGAGATAATCGTCACCACCGAGGAACGTCACAGCGCCGGGGCGGCACGCAACCGTGGTTTCAAAGTGGCCCGTGGCGAGTACGTGCTATTCTTCGACAGCGATGACACCATGGCGCCCACCCTCGTCGAGCGTTACCACAAGGCTTTCGCGGCAACTCCCGCTCCCGACATCGTGGTTGTGGGTCGCCGTTTCGTCGACACCAATGGAAACACGGAACCCCACCCGTTGCGCAAGGGCGGCGACCAGCTTGCACGGCACCTGCTGCACAGCTCGTTGGCCACACAGGCCTTCGCTGTGAGGCGCGACTTTTTCGAGCGTTGTGGAGGCTGGGACGAAGATTTACCGGCGTGGAACGACTTGGAGGTGGGATGCCGCCTGTTGCTGCAGTCGCCGCGCATCGCGTGGATTAAAGAGCCGCTCGTTGAGGTGAACAGTAGCGGCGAGGCTTCCATCACCGGCACCAGTTTCAGCGCGCGACACGGACAGTGGGAACGCTCACTCGACAAAATCACTCGCGATATAGCCGCCTCGCCGGTCCACGACGTGAGACGCTACCTGCGGCTCGTCGATTACCGACGGTTGGCACTTGCCGCCACCTACGAACACGAGGGACAATCCGAACTTGCCGCGCCCCTCAAGGCCGAGGCTCTGGCCCGCTTAGGCACGTCGCTTCGCCTACGCCTAACGATGCCATGGCTCTACCGCCGCATCGCCACCGGCCGTCGCGGCTCAGCCCGCCTCGCCCGCCTCCTCATTTAACTTACTCGCTAATCGCACTTAGAGCAGTGTGGGCACACTCCCTTGATGAGATAGTTGACCGAGGTGGCGGTGAAGCCTTGCGGCACTGCCAGTTCGGGTAACGAGATTTCGCCAAGGCAATAGGTCTTGTGGCACACTTGGCAAAAAAAGTGTGCGTGTTGGTCGTCGTCGATTTCGTCGTGGCTGCTATGGCACAGCTCATAGCGCACTGCGTCGCTGCCGTCCTCAATGACATGAACGAGGTGATGGTCCACAAATAGCCTCAAGGTGCGGAAAATGCCCGACTTGTCGATGGTCTCAATTTCGTCTTCAAGCTCCAGCATCGACAGGGGGCGCGCCGCCTCATCAAGAGCCTTGAGCACGAGGTTGCGGTTGGCTGTTGGCTTGATGTCGTGCTCCTTGAGCAAAATTTCGCAGTCGTTTGTATCCATTGCCATTAGGTTTTAAAGTGCAAAGTTAAACATTTTGCAACCGAGTTGCAAGCGAAAGCCTTTACCTTTGCGCCATAAAAACAAAAACATTATGGCTCACACTCACGAACATCATCACTGCGAAAGCTGCGAACACCACCATCACCACGAAGGCGAGACGAGGCGACAATTGGTCTTAATCCTCGTTGCTGCGCTTCTACTGGTGGGCGCCGTGCTCGTTGAGCACACTCTGCACCTCGCCACTTGGCAACTGCTGCTCGTTTACCTCGTACCCTACCTGCTCGTGGGTTACGGCACACTCAAAGAGGCCGCCGAGGGCATCGCCCATGGCGACTTCTTCAACGAGCATTTCCTCATGACGGTGGCCACGGTTGGGGCCCTCGCCATAGGGTTCCTGCCCGAGGCCGGGCACGAATTTGTCGAGGCGGTGGCAGTGATGCTCTTTTTCTCGGTGGGCGAACTATTTGAGGCATACGCCGAAGGGAAGAGCCGCGACAGCATCGCCCACCTGATGAACCTGCGGCCCGACACTACCACCGTGGTGCGCGACGGGAAGGAACTCATCGTGACTCCCGAAGAGGTGGCTGTGGGTGAAACCATAGTAATATGCCCGGGCGAACGGGTGCCGCTCGACGGAGTCGTCCTCACGGGAGCCACCGCGCTCAACACGGCGGCAATCACCGGCGAGACGCTACCGCGCGATGTGGCGGCAGGCGACGAGGTCGTCTCGGGATGTGTCAACCTGTCGGGGGTGGTCACGGTGCGTGTCACCGCTGCCTATGGCGAGAGCACGGTGGCGAAAATAATCGAGCTCGTGGAACACGCTGGCGAGCACAAGTCACATAGCGAGACGTTCATCGCACGCTTCGCACATATCTACACGCCCATTGTGGTGTTGGCTGCCGTGGCGCTCGTCGTCATCCCCACGTTGTTGGGCGGCGCGCTGGCCACCTGGCTCTACCGTGCGCTCATGTTCCTCGTGGTCTCCTGTCCCTGCGCATTGGTCATCAGTGTTCCCCTCACTTTCTTCGCTGGTATTGGCGGGGCTTCGCGCCGTGGCATCCTCGTGAAGGGTGCCAACTATATCGACATGCTGGCAAAGGTAGGCACCGTGGTTTTCGACAAGACGGGCACGCTCACACACGGCGTATTTGACGTCACCGCAGTACATCCCGCCACGTGCGACGAGCGTCAACTGCTCCACCTCGCCGCTCACGTGGAGCATTTCACCACGCACCCCATTGGAGCTGCCTTGCGCAACGCTTTCCCCGACGAGGCCATCGACGGTTGTGCCGTCGAAGAGGTGGAAGAAATCGCCGGACAGGGCATCAGCGCCCTCATCGACGGCAAGCGGGTGAGTGTGGGCAACATAAAACTGATGGAGGCCGTAGGTGCCGAGTGGCGCGACTGCCACCACAGCGGCACCATCATCCATGTGGCCATCGAGGGCGTGTATGCCGGCCACATCGTCACCAACGACAGAATTAAGGACGATAGCGCGCAGGCCATCGACGCGCTGCGCCAAGCGGGTGTGGCGCACACCGTCATGCTCACCGGCGACCGCGACGAGGTGGGAGCGCACGTGGCCGCCAAACTGGGGGTGGACGAATATCACGCTGAACTCCTGCCCGCCGACAAGGTGCAACGTGTGGAGCAACTGCTGACGCAACGTGAGCGCGGCAAGTGGCTCGCCTTCGTGGGCGACGGTATCAACGATGCGCCGGTGCTTGCGCGGGCCGACGTGGGTATTGCCATGGGAGGACTCGGCAGCGACGCAGCCATTGAAGCCGCCGATGTGGTGCTCATGGACGACAAACCCTCGAAAGTGGCCCTCGCCATCAAGATAGCGCGGCGCACGTTGTCCATCGCACGCGCCAACGTCGTTTTCGCCATCGCCGTCAAACTCACCGTGTTGCTCCTCGCTGCGTTCGGCCTCGCCACACTATGGCTCGCCGTCTTTGCCGACGTCGGCGTCACCGTCCTCGCCGTCCTCAACGCCATGCGCGCCCTTAAAAGCCATAAGCTGTGAGTCGATAGGTAACCTACGCTCACGTGGAAAATTAAATAAATTTTATTAATCTACGATTTTGAGAGACATTATTTGGGGATATTATGCCCAAGCCTTGAACTGTGGTTTGGGGGCGGTTTGATTATTTTATCGTTCAAGGCCACATCTGCATTTGGCCGTGTGGGAGATTTTTTGTAACTTTGCAAATTCAAACTGGAAAGAAACTTTTACAAAAAATAGTAATATGGCCGAAGAGAAGAAATTCAAACGCACGCTGGTGACGACGGCGTTGCCTTACGCCAACGGGCCGGTGCACATCGGGCACCTCGCCGGAGTGTATGTTCCCGCCGACATCTACGCGCGCTACCTGCGCTTACGCGGCGAGGACGTCATCCTCGTGGGTGGCAGCGACGAGCACGGCGTACCCATCACCATCAAGGCGATGAAAGAGGGCGTGACGCCCCAAGACATCGTGGACCGCTATCATAAGCTCATCAAGGAGTCGATGGAGGGCCTCGGCATCTCGTTTGACGTGTACGGCCGCACCACGAGCGCCACACACCGCGTCACAGCCACCGATTTCTTCAAGACGCTCTACGACAAGGGCGAGTTTATCGAGAAAACGAGCCAACAATACTACGACGAGGAGGCCGACCAGTGGCTCGCCGACCGCTACATCGTGGGCACCTGCCCGCACTGCGGCAACGAACGCGCCTACGGCGACCAGTGCGAGAGCTGCGGCACGAGCCTCAACGCCACCGACCTTATCAACCCGCACAGCGCCATCACCGGCAACGTGCCCGTGCGCAAGGAGACCAAACACTGGTACATGCCGCTCGACAAATGGGAGCCGAAGCTCCGCGAGTGGATTCTCGAGGGACACAAGGAGTGGCGCACCAACGTCTATGGCCAGTGCAAGTCGTGGCTCGAGGGCGGTCTGCAGCCGCGCGCCGTCACCCGCGACCTCAACTGGGGTATCCCGGTGCCCATCGAAGGCGTCGAGGGCAAGGTGCTCTATGTATGGTTCGACGCCCCAATCGGCTATATCAGCATCACCAAGGACCTGCTGCCCGACACGTGGGAGCGCTACTGGAAAGACCCCGAGAGCCGCATCATCCACTTCATAGGCAAGGACAACATCGTGTTCCACTGCCTCATCTTCCCCGCCATGCTCATGGCGCACGGAGGCTATCATCTGCCCGACAACGTGCCGTCGAACGAGTTCATCACCCTCGAGGGAGAGAAAATATCGACGAGCCGCAATTGGGCCGTGTGGCTGCACGAATACCTCGCCGACTTCCCGGGCAAGCAGGACGTGCTGCGCTACGTGCTCACCGCCAACGCCCCCGAAGCTAAGGACAACGACTTCACATGGCGCGACTTCCAGGCCCGCAACAATAACGAGTTGGTGGCCATCCTGTGCAACTTCGTCAACCGCGCCCTTGTCCTCACCCACAAGTATTTTGAGGGTAAGGTGCCGCCCTGCCACGAGCTCACCGAGCAGGAAACGGCGGCCCTCAACGAGTTCAAGGACGTGAAGGAGACGCTGGGACGCAACATCGAGACCTTCCACTTCCGCGAGGCCCTGAAAGACGCCATGGGACTGGCCCGCATCGGCAACAAATACCTCGCCGACACCGAGCCCTGGAAGCTCGCCAAGACTGATATGGCGCGCGTCGAGACCATTCTCCACGTCGCCGTGCAGATTGCCGCCAACCTGGCCATCGCCTTTGAGCCTTTCCTGCCCTTCAGCGCCGCACGCCTGCGCAAGATGCTGGGCATGGCCGACGTCAACTGGGACAAGTTGGGCTGCCTCGATATCCTACCGGTTGGGCACCAAATTGAGCAGCCCGAACTGCTGTTCGAGAAAATCCCCGATGAGGACATCGACAAGCAGATACAACGCCTCGAGCGCATCAAGCAGGAAAACCTCCTCAACAACTTCACGCCCAAGGCCGTGGCTCAACCCTGCACCTTCGACGATTTCCTCAAACTCGACATACGCGTGGGCACCGTCACTGCTTGTGAGAAAGTTAAGAAAGCCGACAAGCTGCTCAAGCTCACCATCGACGATGGTCTCAAGGGACGTACCATCGTGAGTGGCATTGCCAAGTATTACGTCCCCGAGGACCTCGTGGGACAGCAAGTGTGCTTCATCGCCAACTTCCCGCCACGCCAGTTCAAGGGTATTGAGAGCCAAGGCATGATACTCAGTGCCGAGGACGCCGACGGACGCCTCATCGTCGTCGGTCCCCAAGGCTCTGTCAAACCAGGTGTGCAAGTGAAATAACCGCCACAGCCCATTCGTCACTCAGAGAACCAGATAAGATGAAGAATGCTTTCCTCAATATATGCCTTGCTTTTTGCATCCTGTGGCTGCTCGTCCAGATAGCGGAGTGCAGCTTCGGCGATGAAACGAGCACCAATGCGTATATTGACACAGTCCAAGTGAACAACAAGGGGCATGACTCATCTGTCAACGACACGGTGCCCTCCACAAATGCGAATGCCCAAGCGGCACAGCACACCACTTTCGAGGATGGATACAAGGAAGGGCACGAAGACGGGCACACAGACGCCATGAGCGGTTCCCCCTACCGCCACAGCCATAAGGAACTGGGAGACGAACACCCCGACTACGCCAAAGGCTACAACAAGGGCTACGACGAGGGCTACAAGGAGGCTGTCGGCAGCAAATAGAAACTAATCGGCTCCTCTCCCACTCGTTTTTGTCATCCTAAAACATGACGACCATTCCCAGAAGAAGCTGCTACTGGGATTTTAGAATTCCAGTTCTCTCTTTGTGACTTGTGGTAAACTCAGACGCTCTCTAATGCGGTGGCGAGGGCGGCGAGGTGGGCGTCGGTGGTGGCCCAGCTGGTGACGAAGCGGTAGAGGGCGGGGCCTTGGGCCGGGCGTTCCCACAGCTCGAAGGCGACGTGCTGGGCGATGCGGGCGACCTGTTCGTCGGAGAGGAAGACGAACTGCTGATTGGTGGTCGAAGGCGTCATCGTGTAGCCACGGTCGAGGAAGAGCTGACGCAGGCGCGCCGCCATGTTGAGGGCATGACGCGCGATGTCGAAGTAGAGGCCGTCGGTAAAAAGGGCGTCGAACTGCACACCGGCGAGGCGGCTCTTGGCAAGCAGGGCTCCTTGTCGCTTTACATGGGTGAAGAAATGAGCGGGGGCATTGCCGCGTGGGAACACGACGGCCTCACCGCACAGGGCACCCATCTTAGTGCCGCCGATGTAGAAGGCGTCGCAGTGACGGGCGAGCCACGGCAAGTCGAAGTCGCAGTCTTCAGCCATAAGTCCGTAACCCAAACGTGCTCCGTCGACGTAGAGGGGGATATCATAGCGACGGCACGTGGCGTGGATGCGCTCAATGTCATGCGCCGTGTAGAGGGTCCCCAATTCGGTAGGGAAAGTGAGGTAGACCATCCCGGGCCACACCATGTGGTCGCGGTTGGGGTCGGCGTGGAATGCGGCGAGGAGCGCGTCAAGTTCATCGGGGTCCATCTTGCCGCCGTGGTTGGGCAGTGCGAGCACCTTGTGGCCGGTGCCCTCGATGGCGCCCGACTCATGCACGTTGATATGGGCGGTATCGACGGCCACCACGCCCTCATAGGGTGCCAGCAGCGCACTGATGACAGTGGCATTAGTCTGTGTGCCTCCCACTAAGAAAAAGACGTCGGCCTGCGGACTATCGCAGGCTGACGTTATTTTTTCCCTTGCGCTCGCCGACCACACGTCGTCGCCGTAGGAAGCGCTTGTCTCGCTGTTGGTTTCGACAAGGTGTTGTAGCACCTTGGGGTGACACCCGTTGTTATAGTCACTCTCGAACGAAATCATCTTTTTAATTGACAAGTTAACTCCAGGCTCACTTGATTTCAAAGTTGGAAGTGTAGCGGCTCACGAGGGTCTCGTAGTCGGGATGGCGGCGCAGCAGCTTGAGGTTGACGTAGGGAGCTTCATTTACCAGGGCCTCGTAGCGGCTGCCATAGCCGTTGGCCAGGGCGCTCTCCATGTAGCGCATACCCTGTGCGTTGTCGTCCATATCGCTCATGAGGGCGGCGGCCATGAAGTAGGCCTCTCCACCAGGCAGCGGGTTGTCGTTGATGATGTCGGTGGCCCATTTGCGCGCCTCGTCGTCGCGTCCCAGCTCGTGGAGGGCGAAGCCGCGGAGGCCGCGCATCGTGGTCTTGCCAAGCAGCACGGTCTCGAAATCGATGTTGGCGGCGGCAGCCTGGTTCAAGCGGTATTTGTTGAGCCATCCACGAAGCATGAGAGCCTCGGCGTTACCGCCGTCAAGCTCGATAGCCTTGTTAACTATCTTGACGGCCTCGGCATCCTTCTTTTGTGCGATGAGCAAGCGGGCCTGGGCCAGCAGCAGGTGCATGCCGGGCTCGCCGATTTTCTCGGCACCGGCAAGGGCCTCGGCGGCGCCTTTCAGGTCGCCCTTGCCCTGAAGTGCACGGCTCAAGGTTATGTAGTAATCAGGGTCGGCGCTGTCCTGCTCGATGGCCTTGGCAGCGTGTTGCGCGGCTTTGTCGTACTCGCACACTTCGAGGGCACAACGGGCGGCATCGGCTTGTACTGCGGCGTGACTCATGAGGTTGTTGTCGATGAGTGATTCAAGGTCCTTGAGGGCCTGGCCGTAGTGGGCATGCTTGATAGCTATCGACGAGCGGATGCGCTGGAACAGTCCGGTGCCGGGAGCCTTGTCGGCAGCGTTGCGCAACGCCTTCATCACATCATCGTAATGATAGTCGCTCATATTGAAGAGCTCCTGAATAGCCTGACCGTTATCATCGCTCGTGGTCATCGCCAGCAGGTAGTTATTGACGGCGTTCTCATAGTTGCCCGTTTTCTCGAGGATGTCGGCGCGATTCAGATAGACCTCGGTGGTGGCCGGATAGAGCTCCACGGCGCGGTCCACCTGGGCTATGGCGTCAGCGTTGTTGCCGCGCTTGGCCTCGACGAGTGCCAGGCCGTACATCGCCTGATAGTTACGGGCGTTCTTGCGCAGCAAAATCTCGTAGTTCTTCTTGGCCGCATCGAGGTCGCCAAGCTTGTAGCTCAAGCGAGCCAGCAGGCCCACGGTGGGCATCGACTGCGGGTTGAGCTCTATGGCCTGCTTGAGGTCTTCAAGTTCGGCTTGCAGGTCGCCGGCATCGTCGTTGATAAGGGCGCGCAGGACGAGTTCGTCACACCGCAGGTCTTTGTCCTTGGCGGGCGTGAGCTCGATGGCGCGGTCGATATCGGCCTTAGCGTCGGCCAGATAGCCCATGTTGTAAAGCTGGCTGGCGCGCTGGAACAGCGTGTTATAGTCGTTGGGGTCCTTTTCGAGGTACTTGTCGTACACCCCCATGACGGCGTTATGGATTTTGAGGCGCAGCGCGGCATCCTCGTCGTCTTGTGCCGCCTGGGCATTCATCGTGCCAAGCAGGGCGAGCAGCAAAAGCGTCAGTAAAGTCTTGAATTTCATCGTTTATTTTCTTAAAATTGAGATTTCGAAGTGCAAAAATAGCACATATTTCTCACATTCCCCCACCCTGCCCTGTTCTTTTATTGTTTTTTAGCACATTCACAGCGTGGAAATTTAAATGCGAATTTTACCAATTTAACGAATTCAACAAATTAATTATCTACACTTTAGCCACTTGCGAAAAATATAAAATTTGTGAAAATTTGCCTAATTCGTGAAATTCGCATTTAAAATTCCACCTGTAGAGTTACCATCATCAATAGACAGCATTATGCAATACTACCAGTCCCACCAGGGCCGCCGTCTCGGTGCGCAGGCGGCTTTCGCCCAGCGTGACGGGGATGAATCCGGCAGCTACTAGCCGTTCCACCTCAGCGGGGCTGAAATCGCCCTCGGGACCAATGAGCAACGTCGTGTCGCGGTCGGCGCACACCTCGCGCGCCAGTTCTCGCCGTTGCTCGCGCGGCAGCGACTCATCGCAGTAGGCCACGAAACGGTCACCAGTAGCAGCCTCGGCGAGGAGTTCGTCAAGGGGCGTGAGCTCGTCAAGTTGCGGCAGCGTGGCCTTGAGTGACTGTTTCATGGCCGACACCATAATTTTCGTGAGGCGCTCAGTCTTGAGCACGCGGCGCTCACTGTGTTCGCACAGCAGCGGCACGATGCGGTCCACGCCCACCTCCACGGCCTTTTCCACGAGCCACTCCATGCGATCGAGGTTCTTAGTGGGGGCCACAGCGAGCGTGAGGCGACGGCGCCAGTGTGGCACGACGTGTTCGGTGTTGTCGATGGCCACCTGGGTGTGCTTTTGGTGAGCCATCGTCACATGGCAGCGATACAAATTGCCACGCCCGTCGACCACTTCCAGCTCATCACCCTCAGCCATGCGCAACACCTTCACAGCATGACGGGACTCCTCCTCAGGAAGAGTCCCGTTCACTGCTATATCGGGTGCATAAAAGCGATGCATCACGTATTAATGCTTAATCTCGCCCATTGCCTTGGGGTCGTGTTTGTACTTGAAAAGCACCCAGAACGACACAGCCACTACGAGCGCAAAGCCAGCAAAGATATACCATGAGATTGCCCAACCATCATTAACCCTATCGACAAGGTAGCTTCCCATCTCTCCATCAACCATGAAATTTTTCCATTCACAGTATTTGTCAATGATAGCACCTGCGGCAAGCGTTCCTATCGAGGCACCGAGACCGTTGGTCATGAGCATAAACAAGCCCTGTGCCGACGATTTGACCTTGGGGTCACACTCATTATCGACAAACATGGCACCCGAAACATTAAAGAAGTCGAAAGCCACACCATAAACGAGACATGAGAGGACAAAGAGCATCACGCCTGGCATATCGGGCTGTCCCAGACCAAAGAAACCGAAGCGGAACACCCACGCAAACATGGCAATCAACATCACGACCTTGATGCCATAGCGCTTAAGGAAGAAGGGGATAAGCAAAATACAACAAGCCTCGGCAATTTGCGAAAGCGAAACAAGCATGGTTCCATTGTTTGCCGCAAAGGTGTCGGTAAGGCCTTCCACTGCCTTGAAGTGAGTAAGGAATGGAGTGGCGTAACCATTGGTCACCTGTAAGGACATACCCAATAGCATGGAGAATATAAAGAACATAGCCATCTTTTTGGTCTTGAACAGCTTAAATGCACTTAAGCCCAACGTATCGACCAATGAGGCAGCTTCTTTCTTGATGAGCTTGCATTGCGGCAAGGTAAAGCAGTAAAGACACAAAACGATGCTTAGCACACCCGACACCAGGAACTGATAGTGGGTATATTGGAACTTAAACGCATTCTTGTCCAACGTAAAACCAAAATTCCCGTCGGCATCAAGGAAAGCGCAGTTCACAAACCACATTGTGGCGATAAAGCCCACAGTTCCAAACACACGGATGGGCGGAAAGTCTTTCACCGTGTCAAGCCCATTGTCCTTCAGTATGGTAAACGCCGCGGTATTTGACAAGGCCAACGTGGGCATATAGAATGCCACACTAAGCGTGTAGAGCGTGATAAACACAGCTTTATTTGGAAGTGTTCCGGCTGCATGTGCACTTGCTCCCACCGAGAATAGGCAAATCATGAAAGCTCCGGCAAGCAAGTGACAAATGCCCAAAAGTCGTTGCGGCTGAACCCACTTGTCGCCCACAATACCCAGCAACGTGGGCATGAATATTGACACAATACCTTGAATGGCATAGAACCACTTAATCTCGGCACCCATGCCGGCAGCTCCCAGATAGTTGCCCATACAGACAAGATACGCTCCCCAGACGGCGAACTCCAGGAAGTTCATTAAAATCAATCTAATTTTAAGATTCATAAGAACTTAGATATTTTGAAGATTAATAATTTATTTATTTCAAGTTAGTTCAATCGTCAAAGTTACAACAAAAATTTGACAATCACGGCAATTCAAGTGCTAAAACTCACTGCTTGGTAAAGATGCAGTGGGCTTTCGTGTCGGCCCACGCCCAAAGCTTGATAAGGTAAGTGCCGCCCTGAGTCAGCTTGATATTATAACCGTTGAACTCAAGCTCAATGTCACCTGGGACGAAAGTCTGATAGGAAATGGTTCCCCAGTTAAAATCCCAGCCATTATTCGCGCGGAACTTAAATTCAGTGCCGGCATCGATAGTGGCAGTCCCTTCCCATGCCCCCGTGCTGGCGTTGTAGGTGAGCGCTGCGAAATCGCTGCTCCACCCGCTTTGCTGACCAATGAGCCCGATAGTAGTGATTTTATCACCCAACACTAATGTCTTATTTTTGAGGTCCACGGTGATAGGATAGTAACCGGCTTCGCTCACGTTGAAGTCGACGCCCGATGTCGACACCTGGCCATTATTGTTATACCAGATAATGCCATCCCAGTCGCTCTCGTGGCTGCGTAGCACAAACGCTCCATCAAGATAAGCATAGCCAGTAAAGACTCCGTCTCCATTCACCGAGTAAAGCGGCTCGACCCATGTCCCATCGCCCCAATTGTTTAAGGCTTTCACCACATAGATGTAAGCGTCGTAAGCAATGGGCTCGATGGTATAGGTCTTGGCCTTCATGTCGAAGGTGATGGTGTAGCTCGTGGCATCGCTGCCGCGAGGAATTTTAAAGGCACCGCCATTGTTGGCCACTGCAAACGAACCGCTGAACAGTTCAGTGTCATCGTCGCCGGTGGCGCACAACAGCGACTTGTAGAAGTCGTGGCCGTACTCGTAGGCGCTTTGCGGGGCCACCTTGAAATAGATGTCGTTCTCCGAGGCGGGAATATTGATGGAGAACTTGTCACCGTTACGGGTCATCATATAGTCCTTGTTGGTGCGGCTCCAATTGTTCATAGTTCCCACGAGATAGTAGTAATTTTCAATCACATCGAAATCAAAGTACGGGTCTTGGGCATTGAGGTCGATGAAGATATAACGGCCCGTGATGTCGTTGAACACCACACGGTAGTTGCCGGCTTTCAGACGGAAATTGTTAGTTTGGTGGGTGGCGGTACCATAGGGAGTGCCGCTGCCATCTCCCCATTCAGAGTCCCACGAGCCATCGGTAATCTTGAACTCGGCGGCGCTCGTCAGGGTGAGGTAAGCCTCCCAGTCGTGGTTGTAACCGTGGGTGGTGAGGGGCTGCATGGGGGTCGCTGTGGTGCTCCAGTCGTTAAAACTGCCAGCGATGGTGATGGTGGAATAAGGTTCCGACACCGTACCCTGGTAGGGGGAGATGTAACATGAATGCCACTTGGTGTTGACAGTAACGGTATAGTAACCTGCCGAAACGTGAAAATTGATAATATCGGTCGACGCATTCATGTTTTCATAATAGGGGATGTTGTCATACTGTCCCCACACATCGCCGCGATAAGAGGGGAACCAATCGCCCGGGTTTTCCAAGATAAGGAAGCCTCCATTGTTGCCGCCGGGCATATAGCCCACATATTCCAACTCGCCTTCCCCATAGTCGTAGGTCATGTTCTCCGACGGATATAGAGGCACCATGCCATTGCCGGTGCTGTTTATCATGAACTCACTTTTCGTGAAGAAGCCTGTGATATAGTTCAGCTTGGGCACATACTCAGGGAATGTGGTGTTTTGCAGCGTAATGTTGGCCACATTGGAAGTTACCGAACCATAACCGGGAATCGTGGCAACCACATAGGCCTTCACGCTCGTGGCCTCGGCCTCACTGTTGTACAGCGTATTGATTTTGTTGAAGAATTGCGTAGGCGTCATGTAGAGCGAAAGGCGGTTGCCGGCCTCAATCGTCGTCGTGCGGTCGCGGGTCGGTGATTCAAACACCAGAGCGTAGCTGGCGGGAGCCGAAATGACATCATAAACCAGGGTGTTCTCCCAAATGAAGTTCACGTCATCGTTGGTGGTGGCATCGACTGCAGAGGGGGCCGTCAGATAAATATCCGCAGGATGCGCGTCATAACCTGAGTTCTGGGTCAGGTTGGTATTGAGTGCCAGCACCGCATTGGGAATGGGGAAGATATTACGCGTCACATCAAAGGCCGAACCTTCCCTACTGGCATTCTTCCACTCCCAATCGTAGTCGTGGCTGCCACCGTAACTGCCGAAGCGCACGAGGTCGATGCGGCGACGGCCCTCGAAGCCGAACTCGCGTCCCCACTCGGCGAAGATATCATTGAGATTGGCACTACGCATCGCCGAAACGCCGGCACGCATGCGAATTAAGTTGAAGGCCTGCAGGCCCGACGTGGTGCAACGTCCGTCGTTGAGGCGCGCGTCGGCCTCGGCGTAGGTAAGGAAGGCCTCGGCAAGACGCAACAAGGGGTAGTCGGTATCGACGAAATTGTTGTTGGAGGGGGCGGCACCGGTACTATGGGCACCAAGCCACTTAACGTAGGCAAAGCCTTTATAGAAAGAGCTTTCATCATCGATGCTCAAGGTGTGGTCGGCTGTCTCTATGAGGGCACGCCTGTCGCCCAGCATTGTGGGCCATTCGTTGAAGTGGCCGTCGTCAATATTCTCATCAGTGCCAAAGAAGAGCTGCGAGAACTGTTTGCGGGCGCGATTGCCGGCCCAAGCCTCGTTGAAGCCAGTCCCGACTGCGGCTATTTTGTAGTCGGTGGTCGAAGCGACGAGGAAAGTCGTGGAGTTGTAATCATACTCGGTCTGCGCCTGCGCACCGTTGATGGCAATGGGGAAGATAATTTCTTGTCGAGCTCCATTTGTGTCGTTATCGCCCATAAACATCAGCTGGAAGGCGTTATAGTCGCCCGAGCTGGCAGTCAGCAGCTTATAACCGCTTTGTATCACCTCTTGCGCCATGTCGCACGCATCCTGCCAACGCGCAGTGCCTGTGTAGACCTCGGCGTTGAGGTAGAGGCGGGCCAGCAACAGTTTGGCGGCGGCCACGTCGATGCGGCCATAGTCGGCGTTGCGTGCACTCGCCAGCGAGCTGCGGCAGGCCAGCAACTCGCTCTCGACAAAGTCGAAGAGCTCGGTGCGACTCTTAGGCATGCCCTCGATGGTGGGGGCCGTGGTGGTCGAGAAGGGAGCCTTCCCGTAGAGGTCCATCAGCTCGAAATAGTAATATGCGCGAAGCACCCTCACCTCGGCATTGTGCTGCGCATCGTGACCGCTGCGGGCAAGGTAGGAGTTGCACACGTCGATGTTGTCACACAAGCGCATGAACATTCCTTTAATCCACGGGTTGTTGGCATCCCACGTGTTGTGGTTCAGGTCGGCGATGCCCTCATCGGCCCAAGCGCAATGTGCCTCGTCAGTGGTAAGCTCGTTGAGCATCCACAAGCAGCGCACAAAGGAGAAATTGGCACTATAATATTCGTCTATCACCCGTTTGCTGCGCAACGTGGCGTAACACTCGGCAAAGAGGTCGTCGTCGTTATCCACGGGGTTGAGCAGCAGGTTGTAGAGCGCCGTCACATCGCTGCCGTTGACCACGCCATCGCCGTTCACGTCGGCATCGCCGGCGGGATTCACGTTTTCGAGCAACACGTTGTAGAGCGCCGTCACATCGGCACCGTTCACCACGCCGTCGCCATTCACGTCGCCACGCGCCGTGGCACCGGCCACCATGGCCATCGACACAAATAACGCCACAGCCATCACAATAAGTTTCTTCTTCAGTTCCATAGTCTATATTAATGTAAAGGTTTCTTCGTTTTCAACCTGCAAATATAACATTTTTTCCCTAATAATCAAAACCATCCAGCAACAGCCCAGGGCAACTGGCCACAATGCAATAATGTGCAAATGCGAAGATAATTTTAAAAAAATCAACGATTTACTTGCATATCTCAAAAATTTGTATATATTATATATAGATTAAGCCGGTTACTAAAGATTTTTCAGCTACTCTACATTGTCTAGAAAAATTATTATAGAATTTAATTTATTTTAACATAAAATATTTTGTAGTTTGAAATTATTTTCGTATATTGGCTTTACATTCTTCGCGGGGAGACATATTTTCTCCTTCAGCTTAAAGAAGCAGTGCCTCAACAACCGCACGATCAAGACGAAGAATTACAGTTCTTGACTTGGTTTTCCAAGTATCACTCTCTAGCTTAAGCTATTTTCAATGCATTTTTAAACTGAGAGCCTCCAAGGACACTAGTGTCCACAAGGCCCTCGGGAGGGACTTACCGTCTTTTAAACAACAACATTCAAATTGCAAAATCAAAAAAAATAATTTAATATGAATAATTTCAATAAAAAAATGATTGATGAGAGTATGAACTACGACGTGAACAACGAAGAGGAAATGAATCTGCTTGAAGGATTCGAACCAGCACCCACAACACTGCTTCAAGCCTTGGAACGAGTGGGAATGGTCGCTAGGTTTAATGTGTTCAACGAGGAAACACTCAAAATCGTGGCTCCCGAGCTCGCCTATCTTGCGAAGCGCCTTGGCGTCACCGAAATGCAAGCGTTTTTGCTCGGAGTGTGCATTGAAAACGACTTCAACCAAATGACGGTTGGCGACTTTGCACAATGCCTTGATATCTCCAACGCACACGCTATCTCGCTGGTGAACGACTTGACCACATTGGTGCACTTGCGACTGCTCTCAGTCAATGAGCACTTGGGCAATGACACTTACAGCGTGCCCAGCCACGTGCTCAAGCTACTTGCACGCAACGTAGACTATAAGGCGCCGCAAGTGACGGGACTTAACTCAGACCAACTACTCGCCTATGCGAACAGATTGATTGTGAGAACTTACGACAAACAAATGACCAACGAAGAGCTAAAAGAGAATATATTGTGGATTCTTGAGGCCAATCCCGAATGTCGATTTGTCAAGTCGCTCAACGATTTGAATCTTAATGGTTATAGCAGTATTTTTACCTTGATAATGCTGTGCACGGGCATTAGCATAAGGGGCACAAGGTACGTTAAGGTGCAAAAGACCCTTCAATACCTTGACGACCAACTAGAAGCCAGCGAAATGAAATTCAGCTTAAAAGAAGGATATAACGAGCTTATCACCAAAGGTCTGGTGGAGCCGTATTGCGAGGACGGCGTAGCTTATCCTAACATTGTCACCTTAACTAGGAATGGCCGCAAACAGTTGCTCGCAGATGTAAAGATTGCAAAACGTCGTAAAAAGGAGGAGGAACAAGACAACGGACTCTTTGAGAACCATTTCCTTAAATTGATCAAGGCCAGCGGCATTGCCGACAAACCGCTCTTCTTTGAACCGCGAGTGGATAAGCAAGTGAGTGAACTCGGCAAGTTCTTTGAACAAGACAACTACAACACTATCGTTGAGCGAATGAAGCAGAGTAATTTCCGCAGCGCTTTCACTTGCATATTCTACGGTGGCCCCGGCACTGGAAAGACCGAAACTGTGTATCAGCTCGCACGCGCAACGCAACGCGACATACTTCTCGTCGACGTACCTCAAATCAAGGACAAGTGGGTGGGCGAGAGCGAGAAGAACGTCAAGCGTGTTTTTGACCAATATCGCGCTCTCACCAAGAAGAGCAAGCTCACACCTATCTTGCTTTTCAACGAGGCCGACGCCATTTTCTGCAAGCGACTGACCGACGTGCGGCGCAGCACCGACCAAATGATCAACACAATGCAGAATATCATTTTGCAAGAAATGGAATCACTCAACGGAATCTTGATTGCCACGACCAACCTCGCCGACAATCTCGACACAGCATTTGAGCGACGTTTCCTCTACAAAATCAAGTTTGAACGTCCTAGCGTAGAGGCTCGTGAACACATTTGGCACGCTATGATTCCCTCGCTGAACAGCGAACAAGCCACCACGCTTGCCGAGAAATATGAGTTCAGCGGCGGACAAATTGAGAATGTGGCTCGCAAGTATGCTATCAACAACATACTCTACGACGACAAGACTGATACCCTCGACTCGCTGAGCAGCATTTGCGACAATGAACTTATTGAGGACGACAGCAACTACCGTAGAGTGGGATTTTAGAAAGTAATCAACTTGTTCCATATCAATTGTTTTAATTGTTAATTTAAAGGTGAACGAGTGGCCCTCGCGTGGCAAGGCAATGGAAATCTATTTAGGCCTAATGACCACCGCGAGGGCCACCACCTTTTTTACGACGCACACGCAAAACTGAACTCATTGCGTAATAATATAGCGGCGGGGCATGTGACTGTTGTGATTCACATGCCCCGCACGTATTTCAATAAGGTGATTTTGCTTATTAGCTGCGGCTGGCGCCGAGGAAGCGGAGCAGGTAGAGGAAGAGGTTGATAAAGTCGAGGTAAAGCGAGAGAGCGCCTACCGTGGCGAGTTTACCCACGTTCTGCTCGTCGGTCTGCATTGCCATTTTCTTGATTTTCTGGGTGTCCCAAGCGGTGAGGCCCACGAAGATGACCACGCCAGCGATGGAGATAATCCAGTCAAGTACGCTATTGGCAAGGAAGATGTTGACGATGGAGGCGATGATGACACCAATAAGAAGCATGAACAGGATGGAACCCATCTTGCTGAGGTCAGCCTTCGTCGTGTAGCCGTAAATGCTCATTGCGGCGAACACGCCCGACGTCACAAAGAACGTGAGGGCGATGGAGACACCGGTATAAGCCAAGAACACTGCGGCAAGTGTCACGCCGTTGAGGATACTATAACCATAGAACAGTGCCGTGGCAGCCGTTGTACTCAACTTGTTTATCATTCCCGAGAGCACGAACACCACGCCTAACTCGGCGATAATCAGGCCCCAGAAAATGATTTGGTTGCTAAAGATAAGGTTGAGAAGGGCGGGAGTGTGGCTCACCACGAAGGCCGTGAGGGCCGTGACGATGAGCGCAAGGAACATTTTCAGATAGACGCGGCTCATGACGCGGGTGAGGTAGTCCTTCAACAACAGCTCGCGTTGGAACTGTGCAGCCTGCGATTGTGGGGGCTGCTGGCCGTAAGGCTGCTGACCATATTGAGGCTGTCCATAGCCGGGATAGCCGTAAGGCTGCTGCCCATAGGGCTGCTGGCCGTATTGGGGCGGTTGTTGCTGTCCGCCATAACCATTGTAATTGATGTTGTTTGCCATTTTCTTATAAATTAAAGGTGAGTATTATGTTCTTGAAATGTGTTATTGCAAATCGCGTGCCAAATCACATACGCTCGGGCACCTCGATGCCCAGCAGCGAGAAGCCACGCGCAATGACGTCGGCCACTACGCCCGACAGCGCCAGGCGCATGGCGCACGCCTCCTTGTTGCCTTCCTTGAGGATGGGGCAGTCGTGGTAATACTGGTTGTACTCCTTGGCGAGGTCATACACATAGTTGACAATCTGGGCCGGACTGTAGCTGCGACCCGCCTCGGCCACCGTCGAGGGGAAGTCGGCGAGACGCTGGATGAGGGCTACCTCCTTGTCGTTGGGCACTACGTTGTCACACACCCCGATTTCCATCCCGGCCTCCTGCGCCTTGCGCTGCAACGAGCGGATACGGGCATAAGTATATTGCACGAACGGCCCCGTATTGCCGTTGAAGTCGATAGACTCCTCGGGATTGAAGAGCATATTCTTGCGCGGGTCCACCTTGAGAATGAAATACTTGAGGGCGCCCATACCGATGATTTCTGCCACTTTGTCACGCTCCTCGGCGCTCATCTCGGTGAGACGGTCGCTGCTCATGGCGGCCGCGTCGGTCACCATCTTGTCCATGAGATCGTCGGCATCGACCACGGTGCCTTCACGCGACTTCATCTTTCCGCAGGGTAGCTCCACCATTCCGTAAGAGAAGTGAATCAGGTCCTTACCCCACTTGAAACCGAGTTTGTCGAGCAGTAGCGAGAGCACCTGGAAGTGGTAGTTCTGCTCGTTGCCCACCACATAAATCATCTTGTCGATGGGATAATCCTGGTAGCGCAGCTTGGCGGTGCCGATGTCCTGCGTGATATACACGCTGGTACCGTCGCTGCGCAGCAACAACTTGTGGTCGAGGCCGTCGGCCGTGAGGTCGGCCCACACGCTGCCATCGTCCTTGCGATAGAAGACGCCTTTTTCGAGGCCTTCCTCTACCTTCTCTTTTCCTTCGAGGTAGGTGTTGCTCTCGTAATAAATCTTGTCGAAATCGACGCCCATGCGCTTGTAGGTCTCGTCGAAACCGGCATAGACCCATTCGTTCATCATGGCCCACAGACGGCGTACCTCGGGGTCGTTGTCCTCCCACTTCTTGAGCATCTCGCGTGCCTCACCCATAAGGGCCGATTTCTTCTCGGCCTCCTCCTCGGTGATGCCCTCGCGGGCGGCAATCTCCTTGATTTCGGCCTTGTAGTGCTTATCGAAGAGCACATAGAAGTCGCCGATAAGGTGGTCGCCTTTCTTGCCGGCTTTCTCGGGGGTGATGCCGTTGCCCCACTTGAGCCAGGCGAGCATCGACTTGCAGATGTGGATACCGCGGTCGTTGACGATATTCGTTTTCACCACTTTATGGCCGCACGCCTTCATGATTT
The DNA here is from genome assembly GCA_017962765.1 of Muribaculaceae bacterium. Classification (GTDB taxonomy): domain Bacteria; phylum Bacteroidota; class Bacteroidia; order Bacteroidales; family Muribaculaceae; genus Sodaliphilus. The sequence goes on along the minus strand of JAGCUP010000008.1, from coordinate 40,033 downwards.
GGGCCAAACTATAGCCCAGCAGATTGTTGCGCACGTGCCCCAAGTGGAGCGGCTTGTTGGTGTTGGGCGACGAATACTCTATCATCACAAGGTCGCTCTCGTCGGTCACTGGCGTGAAACCGTAGTCGGGCGTGGCGCAAATTTGATTCAGCACGCCTGCCCAGAAAGCGGGCGAAATGGTGATGTTGAGAAAGCCCTTGATTACGTTATATTTCTCCACGGCCTCGCAGTGAGCCACGAGGTAGTCGCCAATCTCTTGCGCAGTGGCCTCGGGAGCCTTGTGCGACGCTTTGAGGAAAGGGAATACCATGATGGTGAGGTTGCCCTCAAATTCCTTGCGGGTGGTCTGCGGATTGATTTTGTCGGCGGGGAACTCCACGCCATAGAGCTCGGCCACGGCTTGCGCCGTGGCTTGCGAAAGTATTTGTTCTATAGACATTTCTATTAATTAGGAATTAGGAATTAGGAATGAGCAATTAGGAATTAGGAATTAATTAACCTTTACTTTCTTGTGGCCCACGATGTAGGTGCCAGCGGGAAGTCCCTCGGTGGCCTCGGCCACGGGAACCTGGCGGCGAATGAGTTGGCCCTGAAGGTTATACACATCGACGGGGCCGGCGGCCTCCACGGCATCAATCTCGCCAATGGCGGTGGTAGCTTCGAGGCGCACGTTGAAGTCGGCCAGCCAGTTGCTGGTCTCATCGGTCTCCACCATCAGAATTTGGCTCACTGCGGCCTCGCCGCCGGCGAAAGCCTCGTCGGCGCGCAGCGTGACGCGGAGCACCACACCGCTCTCGTCATCGAGCGTGGCGAGCGTCGGCGAGAAGGCCAGCGCGCGATAGACGCCGCTGGTGATTTCGTTGAAGCCCATCGCCATGCCGCCTGCACGCTCACCCAACTCCATGCCGGCCACGCTCACCCCCACGGGCAGCGCGAGGTCGAGCTGGAAGGTGGTGTAGGGCGTAGCATTATCGAGGCGCAGCTCGAGAGTGGCCTCGCCGCCAGGCCGCAGCGTCACAGCCTCGGCCTTGAGGGCGTCACTGATATGGCGGGCACGGGGGGCCTTGGCGGGAGCGATTGAGCTGGCATCGCCCAACAAAATATTGTATAGCGCGGTGATGTCGGCACCGTTGACATATCCGTCTTCGTTGACATCGGCACGCGATTCGTGGGTCATGTTAATGCCCAGCACCACGTTGTAAAGCGCCGTCACGTCACTGCCGTTCACATATCCGTCGCCGTTCACGTCGCCGCGCAAATGAGTCTCGGGAGTGACAAGGAATTCTTTCCACTGCGCGGCAGCCTTATAGTTGCCGTCGGTGCCGCGAGGCACTTTTAGCGTCACAGTGGACTGCGGCACGCCGGCCCACACGTTCTCGCCCAGGGCGGGCACGGTGGTGGGCTTAGCCTCAACCTCTTGCAGCTGTGTCATTCCGGCCATGGCCTGAGTACCGATGTAGTTCACCTTGTTGGGGATAACGAAATGGGTGCTACCCCAGTTATAGAAAGCATAGTCGCCCACGCGCGTGGCATTCGAGGGAATGACCTCGGTCGCCGTCACTTGCTCGTCTCCGGCCAGCACGTAGGGCGGCACAGCGGCCAGCGAAGGCAACGTCACGCCGGTGAGCGTGGTATTGTAGAAGAAGGCGCCCTCACCCAGTGACGTCACACTGGTCGGCACGTTGGCGGCCACAAGGGCGGCATTGGCGAAGGCCCAACTACCCACCTGCGTCACCTGACCCTTGCGAAGGAATTCAATCGTGTTGAGGCCCGAGCGGTCAAAGGCGTGGCTCTCGACGGCGGCCAGGCGGCTGCTCGTGGCCACGGTGATACCTTTGAGCAGCGAACACCCTCCGAAGGCGTTGGCGCCGATGACGGTCACGCGCGCTCCTAGGCTCACGTTAGCCAGTTTCACGCACCCCACAAAGGCGTCGGCGGGAATGGTGAAGTCGCTCGACGGATTCAACGTCGCTGTCGTCAGGGCCGTGCAGCGCGACCATGCGCCACGACCGGCCACGCGCACGCTTGCCGGCACACTCACCTGGGTGAGCGAGGCACACGAGCTAAAGGCGTAGGCCCCTATCGAATCGAGGCCCGACGGCAGCGTAAGACTCGTCACCGACGTCCCCGACAAGGCCGCGCGGCCTACCGTCTTTAAGCCCGACGGCAACACCACGCGGGTGAGCGGCAGGCCAAAGAAGGCGAACTGCGGCAGCTCGTCGGCAGGGAAATCCACCTGTGAGGCAAAGAGTGCATCCTCCGAGCGGTAGGCCACAATCGACACACCACTCAGGTCAATTTGCTTGAGGTTGGGCAATTCGTGGGCGATGAAATAGAAATCACGCGCGTCCACGGTACCGCTCACAACGAGCTCACTCACATTGTGGTTGGTCACCGCATCGGCCAACTTGCCCGCCGTCACGCTCACGTTGAGAGCAACGGCACTGGGCACCATCGCTGCCATGAACGCGAGTGCCACCACCATCTTCTTAATCTGTATCATCTCTATCTAGTTTTTCTTGTTATGTCATTAAAACCTACAAAAATAAACAAAATTGTCCTAACCACCAAAAAAAACCGCCTTTTCACCCCATAAAAATCACCTCCCGCGCCAGCAACACTACGCAACATAATCAACAAGATGGCCATTGCCTGGCGAAGCCTCACACAAAAGAATCACTGGCGGAGCATTCACATGAGCCGCCAGTGAGAGTGGGTCCCACCAATCATTAAAAAATGAAATTGTGAAGTTTGTTGTTTTGCTATAATTAACCTTAAATCAATTATTAGGGCAAAGGATACCCAATCCAGGTCTGATGACAGATTCTGGACAAAAAAACATCTTGAATGGTGCTATAACCGGTTTGACTGGTTACCGCAAGTTCGTAATCGCTTCGTCGAGCAAACCTTTAACAAAGCTGTCCTTTGTCATCTTCTGCATTTCCTTGATACTCTTGCGGCACAAATTCAGTTCGCCATCAGTGAGATGCACCTTCTTGGCATTCTTGCACAGCTTCAAAATCGAGGTCGCATACGATGCCATCGTGCTACTTTCCTTTGCTGCCGCACGCTTGAACGCATTACGGTAGTGGTTAAATGAGGTGAGCCACTCCACATCGTCAGCAAGCTCGTCAGTGTCGTCGTCATTTGACAACACGATGATGCGGTCTTTCAAGTCCCGCAAGCCCTCCAGTTCTCCCAAATCATCTACCAGTTCTCCCAAATCATCTAAGCCTTCAAGTTCTCCAAGCCCCTTAAACGTTTTGTCCAGCACACCACCCACCAGACTGTCTAGTTCCAGCGTGTAGTTCTTGCCGTCGCCCTGTGGGATGCTGACGCTTCCCAATTTTCGCTCGCCCCGACGCCAGGCAAACGACTTGCTTGACTTGGTTGGTTTGGGTGCGTAGGTCTTCAATGCACGGCCTTTCAGCTGACCATCATCGGTGCTGCGCCATTCCAGGGCGTAGCAATAGCGGTAGGTGTTAGTTGCATCATCAGGATCCATTACGTTGAACAACACATAGTTGTCATCCTTGTTTCGACCAATCATCTCACTGTTGTCGCGGTCATAATAGATGGCATAACGCTGTCGTTCCCCACCTGCCTGGTGCGACACATAGCTGTAAGCATCCTCGCTGTCAGATGCAAAAGCGTTAATCAACTCCTGCACCACACGGCGGTCAGATGATGTATTTGTCTTGAACTCATAAATCTCAAGTAGGCCTGTGCGCTCACCATTCTCGCCCCAATTATGGTTTGTACGTCGTGCGTGGATGAAACCACTTTGCTTTAGCGACTCAAAAGCGTTCTGCACATGTGACTGTGCCATTACCATGACGGCCATCGCCATCGTCAGTGTAAACATGATTATCTTTTTCATTGTCGGTTATAGTTTGAATATTTAATAGTTATAGTGAAAATTGCCACTTTAGGAAGTTAGGAAAGCTATATCTATTCGCAAGGCAGGGACGTGTAGTGCCAACCGCTTAGCCTTGTCAAGCGTTGCTCTTGCAGCTCTTGCAGTTGTCGTTCCAGTTCCTGTTGCTCAGCAAGAAACTCACTCTCGGCAAGTTCCAGGTCACCCGCTGTGCGCACCACCTCTATGCTGTCTTGTTTATTGGATAACGCTACGGCCTCGTGCTTCTCCTTCACCGCCTTTGTGGTAGCGACGACAATAGGTGCCGCTGATTTGTCGGCTTCTGTCCGGCCCTCGGCAAGTGCAGGCTTCATATCGACATTCTCAACGACAGTGTCAATAGCGGGCTTTGGCGTTTCCCTTGCCACAATTGGTAGTTGTTCGGCAGATGTCGCGGGCCGTTTCGCCAACCGGATACCGCCCAGTGCCACCAGTACTGCAATGACCGCTGCCGCTGCCCAGCGCCACCACACCATGTTGTGACGTTTCAATTTCCCCCCCACTTTTTCCCTATGTGGTAGGGTGAGGGGTGGAGTTAACTGCTCTGCTTCGCCAGAGGGGATTGGCAGCCCCGCATCAAAGGCAGCAAACATCCGCCGATAGGGCTTCAGTGAGTCGTCCACCTCATGCGTGCGAAGCCAATCGCCCAAGAAGCGCTCTTCGTTGAGCGTCGTCTCGCCCTCCATAAACCGCCTCAGCAGTTCCTCAATATGCAATCGTTCATCTAACATCAGTAAACAAGCCATTTTGCATTATGCATTGATTCAATATCCATTTCCTCGCTCGCGACAGCAGTACCTTGGCCGAGCTCACCTCGATTCCCAGCAGGGCGGCAATCTCCTTGTAGCTGCGGTGTTCCACCTGTCGCATCACCAGTACTTGGTGCTGCCGGGGCGGCAACTGCAACAGCCGTTGGTTAAGAGCGTTCTCTTCCTCTCGGCTGATGAGGTCACTGTCGGCAAACTTGTCAAAAGCTGGCAAGTTGCAAGGAAGCTCGTCAAGACGAATGGTGCGTTGATTGCGACGCAGATCTATGGTCAGGTTGCGCGCTATCACCCGCGTTAGTCCTATCACCGACTGATATCGTTCGAGCTCATCATGCAGTGCCCACAGTTTCAGCAATGTGTCCTGAGCGACATCCTCGGCCTCGTCGGGGTCTGCGCCATACGCCAGCCCTGTCTCGTAGGCCAAATTTCGCCACACCTTGGCTTTTCGCTCAAATTCACTTTGCTCCATCCTAAATATGAGTATCTTTGCTAATAAAACGAAAAAACCACCACAAAGTAAACACCCATTAACAAAGTTTAAGTATATACCTCCCAACACAGCAGGCTATGATTATACGTTACATTCTCATCGGCAACATTCTTCACTCCGGGCACAAATAATCATTGATGAAATTGTTGAAATTTGCCATCAGGAGGGCGTGGCGAGAATCGATGTCTGAACGCGAAGGTTCCTTTTTGTACTTTAGGTCTTTGTGCGCAAAATCCAAGTAAAACGGCCTGCGTGAAACAACGGGACGAGAGCCGGCAAGCGGCCCTCGTCCCTCGTAAAACGATATGCTTTGTACTAAATTCCTAATTCCTAATTCCTAATTGAGCAAAAGGTTGTAAAGGGCGGTCACGTCGGAGCCGCTGACCACATTGTCGCCGTTCACGTCGGGATTGCCGGCGGGATCGACATCGTCAAGCAGCTTGTTGTAGAGGGCCGTCACGTCGGCACCGCTCAACACGCCGTCACCATTCACATCGCCAGCAACGGCATCTTCCACCACCCACATGCACGAGAAGGTGAAGCGGTTGTCAATCTTAGCGATGCGCGTGGCCTCGCCGGTGTTCACGTTCACCTCATAGAGGGCGGTGTCATACTTGCCGTTCGTCTTCCAATCACGATCGGAAAGTGTGGTCCAACTGCCATACTCGTTAAAGCCCTTGCCGCTGTTATAGAAACCATTCCAGTACATCTTGCTGGGGTCTTTCTTGCTGAAGCAAGCGCTCTGGCGGTGGACCTGCGAGCAATAGCCCGTAGGGGAATAAATGTTCACATTCTCGGTATAATCCTCTCCCGTCTCGGGGTCGACGAAAATCTCAGGAATGGTGAGCATGAGTCCGGTGCTGAGGTCGAACTCGCACAGGGTGGCTCCGGTAAGCTCTCCATTCAAGTTGTACATCTTGCCGTCATCACCCTCATAGCCCGCAGAGCCGCCGCTCGTCATGGCAAAGGCGCGGCCCTCGCTGTTGATGGCGAAAGTGACATAGTTGCCATAGTACAGTCCGGGGGTGATGGGAGTGATCGTCATCGTCTCGAGGTCGATGGTGCAGACGCAGTAGCCCGCATCGGTGCTGGTAGCGTCGCCATCACTGTCGACGAAAAAGTCGGGGTCGTTCACAATCTCTTCGGGAAGGTCTTGGGCCGTGAGGTAGAACAAGCCATACACCTTGCCGTCAACGGGGTTGAGGCACATGCCGGCCGATTCGAGGCAGGCTTTGGCAGGATAGTAGTCGTCGGGGGCGTTAAGCAGGTCACCAGTGGTGGCGTCCCACTTGCGCACAGCAAAGATATTGGTTGAGTCCACCCCTTCCGATTCGGTTCTCGAGGTCACCGTAGTGATAACGTTATTCGCCATAACGGCACCCGAGTTGCCATACATCAAGTTAAAGTTATTGGCCCATAACGCTTTTTCGTCGTCGGTAAACTGTCCGTTAGCATAGAAATCATCTTTGTTCACGGCGGGGTCTTTCTCGGGGGTACTCACCGAATAGTCATCCACATCCATCACATAGATGCCATTTTCCACAATGAAAATTGCCTTGCCCAGATTACTGTTCCAGCCCACATAGGTGCTATACCAGTGGTCGCTGTGGTCATCGTAACGGTTGTTGTTGTAAACGCCTTTAATTTTCACAGGTGAAGCGCTGGAGGCAAAGCAACACAATGTTGCCGCGGCCAGCACGACAAGAGTAATTTTTTTGGTCATAAAAAATAGTTGTTAGGTAAGGTTATGTTAATATTGCAAATTGCCGCACACGGCATCTTAATTCTCGGCAAAGAAAAGTAAAAATCTCCAAACCCGCAAATAAATCATTCATTTATAATAAAAAAATGTTACCTTTGCGGTAACCAACAAAACTTTACTCACTATGTCACTCATCGATAAACATCATGAATTTGTGTATCCACTCAATGTGAACACCGTCCTTGAAAGGGTAATGTCCATCTCGCGATCGGTTGAAGGGTTGAACTTCAGCCACTTCCAGCAACCAGGCTCGGTGGTGCTCAAGTCAAGTGCCTCGCTCTGGTCGTGGGGAGAGACCGTGACCATCCAGTGCCAATTCCTTGACCCGAACCACACGCGCATTCACATCTCCAGCGTGCCGGCAGTTGCCACCACCATCATCGACTGGGGAAAGGGCCAGAAAAATATCGACCGCGTGCTTGCCGCCCTGCGACGCGTGCTGCCACCCCTCGCACGATAGCCGCCAAGGCATGTCACACGCATCAAAAGCGGGCTGTTAATCAAATGACTAACAGCCCGCTTTGAGCCACAAGTCGGACTTGAACCGACGACCTTTGCGTTACGAATGCAATGCTCTACCGACTGAGCTATTGTGGCCTGTGAACCGCCCTTGTGGCGGCCGCTTTTTCAAAAGCGGTGCAAAGATACAACTATTCTATGAATTGTCGGCTAAAAGTTAGCTTAATTTTAGCTTTTTTTAGCAAAATTCTCGCTATCGATGGTTTTGAGACCGCCGGAGCTATCTTGGTGACGGTGGTGGTGGCTGTCGTGTAATAGCTGGACTGGGCGGTGTAGGTGGTGACATCGATGGGCGTGAGTGTGAGGAACATATCCTCATCGGCAGCCACACCGTTCTTGTTGTTGAGGATGTCGAGCAGGTAGGCGCGCATGTCGTTGAAAGTGTAGGACTGCGTCACCGGGTCATACTCGGCATAGAACGAATCCTTGTTGTCGGTGAGCGTGTCGGCCTCGAAGAACTCGTCCTTCTTCGCGCTCTTCACCAGCAACAGGTGGGTGGGAGGCGCCACGCCCCAACGGTTTTCCACCTCCTCGACGGGCAACGTGAACTCCAGGGAGTTGATGACGGCCAGGCCGTTTTTAGAGCGCGCACGGTAATTATCCACAATGTCTTGGATGGGGAAGCGTAGCTGCGCCTCGAGGCCGGCGGGGCCCATGACAAGCGCCTCGCCATCATCGACCATCTGCTGCACGGCGGGGTCAAAGGTGAGCTTGATATTGTTGTTATACACCACCTCGGGTGTAGCCGTCATATATACCTGGGCGAGGGCCGTGCCGGGTTCCGACGCCTTGTGGTAATAAACATCGAGCTGCGTGGCCTTAAAGTTCATCACATGGCCTTGGCCGTAGGTGTTGGTCAGGTAGATGCCCGGGAAGAACTGTGCGAATGCCGTGGGCGAGTTGAACGTCGCGGGGTTGTTGTGGTATTCCTCGAACATCGAGCGCGCAAGCTCTACGGGAAGCGGAATCACCACGCAACGGTAACCCAACGACTGCACCGAATCGCTCTGCTGCAGGGCGTTGGCGCTATAGGTGGCCGAACCCAGCGGTGCCGACGGGTCGTAGTAGCCCGTGGGGTCGAAGTCGCTATAGATGGGGTTGGGCAGCGACTTGGTGAGCGCATAGGCCGTCATGCGCATGGGCACGATGGAGTCGCCGGTGAAGTCGCCGGTGGAGATATACAGCGAGAGGCGGCACGAATCAATGGTCTCAACGGTCACGTCGTCGTCCTCAAGCTCAAGAGCCGGCATGAACTGGGTCACGACGTCGCTCTCCAGAGTGCCGTAGCCCGGCGAGTTGACGATGCCAATGAGCTGCTTGGTGCTACGCGAGCGCAAGTGGTGGTTGGCAATCGTGCTGCCGGTGAGGGTGAATGAGGAATCTTCGATAAGTGCCGTCTGGCTGTCGAGCAGCGACGAGCCTATGGTGTCGTCGACACACGAGGCCGTCGCAAGCAGCATGGCAAACGAGGCCATGACTATGATAAAATTACGCATGAGTGGAATTTCGTGATTTTTTACTACAGCGTTTGGTAGAACTCCAAATAACGGTCGACGAGCGCGGTGGTGTCGTCGCTCTCCTCATAGGGCAGGAAAGGCAACTTCGACTTTTTCACCAACTCGAGGACCTCAGGGCTGAGCACCGGCGTGCACTGTACCACGGCGTCGCTGTGCTCGAGCGCCAAGCGCGTCAGCGCCAGCGTGTCGGCACCCTTTCCGGCAATAGCCTTGAGGTACTTGTCGTCAATGCCGTCCTGCACCAGTTTCTCGGCCAGACGCACATCGAGGGGCTGAGGAAACGCATCGCCGTGCAGCGCATATACCACGCGGGTATCGCGGAACGAGGGATCGTCGCCATAGAACTTCTTGATATACAACGGGGCCAGCGAAGTAATCAGGCCGCTGCACTGGATAATGGGCGGCATCCACCGCAACTTCTTCACCGTCTCGAGCACGCCGCGCACGTAGAAGATGCTGCGCTCGTCATTGTCCTCGGGGCTTGATTCGGTCTCCAAGGTCTTAGTGACAAGTTTCTCGAAGTAGTCCTCATTATATATAAAGTAAACCTGCAGACGCGAAGGCTGCAAGGTGGCCACCTTGATGATGAGCGGATGGTCGGTGTCGTCGATAATCAGGTTCATACCCGAGAGCCGGATGACCTCGTGCAACTGGTTGCGGCGCTCATTGATGGCACCATATTTGGGCGAAAAGGTGCGCACCTCGACACCTTTTTCCTGCACGCCCTGCGCCAGCTCGCGCGTGAACACCGACATGGGTGTCTCAGGCAAGTAGGGCGCAATCTCCTGGGTGATGAACAACACTTTATTCAAGTCCATATTATACCTAAGTTATAAATTTTATGCAAAGATAGCGTTTTTTTCGCAAACAACCCAACAAAAGCCCCTCTACACCGCCCTTTTTAACTTAAATTATCACACACGCCCGCCAGATTTGCAGGAATCAACGAAAAGTATTACCTTTGCGGCAGTCAATGGCCCGGCAGCTAAAGCCGCGCGGGTTAAGTGTAACTAAAACAAGAGATTTTGGATCCCGACCCTTTACCGTATCAATTATTGGCGACAATGCTGGCACAACAGCCGGCAATCGCATTTCAAGCTCCCAACTGGGGGAGCATAGTGGCAATTATCGTGGCCTTGCTGGGATTGTCCTTCTCGGCGTATAACTCGGGCAGCGAGCTGGCCTTTTTCTCGCTCACACGCGAACAAATCGCAAGCATCGACGATGAGCGCAAGCGCTCGCGCATCGAGACCTTGTTGCGTGCCCCCGAGCGCCTGCTGGCCACCATCCTCATCGGCAACAACCTGGTGAACATCATGATTATCGTGATGTTGCACTTCGCATTGAGCCAGATGCTGCACTTCAACAGCGTGGTGGCCGAGTTCATCGTGCAGACGGTGGTGCTCACCTTCCTCATCCTGCTCTTCGGCGAGGTCATCCCCAAGCTCTACGCCAGCAACAACAACGTCAAGTTCGCACTGTTCACTGCGCCCGGTCTTCAGGCCATGAGCGCGATGCTGGGGCCGCTGTCGAAACTCATGGTGCGCAGCACGCGCATCGTGGGCCGCGCCGTGTCGCCGCGCGCCGACGACATCACCATGGACGACCTGAGCGTGGCCCTCGAAAAGAGCGACGTGGCAAGCGACGACGACAAGGGCCTGCTCGAAGGCATCCTGCGTTTCTGCGACAAGACGGTGAACGAAATCATGACACCGCGCGTCGATGTGGTGGCGCTGAGCGCCGAGGCCAACTTCGACGAGGTGGTGAAAGTAATCGTGGAACATGGTTACTCGCGCATGCCGGTGTATGGTGACGGCGACGATGACGTGCGCGGCATCCTCTATGCCAAGGACCTGCTGCCCTATATCGGCAAGCGCGACAACAGCTTCTCGTGGACGTCGCTGCTGCGCCCTGTCTATTACGTGCCCGAGAACCGCATGATTGACGACCTGCTCGAGGACTTCCGCAAGAGAAAAATCCACATGGCGGTCGTCGTCGACGAGTTTGGCTGCACCCAGGGCATCGCCACCATGGAAGACGTGCTGGAGGAAATCGTGGGCGACATCGACGACGAGTACGACACCGAGGAAAAGTTCTACACACGCATCGACAACGAGACTTTCATGTTCGACGGAAAAACGCCGCTCGACGACTTCTTTGAGGTCACCGGACTCGACGAAAAGGACTTCGACGACTTGCGCGACGAGGCCGAAACCGTGGCGGGACTCATGCTGGCCATCAAGGGCGAGTTCCTCGAGGAGAAGGAGACGGTGAGCTACGCCGGTTGCGATTTCACCGCCGCAAAAATCAAAAAGTACCGCATAGCACGCGCCCGCGTGAAAATCCATTGAGCTGCGAGCCGTGAGCTGTGAGCCGTGAGCATGTCGGTGTAGTGCGAGAAAGGCTACGGGTAGGCGAGCTTTGCTCGGAAATTGAAGTCTCGTACATCAACCTCACAACTCAAAGCTAAAAGCTCAAAGCTAAATTAGAAAGGATAACCCACCGAGAAGTGGAACTCGGCATCGCGCTTGAAGTTGGGGCTGAACAGCGGCCACGACTTCTGACCGCTGGCCGGGTTGTGCGCTTTCATGCCCATGTCGAGGCGCAGCAGGAAGTAGGTGAAGTCCATGCGCAGGCCCAATCCGTAGCCCAGGGCGATTTGCTCATAGAACTTGTCAAACTTGAACACACCGCCGGGCTGGTCGGGATAGTCGCGGATGGTCCAAATGTTGCCCGCATCGACAAAGAGGCCCATCTCGATGACCCAGAACAGCTTGGCACGGTATTCCACGCTGGCGTCGAAACGCACGTCACCACACTGGTAGATGAACGAGCTCTGCGACTTGCTCGTGTTGAACGAGCCCGGACCCAGGGTGCGCACGCCCCAACCGCGCACGCTATTGGCACCGCCGGCATAAAAGCGTTTCTCGAACGGAAGCACCGAACTGTTGCCGTAAGGCACGGCGATGCCGGCCCCCACATGGAAGGCGATGCTTTGGCGATTGTCGAAGTAGTGGGTGAAAGAGAAGTCGCCTTCGGCCTTGGCATACTGTGAATAGCGTATGCCGAACACCTTGTACGAGTCATCTTCCTCGTGATGCTGCCCCGTCATGCGAGAGATACCGTAGAGCAGGTTACCGGCCGTTTCGACCGATGCCCGCAAGGTGTAGATGTTCTTTTGTCGCTGCGTGAGTAACGGCGAGGCGTTGATTTTGTTGGTCTTATAATAGGAGTAACCGATGCGCATGATGAAGTGGTCCTCGTAAGAGTAGCGCAACAGCGGGTTGGCGATACTGTCGAGGAAACCGCCACGGCTGTGCGGCAGGTACACGTAGTTGAGGTCGATGAGGTTGAAGGTGTGCCTGAGTTGGTTACTGCGCTCGCTCCAGATGTATTTCCACGCGGCACCAGCGATGATGCGCGTGTACTCGGGGCGCGCTTGGTAGTTGAAGCGCGTGCTGAACTCGGTCGAGGCCTGGATGCGCCGCTTGAAGTTCTCGCGCAGGAAAGGCGCCTTGAACTTGGGGAAGGTGAGGCCCACCTCGCCCTGATACTCGCTGTAGTTGTCGTTGATAAGGCCGCTCACGTCGCCGCTAATACTCTCATAGTTGGCCTTGAACTTGACGTTGAGGGTCTCGCTCCCCTTAAAGATGTTGCGGTGCTGGTAGTCCACGCCCACACCGAAGCCCAGGTCGCCCTCGCTATTGGTGCCCTCGAGCGACAGTGACACGCTCTGCGACTTGTCGCGGGTGAGCAGCACGTAGGCATCGAGCATGGCCACGCCGCCTATCTCACCCACGGGCACCACCTCGATGTTGATAAACTTGAGGATGCCCAGGCGGCCCAACGACTTATAGGTGCGGTCCACGTCGGCGGCGCTATAGATGGCACCAGGTCGCAGATGACAGCTCTCATCGAGGGTATGCGCATTGATATATCGGTCATCGCCATAGTAGATGGTGAGGCCGTTGTAACTCGTGGTGTCGGCGCCGTAGTAGCTCGACTGCATGGCCACCGCGTCATAGTTGGTGACGAAGGTCACGTTGCGCATCACGAAAGTGCGGTGCATGTCAAGGTAAGGCAGGCGCTCGTTGTGGGGCGGGTTGGCCACGGTGAGAGTCAAGTCAACGGCGCGCGAGGTGGCCGACGTATCGGCGATGAACGAAACGTATTGCTTATTGAAGGCGAAATAGCCACTATTGCGCAGACGCTGCATGATGAGCGTGCGCGCTGCGTCCAGCTTGTTGTGGTCGAGAAGGTCTCCAGTCTTGACGGGCAACGACGCGGTATCGGCGAGTACGATGTCGCGCAACGTGTCGTCGGGAATGTCGTAGGCGATGCTGCGCAGGTAATAAGGCTCGCCGAGCGCGATGTGGTATTTCACGCGCGCCTTGCGCTTCTTGTCGTTGAGATTGACAGTGTAATCGACCTCGTTCTTGAGATACCCCTTGTTGATGAGGGCGCGCTGCAACTGGTGGGCACTAGCCACGGTGAGCGTAGAGTCATAGATGACGGGCGGCGACCCAATGCGGCGCACCCAGCGGTTGAACCAGCGCGTGGTGTCGCTGCCGCTCATGTTATAGATGGCCAGCTGCAGTTTAAGGCCGCCCAGTACCTTATGGTTCTCGGTCTGCCGCAGGTAGTTGACGAGCGTCGAGTAGTTGATATCATCGCGCGCGCCACCCTCGATGTCGATGTCCACCTTGTCGAGCAGGTATTGTCCCTGGGGCACATGCTTCGACGACGAACACGACGCCATCCACGCCAGTGCCAAGAGCACAGCCGCCGTCATCACGAGATATTGCCACATCGTCTTCATTTTGCCCCGCAAAGTTACAACTTTTCCCCGTAACCACAAAATGAGCAGTGAGCAGTGAGCCGTGAGCCGTGAGCTTTGAGCCGTGAGCTTTAAGCAGTGAGCTCATCGCTAAAGAAAGAGGGCTCCATCACAGAGCCCTCTTTCACAATTTTAAACTTTAAAAATCATGTTGCTTGTTGATTAGCTGTTCAACAAGATGTTGTAGAGTGCGGTCACGTCGGCACCGCTCACCACGCCGTCCTGGTTGACGTCGGGATCACCGCCGGCTTCAGCACCGTCGAGCAGCACGTTGTAGAGGGCGGTCACATCGGCACCGCTCACCACGCCGTCACCGTTCACATCGCCTTGGTCAAACGACGGTCCGCCACCTTCGACGCCTTCGCCAATCTCATAGACTGCTATACCGTTGGCGTTCTTGTAAATCATCATGCGCACGGCGGGCTTGCCACCAACCTCGATTTCCTCGGTGTTAATGACGGTGAGGCGACGGCCGCTCTCGTTGTTGTTACCGAGACCCCTGCTGGGCATCTGCCAGCAACGCGTCATACCATCGAATGCAGCACCTTCGCCGAGCTCGGCAACGATAATGTCGTAAGTGTTGGGAGCGTTGTAGTCGCCCTTAGCATAGGCAAACATGTGGCAGTCGCCCACAAAGAAGTCGGCAACACCGTTCACGCTGGTGAGCGGGTAGAGCACAGAGTCGGCCTTGAGCGATTCGGTGGCAAACTCGAAGCTATCGATAATAGAGCCGTCACGCGCATACAGCGTGGGATACTGGTTGAAACCATCGATATAGAACAGGTCGCCATCGTAGCGAGTGTCCTCGTCATCACCGAGCAAGAAACGGGCGTAGGGGGCGATACCCCAGTTCGTCTGCTTTGCGGGATAGAACTCGGTGAAGTTCATGTAGGTGTCACCGTCAAAGAAGCCCGTCCAAGTGTCGGCATCGCCGTCTATGTCGTTGTGCCAGCCATAGACGGCCTCCACGCTTGCGCCCGGAGCGATGATGTTACATGGAGCCTCCTGGAGCGTAATGTCGCCCACCACGTCGTAGTAGTCGATACGAGCAATTTCAATATCGCTCTCGAGGGTGGCCAGCAGCGTCATCTCACCGTTATCGGGGTTGAGCTGATACAGCATGGTGTTGTCCTTAATCTGACGATAAGGCATAATCCACAAGTGGCCAAAGTTGTCCACGCCGATGTTGTTGGCTGCCAACAAACCACCATAGGGGCGGCCATCGAGCGTCAGGTCAAGGTCGCTGAGTGCGGCACCAGTGAGCACATCAAAACGGTGAACCACAGCTTGGCTCACAGTGTCGCCGGGGCTTACAACAGTCGTCTTGGCCTCGCTGTGGGCCACATAGATGATACCATCGTACATCACGGCCATCGGTTGCTTCGTGTTGTTCGACAGCTGCATGAACGGCTGTGCCTGGAACTGGGTGCGGTTGCTGTAGTTCTCGGCGTTAATCCACAGGTTTTTGACCTTGATTTCGCCATAAGGCTCGTAGCTCTTGTTATCTTTGGTTACTTGCGCCCAAGCGCCCATGCCAAGAAGAGCCGCAAAAAGAAGGAGTAATGCTTTCTTCATACTGTGATTTTATTAAATGAGTTGTTTAAAAATTTATAATTTCCCTTTCGGTTGCAATCAACTGACAAAGAAACGAATTTTTTCGCATTCCTCAAAATTTTCACTCCTTTTTTTGCTTTTTTTGTTCATAAGTCAACTCAAGCCAACTTTTAAGACACCTTAAATAATATTCTGCCTTGCATTTCGTTTTATGATTAAAATAACTACCTTTGCAGGGATAAATTGATTATAATGAAGATAAAGACTACTATTCTTGCGCTGGTGACGCTGGCGATGGCATCGTGCAGCACCACCCGCGACAACCATTTGACCTACTTCAACAACTTGCCGGGCAACGACGGCACAGTGCCATTGGCCAGCAATGAATATGCCATCAAGCTGCAGCCCGACGACGAGCTACTCATCACCATCTCGTCGAGCGTGCCGGCGGCCACCGCCATCTACAACGCGCCTGCCAGCAACAGCCAGTCGCGCAACCAGCTATCGCTCTCGGCCGAGCCCAAGCAGCAGACCTACATCGTGGACCCCTCGGGCAACATCGAGCTGCCCGTCATCGGGCGCATGAACGTCAAGGGCATGACCACAAACCAGCTGGCCGAAACATTGCGTCAACGTGTGGCGCGCGATGTCAAAGACCCCTATGTGACCGTCAAGCTCGTGGGCTTTTATGTCAATGTCATGGGCGAAGTCAAAGAGCCCTCGCGCGTGAAAGTGAACGGCGAACGCCTCACGCTACTCGAGGCGTTGGCGGCAGCCGGCGACCTCACCGAGTATGCCGAGCGCAACAACGTGCTCGTGCTGCGTGAGGAGAACGGCGCGACGGCCTACCACCGGCTGGACCTGAGCGACAGCCGCACCCTGTCGTCGCCCTACTTCTACCTGCAGCAGAACGACGTGGTATATGTTTCTCCCAACACCATCAGGGAGGATAACTCAAAATACAACACCAACAACGCTTACAAACTGTCACTCACCTCAACCATCGTGAGCGCCGCGAGTGTCATCGCCTCGCTAATTATTGCACTCGTCGTAAAGTGAAACACTTAGGAATGGAAAAAGAAAAGGAAAAAATCGTCGACTTTGGCGCAGCTATGGCACGATACAAGCGCCACTGGCTACTCTTTGCCATCGCCACGGCGTTGTGTCTGGGAGGGGCCCTCTTCTATCTGCACATCAAGCCCGACGCTTACCTCATCGAATCCACCGTCATGGTTGCCGACAAGGACAACAACACGGGCGCCTCGTCGCTCCTCAAGAGCCTCTCGCTGGGCACTGGCGGCAGCAAAGTCGATGACGAGGTGGTGGTGATGGGCTCGCAGGAGCTTTGCGTCAAGATGATTGAGCAACTCAAGCTCAACCGACGCTACTACGAGAAAACGGGCTTCATGACAAAAATCGACCACTACAACGACTCGCCCATCGAGCTCGAGGCACCTGTCGAATTCTTCGATACCCTCATGACCACGCTCAATGTCAAGGTCGTCGTCGATAAGCAGGGAAAGGCACTGGTGCAGCTGCGCAAAGGCCTCTTCGGCGTCACCACCGAAAAAAAGGACGTCACATTCCCCTATAACTTCGCCACACCCTACGGCATCTTCAACCTGCACACCACCGAGCATTTCAAGCTCGGCAAGCCACTCACGCTCACCATCCTCGTGAGCGGTAACACCCCGCGTGCCGAGCAGTTGCGCGAAATAATGACCGTCACCACCAAGAGTAAGAAGAGCAACGCCATCTACATGGACGTCGTCGATCCCGTGATTGACCGAGGCAAAGACATGCTCAACACGCTCGTCAAGCTCTACAACGAGCGCGGTGAACTCGAGAAGAACGAGCAGGCCATCAATACCGGAAACTTCATCGACGAGCGCATCGCACTCATCTACAATGACCTCGCCGGCAGCGAAGCGCAAATCGAGGACTACAAGCGGCGACACGACATCGCCGACGTGGAGATGCAAACCAAGGCGCTCATCACGCGGCAACAAATGGCCGACAACAGCGTTGTCGCCCTTGAGACCAAGTACCGCATCGTGTCCATGATTAAGGACTTCATGAACGACCCGCGTAACCGCAACAACTACGTCCCGTTCGACATCGATTCCACCGCAGCCACAAGCCCATTAAAGGCCTATAACGCACTCATCATCGAGCGAAGCAAGCTCGAGGCTAGCGCCACCGGCAACAACCAGCAGTTGCAGCAAATCGACAACCAAATCGCCGCCATGCGCGCCAACGTACTCACCGGCGTGGACAATACGTTGCGGGCACTGCGCGTGCAAATCGACCGCGCCAGTTCACTCAGTTCCTCGTCGCTCAACCAAATGGACCGCCTGCCGGTGCATGAGCGCGAGATGCGGACGCTCTACCGCCAACAAGGCATACAGAACGCCCTCTACACCTTCCTGCTGCAAAAGCGCGAGGAGAACCAACTGCTGCTGGCGGCCACCACGCCCAAGGGACAAGTGGTGGACCACGCCTTCGCCCACACCAAGCCCGTCTATCCCAATAAATTCATGGTGCTGCTCATCGGACTGTTGCTGGGGCTCACCATTCCCATCTTGCTCCTCTACTTGAAGCGCTTGCTCACCACCAAGTTTGCCACGCAAGAGGAACTCGAAACACTGGTTACCGTGCCCGTCCTGGGCGAGGTGAGCCACAACCGGCACAACACGCAGCTCGTGGTCGAGCCGCAGAAGACGTCGGGCATCGTCGAGCTCTTCCGTCTGTTGCGCAACAACCTGCAGTTCATGCTCACCGGCAAGGACGACAAGGTCATCGTGGTCACCTCGAGCGTCGCCGGCGAGGGCAAGTCATTTATTAGCGCAAACCTCGCGGCCTCGTTCGCTCTGCTCGACAAGCGCGTGGCACTCGTGGGAATGGACATACGCAACCCACGGCTCGCCGAAATGCTCGACCTGGGCGACACGCCGGGCGTCACTTCGTTCCTCGCCAGCGAAGATATCAACTTCGACAGCCTCGTGCAACATGTCGAGGGCTCGCCTAATCTCGACGTCATAGTTGCCGGACCCGTGCCACCCAACCCGAGCGAATTGTTGCTGGGCGACCGCGCCACCACGTTCTTCGATGAGTTGCGCGCACGCTACGACATTGTTATCATCGATTCGGCGCCCATCGCCATGGTGAGCGACACCTTCTCGGTTGACGCCAAGGCCGATGCCACCCTGTTTGTAACGCGCGCCGGTTTCACCAAGCGCAACCAGCTCAAGTATTTCAACAGCGTGGTCGAGCGAGGGCAACTCAAGAACGTGGCTGTGGTGCTCAACGACACCAAGTCGCGCAACTCGCAGGGCTACGGTTACGGCTACGGCAAAGAGGATTGAGCGGTGAGCAGTGAGCAGTGAGCCTTGAGCTTTGAGCAGTGAGCTTTGAGCCGTGAGCTTATTAACCCGTCAAGTAGAAGGATGAAAAAGAGCGACATCATTTTGCGCGTGCTCGAAGTGGCCTTGTGGATTAGGGTCACCATCGGTTTCGTGGCACAAATGATGTTCCACGACCTCTCCCCTGCCCTCCCCATTGTCTATCTCGCCTTTGACGTCATCATGGTGGCCTTGGGGTGCTGGACGCTCAGCGACCGCCGCGACATCATTTTTGGTGCCGTTTCCCTGGTGGTATCGGCTCTCATCACGCTCATCTACAACCATGAGAGCCTGTTCTTCTACGTCAATGGTATGCGCGACTTCATCGGCTACCTCTTTGTCCTGCCCATCCTGCGCTACCTCATGGCCGAAGACGGGCGCTGGCAGACGGCCACCAAGCGTATCGACCGATTCATTTACCTCTATCTGTGGTTGCAGGTGCCCTGCATGGTAATTCAGTTCCTATACTATGGCGCAGGCGACCACGTGGGAGGTTCGCTGGGTGATTACCAGAGCGGCATGACGAGCACATTCCTGTTCCTCGGCTCGTTCTATCTGCTTCAAAAGCGGCTCGACCGCAAACGACTGTTGGCAAGCCTGTGGGAAAACAAGCAATTCATCATCGTGCTCTTTCCCGCTTTCCTCAACGAGACCAAGGTGAGTTTCGTCTTTCTGGCCCTTTACCTGCTGTTGCTGCTTCCCTTCGACCGCAAGATGTTTATCCGCTTGACGCTTGCCATTCCCGTCATCGCACTGCTCTTCTACGGAGCCGCGGTCACTTACCTTGTGACGACGGGCAACAAGGCCAGCGACGTCTTCTCCATCCAGTATTATGCCGAGAGCTACTTGCTGGCCGAAAACGGTGAAGAGACACAGAAATATGCCGAGTGGCTCCTCGAGAACGACGGCGACCAGTATCAAGAAAACGAGGATATTCCACGTTTTTCCAAGTTCCTCTTCCTCTTTGAGCTACAGGACGAGGAGCCGGGGCATACCCTCACTGGCTGGGGCGTGGGACACTTCAAGGGCGGCACGCTGGTGCCCAATAGCGACTTTTTCCAGCAAAACGAGTGGCTGCTCATCGGCACCATCCCCTACCTCTTCCATATCCTAGTGCAGCTGGGATGGATAGGCGTGGCCCTCATCGCGGCTTTCTTCGGGCTACTGCTGTTCCGTCGGCCCGAGAAGGGTGCCACGCGCGACTACAACCTGCAATTCTACGTGCTGGCATTGCTGCTGCTCATCATGGTCTATCAGGACTTCCTGCGCAACGTGCTGGTGTGCTTCTTTATTTTTTATGTCATGGCGCAGTCGTGGAAACTGCCACATGAAGATGAGGAGGTGGCGGCATGAGACTGTTGCACCTGCTGTGGGCCCTGTTTGAGCGTTTCGGCGCCAATATTATCTCGTTTGTGGGCAACATTGTGCTATGCTACCTGCTCAGCCCCGACGACTTTGGGCTGCTTGCCATGCTCGGCGTGTTCTCGGCACTCGTGTTCACCCTCATCGACTGCGGACTAGGCGACGCTCTACTCATGCACAAGTCGCCATCGCGCCGCGACTTCAACACCGTGTTCTACTTCAACGTGGCCGTGGGAGTCCTTCTCGCCCTGACCTATGTGGCGATTGCACCACTTGTGGCTTGGTTTTTCGGACACCCACAGCTCGCGCCCGTGATGCGCGCCTTGGGAATTGGCGCCGTACTGAGCGCACTCACCATCACGCCGCTCACACGCTTGCGCTCGCAGTTGCGTTTCAAACGCGTGGCCGTAATCAACGTGGCCGCGATAGGCCTTGCCGTCACCGCCGCCATCGTCGCCGCCATCGCTGGGGCGCGCTACTGGTCGCTGGTAGTGCTGCAAGTAGGTTTCCCGGGAACCCAACTGTTGCTGCTCGCCTTGTTCTCGCGCTGGGAACTGCGATGGGAATTTGACATGGCGCGCTTCAAGCAGTTGTGGCGCTTCGGTGCCAACCTGCTGGCGGGCTACCTTGTGGTACAGGTATCGCAGAACATTTTCTCGCTCATTTTAGGGAAATTCTACAACGCCACACAGGCCGGATACTTCGGGCAGGCCCAAAAATTACAGCAAACGCCTACCTCGTCGCTGGAAGGTGCCATCAGCGTCACAGCCTATGTCTCCATCGCCAAGTGCACCGAGGCCGAACGGCGGCAGCAACTTGTGATGAAAGTGTTCGGTTTGCTAACATTTGTCAACACGCTGTTCTGCATCTCGCTCATCGCCCTGAGCAAGCCACTTATCACCTGCCTCTTGCCCGCAAAATGGGAGCCGGCGATTCCCTACTTTGTGATGTTGCTCGTCTGGGGACTGGTGGCTCCCGTGTGCAATCACTTGAGCATCATCTTCAAGCTCTACGACCACACTTCTACCATTCGCAACGTGCTCATCATCGAGAAAACGGCAATCGTCCTCGCCGCTTTTGCCCTCTACCCCTGGGGAGTACCGGCCATGCTAAGCGGCGCCACGGTAATATCAATAGTCTCCTACCTGCTTTACACCCACACCGCAGCCCGTCTCATGGAGGTAAGCGCCAGCCGCTTCCACGCCCTCTATGCTATGCACCTCGCCTTAGGCGCCGTTGTGGGCGCGCTCACCTGGCTCGCCACCCGTCTGTTCGCCTCGCCCTGGGCCGCACTCGCCGTGGGCCTCACAGTCTTCGCCATCCTCTCGCTGGCCGCCTGCCGCCTCTTCCGCCCCGAGTATTACTCCATGCTCAGCCGACGCCTCTCTTCCTTCTTCTCAAAAAGAACCTAACCTTCAAAAAAACACCAATACCTTGCAGATTAACGCTGAAAGCAGTAATTTTGCAGGCACATGGAAGCTAAGGTTTCGGTTATCATTCCGGCTTACAACGCCGAGCGGTTCTTGAGGCGAAGCGTTGACAGCGTCGTCACACAGTCGTTTACCGACTGGGAGCTTGTCGTCGTCGATGACGGCAGCACCGACGGCACGCCGCAACTAGCCGACGAACTCGCCGCCACCGACCCTCGCATCACCGTCGTGCACAAGAACGCCAATGCGGGCCTCGCCGAGGCACGACGCACAGGCCACGCCCATGCCAACGGCTTCTATCATTTTCATCTCGATGCCGACGACACCTTGCCGTCCGATGCTCTTGACTTTCTCACACGAAAAGCAGATGAGCACGCTCTTGACTTTATCATAGCCGGCGCATCCCGTGTCTACAAACACAAATCGCATCTCATTAACCAGCGGGAATGGGAAGGCATTGTCGATGACAAAGAGAAAATGTTGGCATTGATTTTTGATTATCGATTTCAATTCCTGCGCGGGCCTTGCTTCTCACGAGGAGAGTTGTGGAAAAAGCATGATTTTTTTCCCATTAAAGACAAAATAATTCCCAGCGAGGATTTTTTAATGAGCACTGCGATTATTAACAAGTGCAATTGCATTGGTGTCTATAATCACTCCGTTTACAATTACTACAAAACTGAAGGCTCTTTATCGGAGACAAAGCCATTCTCAAGCCAAGATGGCATAAAAACACTAATGTGTGCAATTGAGGAAATATTGGCATCCACTCCCCATTACGAAGCAATAAAGCCGTTGTTTCAAGACTTTGTGCTCAGCCTTGTCACCTTTGATATCCACAAGGTAACACCTGACCCATGGATTGACAAAATCACGCACTATGATGTGAGCCACAGCTCAATGAAAATAAAGGTGTGCCGTTTTCTCATGCGCCATGAATGGCTGAGAATACCTGTTGTGACGCTTCACAATTACATTAGGAATTTACAAGGAGCTTAAGCATCATGGGAAAGAAATTACTCATCATCATGGACAGCATGGCGGGCGGAGGGGCCGAAAAGGCGCTTGCCATGCTCACCCGCCGCCTCTCGCGCCTCACCTCCCCCGATTAGCATCTCCATTTTACCACCAAACTAAGCCATCATTTGCAAAAAACATGTCTTTGTGTCTCTATGTCTAAAAATAAAGCAGTAATTTTGCAGGTGTATGGAAGCTAAGGTTTCGGTCATCATTCCGGCTTATAACGCCGAGCGGTTTTTGAGGCGAAGCGTTGACAGTGTCGTGGCTCAGTCGTTCACACTCTGGGAACTCGTCATCGTGGATGACGGCAGCACCGACGCCACGCCACAGCTCGCCGACGAACTCGCCGCCAACGACCCACGCATCACAGTGGTGCACAAGCGCCCCAATGCCGGCCTCGCCGAAGCCCGCCGCACAGGCATCCATAGCACTACTGCACCTCACGTCCTCCACCTGGATGCCGACGATTGGCTCTTGCCCGAAGCCATCTCATTGCTTTATAGTCGCTGCTGCGAGCGAGAACTTGACTTCTGTGCCGGTATGCCACTCGTCTATCACAAAGAAAACAAGGTGAGACAGTATCGACACCCATTCGAAGGTGAAATGGATAGAAACGATTTCCTCCACATGGTGCTCAACGACGGCAACCTGCCTAACTGGGGCAGCGTGTCGCGGCGAGAACTTTGGCACGATGACATCTTTCCGCCAGCCGACATGAGCCTGCCAAACGAGGATCTGCTACTCAATGTGGGACTTGCCAAGCGTATCAATCGGGCAGGCGTATATAACGACCTCATCGTGTGTGCCTATGCCATCAACCCAATGTCACTAACGTCGCAAGGAGCTCTCTATCAAGCCGTGCGATGGCAACGCTTCTTCTATTTTCTGCGTTCACAACTTTCAGTTCTAGGCGTTCTTGAACAATATGAGACCGAGGTGAGAAGAATCGAAATAGACCATGCGGCTTTCCATCTCCACGACCTTGACCCAAAGAATGAGTGGGTGGCTACCGTCATGCGATACGGCACCAAAGGCATGCCCGTCAAGCACAAATTGGAACGCTTATTACTCCCCCACCCCACATTGTGTAAAGCAACGATTGCAGCCTACCGCAAAATAAAATCGCTGTGGACCTCACGTCTTTAAACTCGCATGGGCATGGGAAAGAAGTTACTCATCATCATGGACAGCATGGCGGGCGGAGGGGCCGAAAAGGCGCTTGCCGTGCTCCTGCGGCACCTCGACGCCAATAAGATACACATTACGCTGCTACTGTTCAACGCCACGGGGCCGCGGATGGGCGACATCCCAGCCCACGTGAAAACCCTCGCAGTGTATCACGGCGGCAAGCCACTGCGCGACCGACTCGCCTTCCAGACGCCGCTACGCGACCGACTCATGGCACGACAGTTGCGGCGACTGCTCGGCGGTGAACGCTTCGACGTGGCACTCTCGTTCCTTGAGGGGGCGGCAGCCTGGCTCCACAGCCTATTGCCGCACGATGTGGCCTCGCGCCACCTGTCGTGGGTGCACACCGACCTCACCCGCAACCACTGGAGCCGCGTTTTCTTTAAGCAAGAGGAAAATGAACATGCTTTCTACAGTCGCTTGGACGGCCTTATATTTGCGTCGGGCGATGCAATGCGTGCCTTCCCTTTTGAGGTGGAAACGCCCAAGCACGTGGTTCACAACATCATCGACCGCGACGAGGTAAGGCAACTCGCCACTGCCCTCGAATTTCCCAAATGCGGCTTCACCTTGTGCTATGTGGGGCGCCTTCACTCCGTCAAGCGTCCCGACCGATTTATCGACACGGTGGCGCTACTGCGCGACGAAGGCATCGATGTCCAGGCCTGGCTCGTGGGCGACGGCGACGAACGCCAACGCCTTGAACACCAATGCCGCGACAAGGGGCTCAACGACCGCGTCACCTTTTGGGGCTTTCAGCAAAACCCCTACCCATTCATCGCACAAGCCGATGCCCTCGTCATTGCCTCAGATGCTGAAGGCTTTTCGCTCGTCATGCTCGAAGCACTCACACTGGGCACCCCTGTCGTCGCCACGCGCTGCGCTGGGCCCACTGAGGTCCTAAGCCACGGCGGCGGCCTCCTCACCGACTTCACCCCCGAGGCCCTTGCCACCGCCATCAAGGAGCTGCGCGACAACCCCGACATCATTTCCCATCCCGACCTTCCCGCCGCCTTCACCACGAGCCACATCATCGCACAGATTACCAACCTCCTCAACCCTTAAGGGAGCCGAGAGTTATGAGAATAAAACAAGTGGGGCGCGCCTTCGATGGGCGCGCCCCACTGTTATATAGGTGTTTCAGTTGTTAGCTATTATTTCACAACCTTCACAGTCTTGGTGGTACCGTCGCTCATGCGGGTAACCTCGATGTTCACGCCGTCGAACGGAGTGTTCGAGACCTGACCCTGAGCGTTCACATACTTCACGCTCTCCACGTTGTTAGCCTTCACATCGTTGATGGCGGTGCGAGTGCTCGACTTCACCCAAACCGTAACCGAAGTGCTGGCGGGAGTGGGTTGTGTACCAGCCTCATCAGCGGTAGCGGTGATGACCACGGGGAAGTAGTCGTAGTGGTCGTTATCGCTCGGAGCTTGGTTGATGCCATTCCTAATGGCATAGCCGTCAAACTCCATACCAGTCACGAGACCATCCTCGCTCACGGTAGCAATGTGCTCGTCGCTCGAAGTCCAAGTCACAGCGGTGCTGGCGCCTTCGGGCAACACGCTGACTACGCTCAGTTGGAAGGTAGCATTCGGCAGAATAGCCACCTCGTCGGCATCGGTCACGTTCAGCGTGATAGCAGTGGGAGCGTAAGGCTTGATGTCGAGCCACACGATGTTACTCTCATGGCTCTCGCCGCCGCCTTCGTAGATGCTCTTCACACCAATCTTGTTCCAACTGTCAAGGTCATCGCTATAGATATAAACCTGGATGGGGTCACCGGGATAGATATCCCACTCGTCAGTGAACGAGTAAGGAATAATGCTCATGTCCTCATCAAGCTCCTCATAGAGGTCAGCACTCAATGTGAAGGCCGAAGTTTGGCCTTCGATGTCCTTGTAGATTTGATAATAGAGCTTGCTCGTAAGCATTGCATTACCATCGGTATCTACAGTGGGAACTGAGAACACAAAGTAGTGACCATAGGACCCATTCACAAATCTTTGGGGGTCGGGATCGGCGGGCGTACCAGGCTGTTCTAGCACTTTGGTGATCACGCCATCGGTATAGATAGCATAATATTGAATCTTCGATTTAGCTGCCGAGATGATAATCAGGTCGTTCGTAGTGAGCTGGTTACCTTCATCGTTCATGGTGAACGTCACAGCGCCGAAGCCATCGCCACGGAAGGTGCCGCCATCTTCATCGTAGTAACCATTCTGGTAACCCACAAAATACATGTCATAGCTGCCATAGATGGCACCGAAATACTGGTCGTTGTCAAGCGTGATGGTATTACCATTGCGGGTACCCTTTACCCAAGCCTCGGCATCGTAGGGGCAGAAACCAGCGATATACACGTCGTCGCCGTCAAAGCCCATCTGCACGGGAGCTGAATAGTCGGTATAGACCGCACCGTTGCTCACGTTCAAATCCTGGGCCGTGAAATTCCACTCCTCGGTCACGAGGCCGTCGGGAGGTGTCACCACCACATCGGGTTCGGGCTCGTCAGCCGTAAGAACTAGACTTACATAATATGAATAGAAGCCTAATGATGTAGTGTTCTTGTTCAGCAGAATGTAGTCATCAGCGGTAAGCGTATTGTTCGTGGCATCGTAAGTGAAAGAGAATGTCGTAGGAGTTCCCGTTCCATAACCGCACAGATACATGTCAATGTTTTGAATAATACCCATGTAGGTGATGGGGAACGTCACCACACCATTAGCAAGCGTGCCCTTAATCCATGCGCTGGGGAAGTAGTAGGCAAGACCCTGGATATACACATCGTTGCCGTCAAAAGCCACATAGATGTCGTTATAGCTTGTGGATGTGCTTTGACCCACATACATCGTGGCACTTTCCACATACCACTGGGTGGCGGTAACACCATCAGGAAGGGTCACCAGCGCATAGCCCTCTTCAGGAGCCTTGGCGGGAGCCTTGAAGCTCTTTTCGGTAGTACCGAGGTCAAAAGCTTGAGTTGAAAGTTCGGTTTTAGCCGAAGCATTCTTTGCTGTCAGCTGGGGCACGGGAGCTTTCTGAGCGAAAGCGGCCATAGCGAACAGCATCACAAAAGCAAACAAAGTAGTTAATTTTTTCATGAATGTAAAAACTGTTATTAATTAATAATGTGCCACTCGCCAAGATATACCATTTCGACAAGCCTAGCTTGTGGCGTGAACTGTCAATTTCGGGGCAAAAAAGGTTTAAACCGAAAAATCAGCCGCAAATTTAAACAAAAAAGTTGAATTTCACAACAAATCATCAAAAAACTACCATAAAAGGCCATGAGCTGTGAGCTGTGAGCTATGAGCTGTGAGCTATGAGCTGTGAGCATTAACCTAAAGGATGGTTCATGAACATCCCAACGGCGTAGAGCGGTACATTGTACATCCAGCCTTGATCAACGTAGGGCAACATCGAAAAGCGCAGCGCCTTCGTAATGGTACCGTTATAGGTTCGCGCAAATGTAGCCAACGACTTTGCTTTCACGTTGACTTCGGCCTTCACCTCAATGGGGACAATGCCGCTGTCAGTCTGGCACAGGAAATCTATTTCGAGGGTAGAATTGGGCTTGCTATAATAATAAGTATAAATGTCATCGATGGCACGAAGTTGCGATAGTACATAGTTCTCGGTGAATGCTCCTTTAAAGCAGCTGAACACGTCTTTCTTAACCAGTATTTCGTCGGGCCGCATGAGCATCATGGCGCCCAACAAGCCCACATCGAGCGCATAGGCCTTGAAAGCGTCGCGATTGGCATAGAACTTGAGCGGCGACTCCACTCGCCCCACGTTTTCCACCCTATAAATCAGGCCCGCATCAACAAGCCATTGCAGCGCCTTATCAAAATAGCTGGCCCTTGCACCCGATTTCACAGCCCCGAAGATGAATTTCTTGTTTTCGCGCGACAGATGCCCAGGCACCGATTCCCACACAAGTCTCACTCGTTGTGTCTCATCCCCAGCATGCTTGGCGAAATCGCGTACGTATGCGTCGAGAATTTGCCGATGAATGAGCCTGACACGGGTGACATCGCCCGTTTCGATATATTTTGCGACTGCCTCGGGCATCCCACCCACAAAATAATATTCACGCAACTCATCCACAAAAAGTGGGTGCAATGAATTAATCACCCCCCAATCAAGGCTTCGCAGCACATCGAGTAAAGCTTGCTTGCCTCGCGCAAGCAGGAATTCCTCAAATGTCATGGGATACAGACGCAATGTTTCGACCTTGCCCACTGGAAACGATTGCCCCTGAAGATTGAAAATCCCCAACAGCGACCCGGCCACAACCACATGAAGATTGCGCGCCTGCTCACAAAAATACTTCAGCGAGGATATTCCTCCCGGTAATTCCTGTATTTCGTCAAGAAAGAGAAGTGTTTTCCCCGGTACTATTTTTTGAGAGGAATATGCCTCCAAGCCTCGTAATATTCGGTCGATGTTGAAGTCTAACGCAAAAAGAAGCCTAACGACCTCGTTGTGCTCACAGTTGACATATACAAGATTTTCAAACTCTTTTTCCCCAAATTGCTGCAAAATGTAGGTCTTGCCCACTTGCCTAGCGCCTTCCAGCACCAACGGTTTGTGGTCATTTCGGTTCTTCCACTCTTGTAATTTGCTGTAAATAAGTCGTTCCATAATTGATTTGGGTTGGTTTGGTGCAGCAAAGTTACAACTTCATAAGGAAATACACAACATATTTCGCAATTTTATGTGGGAATAATTGAAATTTTTGACAATTTTATGTGGGAATAATTGTGAATTTTGACAATTTCATGAGGGAATGGAAAAAATTGAGGTTTGAGAACCTTATAGATTAAACCCGAATCAGCCATTAGGGATTATGCAAGAATAGCTCAGAGCTCAGCGCTCAACGCTCAACGCTCTCTTGCTCATATTGGATTTATTTTGTACTTTTGCACTTTGAAATTATGCTTGACGTGGAAAAAATAAGGGCCGAGTACCCCATCCTGGGGCGTACCGTCGAGGACAAACCGCTGGTTTACCTCGACACTGCCGCCACGTCGCAGACACCGCGCTGCGTCGTTGAGGCCATCGACGAGATGTACTACTGCCACAAGGCCAACGTGCACCGCGGCGTCCACACCATCTCGCAGGAGGCCACCGACCTGGTGGAGCTCACGCGCGAGAAGGTGCGCGACTTCATCCACGCCGCCTCGACCGAGGAAATCATCTTCACGCGCGGCACCACCGAGAGCATCAATCTGGTGGCATCGTCGCTGGGCGATATGCTCTACAACGGCGATGAAATCATCCTCACCGTCATGGAACACCACAGCAACATCGTGCCCTGGCAACTTATCCAGCGACGCAAGCGCATCAAGCTGTGCGTGGTGCCCATCAACGACCAGGGAGAGCTTAACCTGGAGGCCTACGAGGACCTCTTCGGCGATAACACGCGCTTTGTGGCACTGTGCCACGTGTCGAACGTGCTGGGCACCGTCAACCCCGTCAAGGAGATGATTGACATCGCACACCGGCACGGTGTGCCCGTCCTCATCGACGGCGCGCAGGCCGCGCCCCATAATGCCATCGACGTGCAGGAACTGGGATGCGACTTCTACGCCTTCTCGAGCCACAAGATGTACGGGCCGGTGGGCGTCGGCGTCCTCTATGGCAAGCGTCACTGGCTCAACACAATGGCACCCTACCAGGGCGGCGGCGAGATGATAGGTCAGGTGTCGTTCGAGCGCACCACCTTCGCCCCGTTGCCGTTCAAGTTCGAGGCCGGCACGCCCGACTATGTGGGTATCGCCGCGCTGGGCGCCGCCATCGACTACATCCAGCGGCTGGGACTCGAAAACATCGCCGCCCATGAGCACCAATTGCTCGAGGCAGCCACCACGGGACTGATGTCCATCGAGGGGATGCGCATCTTCGGCAATACGCCCGACAAGGGTGCCGTCGTCTCGTTCCTCGTGGGAAATCACAATAGCTACGACATGGGCGTGCTGCTCGACAAACTCGGTTTCGCCGTGCGCACCGGCCACCACTGCGCGCAACCGCTCATGGCGCGCTACAATGTCGATGGCATGGTACGCGCCTCGTTCGGCGTCTATAACACGCTCGACGAGGTTCACCGCTTCGTCGAGGCCGTCCGCCGCGTTGCCGCACTTCTGGGATAATCGTTAATCGCTAATCGTTTTTATGGCAAAAAAAATACTGATTACCGGCGCGGGAGGCTTCATCGGGGGCCACCTCGTGCAAGAAGCGCTTGAGCGCGGATACGAGACGTGGGCTGCCGTGCGCGCCACCACCAGCCGCGAGTTCCTCAACGACGAGCGCATCCACTTCATCGAGCTCGACTTTACCGATAACGACAAGTTGCACGACACGCTGCGCACCGTCATCGACGACGGCACGCGCTGGGACTACGTCGTGCACAACCTCGGCGCAACGCGCGCCGAGAACTACCTCGAGTTTGAATGTGTCAACTACGGCTATATGCGCGACCTCGTCGAGGCGCTCAAAGACCTTGACGCCGTCCCCGAGGTGTTCCTCCTCATGAGCAGCCTCAGCGTCATGGGCCCAGGCGATGAGAAGAACTACACGCCGTTCCACAGCGACGACGCGCCCAACCCCAACACGCGCTACGGCATGTCGAAACTCAAGGCCGAGAGCTATCTACAGCACTTCGCCGGTATCCCCTACACGATTTTCCGGTGTACGGGCGTGTATGGTCCCCATGAGCGCGACTACTTCCTGATGATGAAGAGCATCAAGCGCGGCTTCGACTTCAGCGTGGGCTTCCGCAAGCAGATGCTCACCTTCATCTATGTGCGCGACTTGGCGCGAGGCGTTATGGACGCACTCGAGCGAGGGCCGCTACGCCGCGCCTACTTCATGAGCGAAGCGCGCGGCTACAGCCAAAAGGAGTTCCGACAAATCGTCCTCCGCAAACTCGGCAAGCGCCGCGCCATCCCGGTCACGTGCCCCTTGTGGGTGGTGAAGATGGTGTGCGCCATCAGCGAATCGTGGGGCAAGATGAGAATGAAGACGATGACACTCAACCGGGACAAGTACAAGATACTCAAGCAGCGCAACTGGCTCTGCGACACCGAGGACGCCCGCCGCGACTTCGGCTTCGAGGCGCAGTGGGACCTCGAGCGCGGCGTGAGCGACGCCATCGACTGGTACCGCCAGGCAGGGTGGCTGTAAACAATTAGGAATTAGGAATTAGGAATGAGGAATGAGGAATTTTCTCACTTCATGTCGATGTACTCCGAGACTGCGTCTCGGACACTTCCCACTTAACACTTAACACTTGACACTTCCCCTTGACTCTTTTCGACACCATATTGCTGCTCGTCGTCATCACGGCTGCCGTGCTCGGCTTCCGGCGAGGACTCGTGGGACAACTGGCCTCGCTCGCCAGCCTCGCACTCGGCGTCGCCGTGTGCGTGCTCGTGGGTGACGAGGCCACCGCCTTCTACCGCTCCATGAACCCCGACTGCAACCAGTGGCCACACGCCAGCTTCACCGTGCCCGCCGTCGTCAACGGCGCCCTATTCCTACTGGTGTCGCTCACCGTGAGGGTCGTGGCGATGCTCGTGAAGCGCACGGCGCGCGCCACCAAGGCCACCTCGCTGCTCGACCGCTTGGGCGGCGTGGCGCTCAACGTGTTCAAGTGGACACTGGTGCTGAGCATACTGCTCAACTTCATGTTTATGGCAGCGCCGCGCAGCAGCACATTCACCACGCGGCACGCCCTTGACAATAAGCCCTTCGAGCTCACCCTCAACCTCATGCCCTATCTCCTGGGCCACGAAACAATTACATTGAGCCCTGAGCCCTCAAGCGCTCAAAGCTCATAACAGGTACTGTGAGCGGCGATACCGTCGCCGCTATAATAACTCAAAGCTCACCGCTCAAGCGCTCAAAGCTCACAGTTCACAGTTCATGACTCGGTGGGAAGCGGTTCGGGCGGACGCCGCAGGGCACGCACCATAAACCACACGCCCAGCACAATGAACGGAATGCTCAGCAACTGGCCCATGTCGAGGCCGATGGCGTCGCGCATACCCAGTTCCCACGGCTCCTGCACGTTCTTAATAAACTCGATGAAGAAACGTGCCGTGAACAGTAGCGCCATGAAGGTGCCGAAGATGAGACCCGGACGGCGGTGGCAGTCGCGCTTCCAATACATATACATACACAAGCCGAAAATGGCCAGGTAGCACAGTGCCTCGTAGATGGCCGTCGGGTGGCACGGCGCCGTGAATTCGGGTGCCGCACCCTGCATGTAAGCTCCTATGTTCTTGATGAAACGGAAACCCCACGGCAGGTCGGTGGCACAGCCATAAATCTCGTGGTTCATCAGGTTGCCGATGCGAATGAGCGCCGCCACAAAGCCTGTGGGCACCGCCACGCGGTCGAAGGACCAAATCACGGGCAGTTTGGTAATCCAGCGGCTATAGAGCCACAACGCCACCATGATGCCCAGCACGCCGCCGTGGCTGGCCAGGCCGCCTTCCCACACCTTGACGATGTCTTCGGGGTGCTCCACAAAGTAGTGGTGGAAGTCGTAAAACAGCACATGCCCCAGTCGTGCACCAATAATGGTGGCGACAACGACAAAGAAGAAAAGGCTGTGCACCCAGTGTTCGGGCGTATTCTCGCGCTTAAACATGCGGTTCATAATCTCATACGCCACCAGGAACCCAATGGCAAACATCAATCCATACCACCGCACGGTGACAAAGCCATCATAAAGATTAGGATTAGCCGTCCAAGTAATATACTGTAGCATAACAATCTTTTTTAATTTTCTTTAGAAGGAGAGAAGGCGGGCAAGGCCCAGGTAGGCGACGGTGAAGCCGAAGGAATAGCCCTTGACGGCGGGGTCGCACTTGTCATAGCTGGCGCGCGCCACCCATGGGGTGATACGCAGGTTGGAGGTAAACTGTTCGCGGTCGCTGCCGCCCAGTATGGGCGAGGCATTGACGTGGCTGGCGAGGCGGACGTCAAAGTCAATGCTTGCCATCCAGCTGCAGCTGTGCAGGCGTCGGCGCTCGGTCGAGGTGATGTAGCGCAAGTGGTCGCCCTGCTCGTTCTTGTACCACGAATAGTTTTCAAGTTCCCAGCTATAGACGCTGTAGTGCATACCCACGTTGGGCGTAATACTCAGGCGTCCGCTGCGCAGCACGGTATAACCCAGCTGCACGCCCACCATCAGGTGGGTGGCCGACGAGCTGGCGTTGCCCTGCATAGCGAAGCCGGCCGAGTCGGGCACATTATACACGTTGGCGTTGCGGATGCCGGGCTGCCCATAGGCAATGTCGGCCTTGAGCCGCAAATCGCGGTAACCACCCGTGAGACCCAACTGGAACGTGGCGCTGGCTCCAAAGTTGTCGTGGAGCTGGCCCGTGGGGAACTCGGCGCCCACGCCGCCATAGATGCCGTAATTCCACTTGCGGGCACTCACACGAGGCACGGGCGGCAGTCCTAACTCGTCGAGCTGGCGCCGTACGGTGTATTCCCAGTCCTGGAGGCGATGGTCGTCGGTGCCCTGCGATGTCTCGCGGGCGATTTGCTCGCAGCGCGTGCGGTACTCGTTGCGGAACTCCTTGAGGCTCTTTTCCACCTCGATGCCGGTGCTACCATTGTTAATCTCATCTTGGAGACGGCGACGATAGTACTCGAGCAAGTCGAACTGCAGCTGGTGGTAGCGCAACCGCTGCGACGTGCAACGCGTGGTGTCGGCAGCACTCTGCTCGCAGTGCATCGTCGCCAAGGCTTCGAGGGCCACACGCTGGCGGCTCCCCTCACCCTCGATGCGCGAATTCACATCAAGCGTGGCAACCATCGACGAGGGCTCCAGCAACAGTGTGGGAAGTCCCTTGAAATCGCTCCACTGCAACATGCCGTCGCTCCATTGCTTCACTTGCTCGTCGCGGGCGACGGCAAAAAAGGCAATCCACGCGGCACAGGCCAGCAGAAAAACACGTTTCATCATCGTCGCGACGGCTTACAGTTCCAAGTCCACGTTGAACATCTCGTGCCAAGGCAGGCCCTGCTGGTTGAGCACGTCGAGGAACGGGTCGGGGTCGAATTCCTCCACGTTGTGCACGCCAGGCTTGCTCCACAGCCCCTTGAGGAACATCATGGCGCCCGTCATGGCGGGCACGCCGGTGGTATAGCTCACGGCCTGCATACCGGTCTCCTCGAAGGCGGCATGGTGGTCGCAGTTGTTATAAATATAATAGGTGAGCGGCTTGCCTTCCTTGTCAAGGCCGCTGATGCGGCAGCCAATCGACGTCTGGCCCGTGTAGTTCTGGCCCAGCTCCTTGGGATTGGGCAGCACGGCTTTGAGGAACTGCAGCGGCACGATGTCCATGCCCTGGTAGTTGATGGGCTCGATGCTGGCCATGCCGATGTCTTGAATCACGCGCAGGTGGGTGAGGTATTCCTGTCCGAAAGTCATCCAGAAGCGTGCCCGCTTGATGGTGGGATAGTTAATCACGAGCGATTCGAGCTCCTCGTGATACATCAGGTAGCTCTCACGCGGACCAATCTCGGGATAGTTAAGCGGCTTGTGCACCTCGAGGGCGCCGGTCTCCACCCACTTGCCATCCTGATAGTAGCGGCCCTTCTGGGTAATCTCGCGGATGTTAATCTCGGGATTGAAGTTAGTGGCAAACGCCTTGCCGTGGTTGCCGGCGTTGCAGTCCACGATGTCGAGGTAGTGCATCTCTCTGAAGTGGTGCTTGGCGGCACGGGCAGTATACACACCCGTCACGCCCGGGTCGAAGCCGCAGCCCAAAATGGCGGTCAGGCCGGCCTTCTCGAAACGTTCGCGATAGGCCCATTGCCAGCTGTATTCGAAGTGGGCCTCGTCGCGCGGCTCATAGTTGGCCGTATCAAGGTAGTTGACGCCGCACACCAGGCATGCGTCCATGATAGTGAGGTCCTGATAGGGAAGTGCCACGTTGATGACCAGTTGGGGACGGTGGCGATGGAAAAGCGCCACAAGTTGCTCCACGCTATCGGCATCGACACGGTCGGTAGTGATGTTGGGGGCGCCGATGGCGGCGGCTACGGCGTCGCACTTCGCCCTATTGCGCGATGCGATGACGATTTCGTTAAACACGTCGGGGTTTTGGGCGCACTTGTGTGCCACCACGGTGCCCACGCCACCGCATCCAATGATAATAACCTTGTTCATACTGTCTTGTCAATCTATTGTGAATGAATTTATTTCTTCGTTAAGCACCACCCTGTTGCGGCTCATGCCGCAAAGTTAGCCTTTTTTGCGCTAATTTACAAATTTATGGCCTTTGAGCTCACTACCCTGAACCTTTTTTGCAGGCATCACAAAAAAAGTTACATCCATGTAACTTACATTTATGTAACTTTTCGTATCTTTGCGGCAACAAAACCACAAACCGCTATGACTAATTCTCCTTTTCAATATGGCTCACTGGCCGAAAAAGAAAACTTCATCGACCGCGTGGAGGACCGCGCCCTGCTCAAACAACTGCTCATGAATGGCATCCACGTGATGCTCATCTCACCACGCCGATGGGGAAAAAGTTCACTCGTAAAGGTTGCCACCGACGAGTTGGTGGCCGAGAACAAAAACGTAAGAGTGTGCCACATCGATGCCTTTAGCATCAGCAGCGAAACCGAGTTCTACCGCACTTTTGCCAGCAAAGTCATGTCGTGCGCGGCCTCCAAGTTTGAAAAAGGGCTCAAGGAAATGAAAAACTTTCTCAATGCCGCTGTGCCCCAACTGGTCCTCAAGGACGACGTAACCGAGTTCCTCACCTTCGACATCCGTTTTAAACCCCAAGAGCAAGAGAAGCTCGAGATTTTGCAGTTGCCCGAGAAAATTGCAGCCAGTAAAGGATTAAGGATCATCGTGTGTATCGATGAGTTCCAGCAACTGGCACGCATACCACAATATGCCGACATGGAAGGGAAAATGCGGTCGGTGTGGCAACGGCAACACCATGTATCGTACTGCTTCTACGGCAGCAAACGCCACATGATGACCGACATCTTCAATGATTCCTCAAAGCCTTTCTATCGTTTCGGGCAAGTAATTTGGCTCAAAAAAATTGAGGCAAAATATTGGATTGATTTCATTGTCGAGGCTTTCCGCAAAACAGGGAAAAGCATTTCGCCACTATTGGCGCAGCGCGTGTGTGACATCACCAAGTGCCACTCTTGGTATGTGCAGCAGTTTTGTTTCTTTATTTGGAATGCCACTGAACACGAGGTTTCCGAACAGATATTCCAGGCCGCCCTGCAACGACTCATCGACACCAACGCCCCCATGTTCCAAAACGACATGGATCAACTCACTTCGAGCCAAAAAGCCATGCTTCATGCCGTAAACGAGGGCGTCAAGCAACTGTCGTCGGCCGATGCCAAACAACTCTACGACCTGGGCAATGCCAACACCATTGCCCGCAATAAACGAATCCTTCAAGACCGTGATATAATAGAAATAGAGGGTGAAACATTTGTCTTTGTGGATCCAATTTTCCAAATATGGTTCACCCAACAAGAAAGGCTATAGCCATCCTTGCTTAGTCGATAACTATAAACCGTGCTATATCTGTCCTTGCTCGACACGCACCGTGATGCGCTCGATGAGGGCATCCTGCTTGTTGCTCTCGGGATGGTAGCCGTTGCGCATGTTCACGCCGAAGAAGCGACCAAAGGTCTGCCAGAAGCCGGCGCGGAAGGTGCCCATAAAGGCCTTGATGATGTAGTAGCTGCTCTGGTTTGTCTCACGGTAGATGAGCTTGATGAGCACCTTGCCCTGGTTCTTGGTGAGCTTTTTCATCTCGGGCTTGTACTGCTTAAAGACGTTTTTCTCAAACTCCCGCAAATACCGCTCGCGCTCCTGATGCGTTTCGAACGTCTGGATGTACTCGTAGGTCTCCTGCAGCGTGCTGTTAATGAGCTTGGCGTAGGGCAACGTCTTCTTCACGTCGCGCACCAGCTTGTTATACTCCTCGCGCTCCTTCGCATTCTTGAAACGCTCGGCAGGATACACAATGATGGGATTGAAAACGAGGCGCAACAGCGTGTCGCCGTTCTCGTCGATGAAGTGTTCCTTGTGGTGGAACACGCTGCGCAGCACGCTAGGCAACTCGTCTTGCGAAATCACCTGGGCGCGTGCCCCCAGCCCCGTGGCGGCTAACAAAAACAGCAATATGGCCACAAATCTCCTCATCGTGATTACTTTTGGCGGCAAAATTATAACGAATTGCCCAAAGCGCAAAATTAAAAAAACTAAAAATTGTTTACGCTCACTCATGCGTCCTTGTGCAAGCGTACAAACATTTTTATGCTATTGCTTGGCAGTTGAGGGAAAACAATGTAAATTTGCACAGCGAAACAACAACAACCTTTCAAACCTATAATATGAACAAATTTTTCATCACTATGGCATTAGCCTTTGCGGCAGGAAGCGTCCTTGCCGCACCACCTAAAATCAACTATCCGGCAGCCGAGCGCCAGGACACCGTAGATAACTACTTCGGGACCGATGTCCCCGACCCCTACCGCTGGCTTGAGGACGACAACAGCGCCGCCACAGCGCAGTGGGTCAAGGAAGAGAACAAAATCACACAGGACTACCTGAAGAAAATCCCGTTCCGTGACGCCATCCGCAAGCGCATCACCGAGCTGGCCAACTACCAGAAGATGGGCACCCCGTTCATCGTGGCAGGTAAGCAATATTTCTTCTTTAACGACGGTCTCCAGAACCAGAGTGTGCTCTATGTGAACGACACACCGCAAGCCACCTTCGACAAGAGCAAGGCGCGCGTGGTGCTCGACCCCAACACCCTCTCGACCGACGGCACCGTGGCCCTGCAGCAACTCAACTTCTCGCGTGACGGACGTTACATGGCCTACGTCATCACGCGCAACGGCAGCGACTGGAACGAGATTTACGTCATGGACCTCACTACCGGCAAGCAACTCGACGACCACATCACCTGGGCCAAGTTCACCGACGCGCAGTGGCTGGGCGACGGCTTCTTCTATAGCGCCTACGACGCGCCCGAGGACGCCAAATCATCGGTCAACGAGTTCCACAAGGTCTATTACCACAAGCTGGGCACACCACAAAGCAGCGACTATGTGGAATACCGCAGCATGACCAACCCGCTGCTGTTCTACCAAGCCACCGTGAGCGAGGACGAGCGCTTCGTCTTCATGTGGGAAAGCGATGGTGACGGCAACGCCCTCTATGTGAAAGATTTGAAGGACCGCAACCCGCACTATGTGTGCCTTGCCAATGACGTGAAGTTCACCAACAGCCCCATCGGCGTGGACCACGGCAAAATCTATGTGATGACCAACGCCAACGCACCCAAATGGAAACTCGTGGCCTACGATGCCGAGAATCTGGGCGCCAAGAACGTGGCCGACTTCGTGCCCGAAAAGGAATGGGTGCTGAGCGCCGCACAGATGACAAACCACCGCTTCATCCTCAGCTACGACAAGGACGCTTCAACTCACGCATTCCTCTACGATAAGGATGGCCGCGAGCTCAACGAAATCAAGATGCCGGCTCTCGGCTCGGTCGATTTCTCGACCAAGAACAAGCGACCCGAGGTGTACTACCGCTTCACCAGCTACACCTTCCCGCCCACCATCTACAGCTATGACACCGACAAGAACGAATCGACGCAATACTTCGCGCCGCAAATCGCCCTCAAACCCGCCGACTACGTTACCGAGCAGGTGTTCTACCCCAGCAAGGACGGCACGAAAATTCCTATGTTCCTTATCTACAAGAAGGGCCTCAAGCGCGACGGACAGCGACCCGTATTCCTCTATGGCTACGGAGGCTTCAACATCAGCATGAACCCGGGCTTCAGCTACAGCCGCACCCCCTTCGCCATGCTTGACCAGGGCGGCATTTGCGCTTACACCAACCTGCGCGGTGGCGGCGAATATGGCGAGCAATGGCACGAGGCCGGCACGAAACTGAAAAAGCAAAACGTCTTTGACGACTTCATCGCTGCAGCCGAATACCTCATCAACGAAGGCTACACGCACCCCGGCAAAATCGCCTGCAACGGTGGCTCGAACGGTGGTCTCCTCGTGGGCGCCGTCGTCAACCAGCGTCCCGACCTGTGGGGTGCCGCCGTTCCCCAAGTGGGCGTGATGGACATGCTCCGTTATCACAAGTTCACCATCGGTTGGAACTGGGCTCATGACTATGGCCGCAGCGACGACAACGAGGAAATGTTCCGCTACCTGCTGGGCTACTCGCCGCTCCACACCATCAAGAACGACAACACGCCCTACCCGCCCATCATGATCACCACCAGCGACCACGACGACCGCGTGGTGCCCGCACACTCGTTCAAGTATGCAGCACAGCTGCAATGGAGCAAGACGGGGCCGGCCCCCAAGCTCATCCGCATCGACGTCAACGCGGGCCACGGCCATGGCAAGCCAGTGAGCAAAGTTATCGATGAATACACCGACATCCAGTCGTTCATCATGTATAACTTGGGCGTGAACTACAAGAAAAAATAATGAGCGAAGAGAGAAACGACATTAAAAACAAAAAGGCCGATGAGCAGGACTTCCTGCGGCAGGCCGCCGACGAGGAGTATCAATACGGTTTCGTGACCGATATTGATACTCACGTCATTCCCAAAGGACTCAACGAGGACGTCGTCAGGCAGATTTCCCAGCTCAAGGGAGAGCCCGAATGGCTGCTCGAATTCCGCCTCAAAGCATTCCGCCACTGGCTCACGCTCGAACAGCCCACATGGGGACACGTCAACCTCGAGCCTATCGACTATCAAGCCATCAGCTACTATGCCGCGCCGCGAAAGAACGACCCCGCCGGCAAGGAGATAGACCCCGAGATGAAGCGCACCTTCGACAAGCTGGGCATCCCCCTTGAAGAGCAGATGCGCCTCAGCGGAATGGCCGTCGATGCCATCATGGACAGCGTGAGCGTCCGCACCACCTACCGCGAACGCCTCGCCGAGCTCGGTGTCATCTTCTGTTCCATCAGCGAGGCGGTGAAAGACTATCCTGAACTGGTTAAGCGTTACTTGGGCAGCGTGGTGCCTTACACCGACAATTTCTTCGCCGCCCTCAACAGCGCGGTGTTCAGCGACGGCTCCTTCGTCTATATCCCCAAGGGAGTGCGCTGCCCCATGGAGCTCTCGTCCTATTTCCGCATCAACGCGGCGCAGACGGGCCAGTTCGAGCGCACGCTCATCGTGGCCGACGACGACAGCTATGTTTC
>JAGCUP010000092.1 GCA_017962765.1 Muribaculaceae bacterium | reverse complement strand
TTGTGCTGATTGTTGTTGTGGGTTTAACCCGAATCGGTCATTAGGCCGACGATAAGTTGATTTTTAGGTCTATTTATGCCATAACAGCTTCTTATTGGCATCTTGTTGCCATTGCCATTTCGCCATAGCCCGCTATGCCTTCAATGACAATGTTACAATCTGCTCAATAATAATTCTGTTCTGGCATAAATCCTAATGACCGATTCGGGTTAAAAAGAATAAGGCCGGAACCAGAGGAAGGGTGGCCTTATTGTCCTCATTGTTCTTTGCTCGAATTTGAGTTAATTTAGAAGCAGGTTGTAG
The DNA here is from genome assembly GCA_017962765.1 of Muribaculaceae bacterium. Taxonomy (GTDB): domain Bacteria; phylum Bacteroidota; class Bacteroidia; order Bacteroidales; family Muribaculaceae; genus Sodaliphilus. The sequence goes on along the minus strand of JAGCUP010000092.1, from coordinate 19,203 downwards.
AGCGCCGTGACGTCGGAGCCATTGACGATGCCGTCGCCGTTCACGTCGGCATCACCGTTAGCGGTGGTGTCGATAAGCAGCACGTTGTAGAGGGCGGTCACGTCGGCGCCGTTCACGATGCCATCGCCGTTCACGTCACCCTGCTTGAAGTCGCCCAGCACGGTAATCTCGCAGGTGGCGGGAATCACCGTCACGCCCTCGGGTACACCGGCCAGCGTCGCCGTCAGGGTGGCCTTGCCGGGCTTGAGGCCTACAAGTTGAATATTATCTTGGTTGACCCGATAGAATACTACATCTGGGTCGCTGTTCTCAAACACATATTGGTAGATCACGTCATTGGGCGTATAACTTGGGGTTAGCGTGACAATCTTGTTGGTTTTAGTGGTGATATTGGATTGGTCGAATTGAACTACAATAGGCGCTTCCACCACAATCACGCGGCAGGAATCCAACGCATCTCCGCATTGCACGAATAAGAAGGTCTCGCCCATGTTTTTAGCTTTGACGATTCCTGCGTCTATATCGGCAACCCACGAATTAAGGCTGAAGCACACCTTCGACATCGGTTTGTCGACAGGAGTTTGCGTAATGTAGAGCCTTATATTTTCGCCAGGTTCTGCCACGATGATATTTTTGTCAAATGTTACGCTTCCGTTTACGGTCACATGACAAACCCATTGGAACTTGTGGGCTGTTACCACGATATCGGTTTCTCCCGGTGCAACAGCTGTGATTGTTCCGCTGCTGCTCACAGTGGCGACCTTTTCGTCGTTGGTGCTCCACAGGGGTGTGGCGTTAGCGTTTTCGGGCATGACGGAGGCATTGAATTTGATACTTTCGCCCACCTCAAGTGTCAACGACTCGGTGCCGTCCCATTCAAGAGATTGTGGTTCGACGGCGTCTTCCTCAATATGAGTGAACTTGCCCCAGACGGGGTGCAGGAAATAGGCCGTCAAAGACCCTGACGGCACATGGAGGGTTGCTGTGTTGTAGAGATAGTCGTATGCGCCATTTTCATCGTCCATACTCGTAAAAGTTTTCTCGTTGGCTGCGGGTGGCTCGGGATTGTAGCAATACACATTCTCTTTTATTGTGAGGCCATTATTGCGCGGATAGTAGATAATTTCGCTGTCGTTCAAATCGGTCACCTCTTTTGCTATGAAAAGATCTTTTATAGAAGTTGCTTGCAGGCGTGCGCCGCTCACGTTATTGCTGCAGATTGTCAGTGAACCATAAGAGCCACCGAGATAATCTATAGTTTTCAAGGAAGAGGGAATAACAAACGCTTTCAGCTGGTTGTTGAGTAAAGCCGAAGGCCCAAGGACTTCCACCGTGTTTGGAATGATATGGGTTCCAGTTTGTGTCTTACCGGTGAACAATTTCCGGATCACACGTATATCTTCGGGAATTCGGGTTTTTCTCCCGCCTTTGACGAGCGTGTCGCCTGCGAAAAGCCCGTTGCATCCTCGGTCGCTGTATCTGGGATTATCTTTATCTACTATGATAGTCCTTAGTTCGCCGTTGGAAGGGAAACCAATGTCATCCGAATAATTCTTGCCCAAATGCAGGTACAACAAGTCATTGCATGCCCTTAAACTCAAGTAACGAGAAAACATACTGCTTATTTCCTGTTTTACTTGACCAGTCCCAACGGTGAGAGCCCTCAAAGGGTAGCATGTGCGAGGATCATTGGACGATTTCTTAAGGTAGCTTCCAAAAAGGCTGTAACCATCAATCAATTTCACAGGAATCGTGAAAGATTGGCCACCATAAGAGAATGAGATGGAGTCGGGAACGGTCATGCCGATGATGTCACGGTAATCATCATGAATGAGTTCGGCATAAGGTTCTTCGGTTGATGATGGGGAATAATACCAATTATACTTCAGGCCACCAATTGTCACACCCCCTTTATACGGTAACTCAGCTGAAGATGCAAAAACGCAGGCGAGCATAACGCCCAAAACGACTATCTTCCTGAATGAATGTTCCATGTCTATATATTAAGTGAATAATTGCAACAAATATAGATTATTATTCCTATAACCACAAACAAATTAGATTTTATTTGTGTCTGATTGTTAATTTGTGATAGAAATAGTTGTTTTACTCCCAATATTTGCCATTCCACCAAACAGGCTTCTCTGTTTCGGTATTGAATGCCTGCTGGCCAACAGTTAGGCTGCCGAGCGTATTGCGGCAGGTGGCAAGTTGGGCATCTGTGCCCACTAAATTCTCCACAAACCAGCCGCTCACTGTCTTTATAACAGGATACAAATTGTCGCCTGATCCAACCACGCCGCGCGCACCTATTGCGGCATCTGAGGGTAGGGAGTTTAGTGTTGGATATTGTTGTGTGCCAAGTAGGTATGGCTTGCCGTGACGCATAATGTGGGCACCCATCGCACCTCCGCCGGCAGTCCACACAAGTTGGTTGAAGTGGCGGTTTAGGCGTCCTTCGACCGACATCTTGAACAAATTCTGCATGTCGGGGTCTTGGCTCCACCACCAACTGGTGCCGTTGCGAATGCCTTTAAGTTCAATTATCAAATTATTGGAATTTATGAAAATAGCCTCATCTAAGTTTGTTGGCAGTATGGGCACTATCGTGTCGCAAAGACCTAATATGCTTGTGTCATTGCAGTATGGACCATTGAATAGCATCATATTGGTGTTTGGACCAGTAATAGTGACTTTCAGATTATCGAAATGTATAAATCCACTTCCACTAAAGTGTAACGCCATGTATTGAAGTTTCGCATTGAATCCTGGAACGTGAAATCCAATTGTGAACGTCAATGTGGTGTTCTTTTGTGTGTTTTCGTCCTGAGGGAACGACAACACATTGCAAAGGAAACCATCGGGAGAGAAAGGGCTCCCACTGATTTCTTCTATGAGGGGGTTCGGATTATTTTGTGCATCGTATGTTCCATCAAAGCTCGCCACGTTAATGGTAATGCCGTTCATTGCTTGTTCAATAGAAAGAAAATCATTGTCAATCGTGTGAATGTAGTCACTCGCTTGCAAGATAGCGTTACCAGCACCCAATTGCAACGGGTCAAGATGACCCAGAATATGACCTGTGGCGTTGCCTCGCAACGTGGCCAATTGAGTTAGACTCAGGTACTCAATCTCACGGTTCGTATCAATGAAAACATAGTTGTTGCCCACTTTTTCGCGCCGCTCACTTTGCCCCATGGCGCTATTTTTTCGGTCGAGTAGCGAAATCAATCTCGGCCCGAAACGCATATGGTCTGTATTGGAGAACTTGAACATGGGATCTCCGTATTCTATGTCCCAAATGAAAGAATCAAGATAAGCCTCTTGCATATTCCCCTCAACGAGTGGCATCACGACACCTCCGTTACGGTTTGTGTGGTTTATGTGGTTTGTTTGGATATCACAGGCGATTTCGCCACCGTTAAACGCACGGCTGGGAGCATAAATAGGCCTCATACAACCAAGAATTAACCCATTTAATTTGAGAGAGGTAACATCCCCAATATTGTTTTCATCCTCTTGGTAATCAATTCTTACACCAACGCCAAAGCCTTGAATGACGAGGTCAAGATTGCCTGAATAGAAACGGCATGCCGCAGAGGAGTTTTGAATAAGCTTATTATTTTCAATTATATTAGGGGGAGTGGATGGGTCTATAGGTTCAATAGGAGCAATCCTCAATCCGTTACCCCAGCATTGATTGTTTTTAGGATCCTCCACAGTAAAAGGCACGTTATCGTTTGAGTCATAATAAGTAATAGGGCCAATGAGGGACGTGGCTATTTTGGGAGAAATACTACCATTAGGACGGATTAGTATTGCACTTTTTGTGTAATTCTTTCCATAATCAGTGTAATTTGGTGTTATCCAATGTGGAGTATAGTCCACACTTGTTACATCTAAAGCGCCTCCCTCAATGATGATATTCCCAATGCTAACGTCATGAGTTAAACTGTTCCCTTCCATGTATTTGTAATCTTCAACAGGGTGCAATATTAGCAAATCAATGTTTTGGTCCGTCCAAATCACAGTAGAAAATCTTGCGCCGTTTAGTGCCAGTTGTCTCCATTGCCCCCTTCCTTGAAGTGTCACGGCCTTATTGCGCCTTAAAATGATTGAATTCCCTACATAATAATAACCGCACGCAAAAGTGATGTGCCCTATTGGACTATCAAAAGCATTTTGAATGGCTTCTGCACAATCTTTTACATTTGATTTGAGTACTTGAATAATTCGATGGTCTGGATCATCTTCATCTGGAGCAGTTGTTAGGCCTTTTTTGACCGAAGACTTTGCTCCCCACCACTCTGGATAGCCGGTTGTGACATTCCAGGTGCCGCTCAATATCACATTGCTTCCAAATATTTGGAATAGACCAGCCTCAATGACGGTGTCATTCCCCACAAGGGTAAGTGTGGCTTCGCCATCACGTGTGAGGTTTTCACTGTTGTTTGGTGTGTCGGCATTTTCATCCGCTGAGCGTCCCATGGGCTCCAACAAAGAAAAGTTGATGCTGCCACAATTAAAACGTAAACAGCAGTTGCTTGGAATGTTGATTGTCATGTCGTGGCTTGATTGGAATAGAAGGTGTCCCTGAATCTCATAAAGCGAGTCGGCGAAGAGGAAGACGTTCCCGCCACCTGTTTCGGTGATTATTCGTTTGTTCATAGTTTTGTATTTTTAAAGTGGTGAGAAAAAAGTTGGTGTTTGATGTGGCAAATTTAATGAAAAGTGATGGAATAAAAAAATATTTGTCCTTATAATTTGAGACAGCTGCCATTTTGCCTTAATTTAGGATGAATTGTAATGAATTGTGATTGTGGGGGCAGTGATGGCTTTTGATTGTTGAGGAGTGTGTCATGGTGGTAATGGTGAAGGGGGTGTTACAGGCGTGTGAGGAGGAAGATGAGAAAGGCTGCGAAGTAGGCGATGCCGAAAATTGTGGGGAACCACTGACTGAAGATACTGGTGACTGGGTGTGAAAATGATTGTTTCATAACGTGATAACTTTAAATGGATTAATAATCTGCCACAAAGTTACACGATAGGATGGGCGATATTTTTACCGCCATTTCTTAAAAAAACTAAAAAGTAAAATCAGACTGGTTGTTCTGTTGCTTTGCGGCCGGCGATGCGGTTCACGATGAGGGCGATGGCGCCGTCGCCAGTGACGTTGCAGGCAGTGCCGAAGCTGTCCATGGTGATGTAGAGGGCTATCATAAGGGCTTGTTGCGACACGTCGAAGCCCAGGATGGACTGCAGCACGCCCAATGCTGCCATGATTGCGCCGCCGGGTACGCCGGGTGCCGCCACCATCATCACGCCGAGCATGAGGATGAAGCCACTGAAGAGGGTCACGTCGAAGTGCATACCCTGCATGACCATGAGGGCCACGGCACAAGCTGTGATTTTCATCGCGCTGCCCGAGAGATGAATGGTGGCGCACAGTGGCACGGTAAAGCCGGCTATGCCACGGTCCACGCCGTTGTCGATGGTCTGGCGCAGCGTCACGGGGATAGTGGCGGCGCTCGACGAGGTACCCAGCGCGGTGAAATAGGCCGGCAGCATCTTCCACAACAGTTTGAAGGGGTTACGACCTACGATGGCTCCTGCAATGGCATACTGCACCATGAGCAGAATAATGTGCATAGCGAAGATAATGCCGATGATGGCCACAAAGGTCTGCACGATGCGCCACGCTTGCCCAGTATAGGCCATGCCCATGAAGATACCCATGATGTAGAGCGGTAATAATGGAATGAGGGCTTTTTCGATGGTCTTGGCGATAATGCGCTGGAACTCGTCGAAGAAGCGCTTGAGTGTGGTCGCCCCACTTGTGGCGATGCCCAGTCCCACGATAAACGAGAAAATCAGGGCGCTCATCACATCGACCATAGGCGGGATGTTGATGGTGAAGAAAGGCTCGATGGCGTCGGTTTCGGCGATGGTTTCGGCGGCATGCGACGAGATGAGCGACGGGAATAGCGAGGCACTGGTGAAATAGGAGAAGAAGCCCGAGAATACAGTGTCACCATAAGCGATGGCAGCAGTAAGCAACAACAGTTTGCCGGCATTTTTCCCAATGTCGCCAATTGCGGGCGTGACGAGCCCGATGATGATGAGCGGGATGAGGAACGAGAGGAAATGTCCAAACACGTCGTTGAAGGTGACGAAAATCCTTACAGCCCACAGAGGCAGGAAGTTGCCAAGCGTCACGCCGAGCACGATGGCGATGAGGACGCGCGGCAGTAAGCCTATTTTAATCTTCTTCATGCCAAGTCTATTTTACATTGGTTCAGGTCGATGCCGCGAAGAAACTCATCGGTGCCCATGCGGCGCTTGCCCGCGAGTTGCAGCGACTTAATCTCAATACGTCCGTCTCCGCACCCCACGAACAGCTTGTGGCGCTCCACGATGAGGGTTCCGGCCATGGCCTTGCCCAGCTCGGGTTCTCCGGTCTCAAAGATTTTCAGTTTCAAGGACTCGCTGCTCGGTAGCACGAGGGTGGTCCATGCGGCAGGGTAGGGCGAGAGTCCGCGCACGTGGTTGTAGATGCGCTCTCCGGGCCACGTCCAGTCGATGCGGCACGTCTCGGGGAAAATCTTGGGAGCCGGGGTGGGTTGCTGTCCGGTGGTGAGCTGGTCTTGTGGGATAGGCTTGACAGTGCCGTCGAGGATGGCGTCGACGGTTTCGAGCACCATGTCGGCGCCCAGCGTCATCAGGCGGTCGTGCACGTCACCTACGTTATCGGTGCGCGCGATGTCGATGGCGCGTTGCTGGATGATGTCGCCAGTGTCAATTTCGTGTTGCAGGAAGAAAGTGGTGACGCCCGTCGTGGTGTCGCCGTTCATCACCGCCCAGTTAATGGGTGCGGCGCCACGGTACTTGGGCAGTAGCGAGGCGTGCAAGTTGAATGTGCCCAGCGGTGGCATAGTCCAAACCACCTCGGGGAGCATCCTGAAGGCGATGACGATAAACAGATCGGCGCGCAGGCCGCGCAACTGTTCCACGAAAGTCTCGTCTTTGAGGCGCTCGGGCTGCATGACGGGCAGGTCGTGTTGCAAGGCATATTGCTTGACGGCCGACTGCAGGAGTTTGTGGCCGCGTCCTGCAGGTTTGTCGGGCATGGTGACCACGCCTACCACGTTATAACCGCCCTCGACGAGTCGGTTTAGGCTCTCGACGGCAAACTCGGGGGTGCCGAAAAATACTATTCTTAGGTCTTCTTTATTCATTGCGCGCTGATTTGGGTTCACATTATATATAATTAGGGGGCTTTATCGATGATTGAGACGCCTGCGATATCGGTCAGGCGCTGCTGCAACTGTGGAATCTTGTCGGCGTCGGCTTCGAGGGTCATCGAGCATACGTTGTCGAACGCTTGTTCCACCACTTTCAGGCTCTCGCCCTTGACGAGGCGCATCACGTCGTTCATTGCCAGGTAAGGGAAGGTGAAAACGAGGCGTGCTTGTTCGTGCAGCTCAAGAATGACCGCGGCATCGAGGGCAAGGCGCGCGGCCTCGCGATAAGCCCCGATGAGTCCTGAGGTGCCCAGCTTGATGCCGCCAAAGTATCGCACCACAACGATGACGAGATTGGTGAGGCCGAACGAGTTGATTTGTCCCAGGATGGGCTTTCCTGCCGTGCCGCTGGGCTCGCCGTTGTCGCTCGAGAGGTATTCATCGCGTGCGGTGCCAATCATGTAGGCCCAGCACACGTGACGCGCGTCGTGATATTTGTTCTGGTACTGCTTGATGACGGCTCGGGCTTCCTCGGCGGTTGATACGGGGCAGGCGAAGGCGAGGAACTTGCTCATCTTCTCCTTGTAAACGCCTTGCGACAGGCTTTCGATGGTCTTGTAGAAATCGGCCATGGGGGGCGCGTTATAGTCCGTGGAACGTGGCGTCCGGCGCGATGGCCTTGCATTGGGTGTAGCAGGCCGGACAATTGCTCACCACATAGTGGGCCGAACCTTCGGGACGCACCACCTCAATCGAGCGCCACGGTGTGTCGTAGCCCTCGCTATACACGTCGAGGTAGAGTACCGTGCCGTGCAGCAGTTGCGACGCCTGATAGTTCTTGTTGACGCTCGAGCGAATCGACTGGCGAAGCGGGCGGCAAGGATTGTAGCCGTTGGTGGGTGTTGCGCCCTCGAAGAATGATGCGGCGAGGTAGGGCCGGCTGTAATACGGGTCCTGACGCACGGTGAGCTCGCGGAGACGCTCCACGCAGTCGCGGGCATTGGTGGCCGTATTGTTTAGCGCGAGTGCCTCGGCGCCGGCTTGTTGGTCACGGCGGAACAATTCGAAGGCGAGGATTTGCAGCGCGACGGCGCCGTGGGGCTCCACGGCGAGCGCCTCGCGCAGTCGCTTGAAGTCGTCGAGTGTAGTAGGCACGGCGTCGGCCTGAAATCCGGCGCGTTGGCCCGCTTGCCAGTTGTGATGGTCGATGGTGCCCAAGAGTTGATAACTGTGTCCGTTCACAACGATGGAGGACGATGCGCCAGGCGAGGGTGTTGTGTTCACTCCCACGGCGCTGAGTATTTGGTCAAAAAATCCCATAAAAACGAGTCAATTTATTTTTCAATTTGCAATAATAGTGATTTTTTGCGACATGGCCTAACCATAGCCCCATTTTTGTCTTATTTCGGTCTCACTTTTTTAAAATGTGGCGGCGGGATTTTGAAATTTGTGCGATTTGCAGTATCTTTGCCTTTTCAATGTGGATACCGCAGCGAAAGTTTTTTAAACGAAGATAACGACATTACTATTTTTATGGCAACTTATTTTGAGACGAAAGTGAAATATGACCGCACCCTTGAGACGGGCGCGATGAAAACCGTGACCGAACCCTATTTGGTCGACGCTCTCTCGTTCACCGAGGCCGAGGCGCGCATCACCGATGAGATGCGGCCCTTCGCTACCACGGGCGAGTTTGCCGTGGCCGCTGTGAAGAAGGTGCGCTATGACGACATTTTCTTCCACGAGGGCGGCGACCGATGGTACAAGGTGAAAGTGAACTTCATCACTATCGACGAGAAGACGGCCGCCGAGAAAAGGGTGGCCAGCAACTCGTTGGTGCAGGCCAGCAGCCTCAAAGAGGCCCTCGATACGTTCATGAAGGGCATGGAGGGCACCACTTTCGACTATGAGGTGGCCGCCATCACCGAGACACCGCTCATGGACGTCTTCACTGCCAACCTGACCGAGACGCTCGCCGACAAGGAGGCCCGCAAGGCCAAGTGACAATAATATGCCCACGATTGCGCAAAATATAGCAGACCTCGCCGCGCGCCTGCCACAGGGCGTGAGGCTCATCGCAGTGTCGAAGTTCCACCCCGCAGAGCGCCTCCGCGAGGCCTATGACGCCGGCCACCGCCTTTTCGGCGAGAACCGTGTGCAGGAGCTTGTGGCAAAGGCACCGCAGCTACCCGATGACGTGGAATGGCACTTCATCGGCCATCTGCAGCGCAACAAGGTGCGTCAGCTCTTACCCCATGTGGCGATGATTCACAGCGTGCACAGCGTGGAACTGCTGCGGCTAATTGACAAGGAGGCCGCGCGTATAGGTCGCGCCATAGATGTGCTCATTGAGCTTCATGTGGCGCAGGAAATGACCAAAAGCGGTTTTGCTCCCGACGAAGCCCTGAGCGAGATTACACCCGAGTTGGTGTCGTCGCTTGCCAATGTGCGCCTTCGAGGTGTCATGACGATGGCCACGTTCACTGATGATATGGAGCAGGTGGAGCGCGAGTTCACCCTTGCACAAGCCACTTTCGAACAACTGAAAGACGGGCTGCAACTTCCCTCCTTCGACCAACTTAGCATGGGCATGAGCGACGACTGGCCGGTCGCCGTGCGCCACGGCTCGACGATGGTGCGTATCGGTACCGACATCTTCGGCCCTCGCGAATATTGAAATAATTATTAATCACATTAACATAAAAACAAAAATGGCACAAAAATCGAAACAATGGGCAGCGATCATCATGATGATGGCCCTATTTGCAATGATTGCTTTCGTGACGAACTTGTGTTCGCCCATGGCAACGATTGTGAAAAATCAGTTTGGCGCATCCGAAGCCGCCGGGCAAATTGGCAACTATGCCAACTTTATTGCTTACCTAGTGATGGGTATCCCCAGTGGTATGATGATTTCCAAATTTGGATACAAGAAGACCGCCCTTGCCGCTCTTGTGGTGGGAATGGTAGGACTTGCTCTGGAATACCTAAGCGGACAAGTGGAAAGCTATTGGGTATATCTCGCCGGTGCGTTTATAAGTGGCTTGTGCATGTGTATGCTCAACACGGTCGTCAACCCCATGCTTAACGTGCTGGGCGGCGGTGGCAAGACGGGCAACCAGCTCATTCAAATTGGTGGCGCCTGTAACTCGGCGGCCGCTGTAGCGGTTTACATTCTCATGGGTGCTCTCATTGGCGAGGTGACCAAGAAGACAGGTATCGTCGATGCTACGCCCGCCCTGGCTATCGCCGGCGGTATTTTCGTGGTGGCATTCATCGTCTTATTGTTCACGAAGATTGAAGAACCCGAGCAGGCCAAGGTGGAAACGGGCCTCATCAGCGGTGCGCTTAAACATCGCCATTTTGCACTTGGTGCGCTCGCAATCTTCCTGTATATGAGTGTAGAAGTGGGCACTCCCACCTATATGCTGAGTTATCTCACCTCCGACACGCCCGAGACAATCGACATGAAAGCCGATCTGCTCAATCGCACCGACCTGTCGGCCGATGATATGGCCTTGGCCTATGTGGGCTTGCGCACGAATGTGGATTCCATTAAGGCTCTCAACGATGAACAGTTGATTGCTGACTTAAACGATGAGATTGCTGAGGTGAAGAAGAGTATTGATAATGGTGAGCTTTCGGCCGATAAGGTCAAGTCGTCGCAGCCTGGTATGGGCATGAGCGCTGGACTTGTGGGGCTTATCGTGGCCGTTTATTGGCTGATGATGTTCATCGGACGTACCATTGGTGGTAGCATCGGCGGCAAGGTGAGTAGCCGCGCAATGGTGAGCACTGTGGCCGTTGTGGCAGTATTGTTGCTGGCATTTGGCATTTTCGCACCCACGACAATCACCGTCAATGTGCCAGGCATCGACTGGACAAACCTCAAGGTGGTGTGGGCCGCTGTGCCAGTAGGCATCTTCGCGTTCATCCTTGTAGGATTGTGCACTTCGGTGATGTGGGGTGGCATCTTCAACATGGCAGTTGAAGGACTTGGCAAGTACACTGCAGCAGCCAGTGGCATCTTTATGACTATGGTCTTTGGTTGCGCTGTGATGGTCTTTGTTCAGGCCAAGGTGGCCGACAACGTGGGCTATCTGCTGAGCTACTTTATCCCGTTAGTGTGTGCCGCTTACATTCTCTTCTACGCACTCATCGGCAGTCACCCGAGCAAGCGTGTCCAAGAAGAACTTGCTGCAGAAGAAGCAACCGAATAATGGATTGAGCGAGACAGGCCTGTCTCAAACCATACATTAAAGAAAACGAGCGGTTATTCAACCGCTCGTTTCTATTGGTATGTTGTGTTGTTAACGTAACGCTCGGTCACTCGATGGTGAATGAGTCGGCATCGCGCCAGGCGGGGAACTTGGTGCGGAACTGCTCGAGGTGGGCAGGTGAGAGGTCGGCGGCGATGATAGGACTGGTGGCGCGTTGTGCGATGGTTTTACCCTTGAAATCGACGATGAGCGATGAGCCCTCGCTGTACTCCACGCCATGATGGTCGGCGCCGCAGCGGTTCACGCCGCACACAAAACACTCGTTCTCAATGGCACGTGCTATGAGCAATTGTTTCCAAGCACTGACGCGTGCCTGTGGCCAGTTGGCGACAACGAGCAACATATCGTAGTCGTTGTTCACGTTACGGCAGAACACGGGGAAGCGAAGGTCGTAGCACACGATGAGCTTGATGTTGAAGCCCCTAAAGCGGACGATTGGTGCTAACCGGGTGCCACGTGAGAAGATTTTGTCCTCACCGCTGAAGGTGAACAGGTGGCGCTTGTCGTAGAACGTCTCTTCGTCGTTGGGCTCGAGGAAGAAAGCGCGGTTGTAAACCTGCCCGGCGGTTCGGGCGAGGAAACTGCCGGCGATTGCCACGCTGCGGTCGGCGGCGAGGCTTTTGAGCTCGCGCATGGTTTCACCGGTGTTGCGCTCGGCCAATTCCAGCGCTTGTTCGGCATTGTCGATAAATCCAGTAGAGAAGAGTTCGGGGAGGACGACAAGGTCGGTGTCCTCGGGGATGTTGAGCAGGTTGCGCCGCAGCTGTTCCAAATTAGCGGCTTTGTCGCCGTGGGCGATATTGTCCTCGATGAGGGCGATGCGTAGGTTGCGGGTAAACATAGTTTTTTAAGTTGACAAGTAAACGAGTTATAGGGTCAATTCCTAATTCCTCACTCCTAATTCCTCATTATTATCACTGAGTCCTGTGGTGAATTTCTCGGGGTAACGGGCCGCGTCGGCATGGTCGTGGAAGTAGCGTTTGATGGCGAGCATGTCGGCATCGGTGTCGTCGGTGGGTTCGAAGAGACGGTCAACGCACACGTGGTGGCGGCTGTAGTCGATGTAGGCGAGCACTACGGGTACGCCCGCCTCGCGTGCGATGTGCAGGAACCCCTTGTGCCAATGTTCGTTACGGCTGCGCGTGCCTTCGGGAGTAACGGCGACCCACAGGTGCTTTTTACGCTTGAATTCAGCCACGACACCGCCTGTTACATTTTTGTGTTTTTTGCGCGAAACGGGAATTCCGCCAATGCGCCGCAATAGCCACCCCAGCGGGAAGAAGAACCAGGTGTCCTTCATTAAGAAGCTGGCTGTGCGCCCCACTGAGCGTATGCACAGTTCTCCCATGATGAAGTCCCAGTTGCTGGTGTGCGGCGCGACGCAGACAACACACTTCTCCACCTCGGGGTGGGCGATGGTGAACGTCCATCCTCGCCGATGCAGTATTCTGCCCCACAAGTTCATGCGGTGCACGATTGTGCTGCGATTACTTGCGCAGCTCGTTCATTCTCTTGGCGATGTCGCCCACTTCTTGGCGCATGTATTCGACGACTTCCTTCTCCATGTTCTTGAAGAAGGTGCGGCGAGCCTTGCGGTATTCTTTGTTGTTGGCAAAATCCTTGCGTTTCTTGTCGAAGCGTGCCGAGGTGCGGTTCACGGCTTCTTGTTGCACGAGGGCAGCGTCGATGACGAGGCTGTCCCACTCCTCGTTTTGGTTGGCCTCTTGTGCCATGAAACACTCGCCGGCGATGATGCTGCACGCGGCCTTGATAGCTTTCTTGAAATTTCGTTTGTTAGCCATAAGTTAAATGAAGTAGATTTGTTAAACAATGCGCTAAATTACAAAAAATAATTGATATGGGCACATATTTCGCGAATAAAACTTAACTTTGCATGAGAAAACCGAAAAATGAGATTGTCAAGACACATATTATGGGCCGCAATTGCATTTCTTGCGACTGCCTGCGGAACAGGCGTGGAAACAGGAAAACGCGTCACCGAGCGCGACGTGCAGCGTGTAGTGGAAGCCACGACGACGACCACGCCACTTAGTGTGTACTATGCCGATTCGGTACCGGCCTGGAGAGTGGGCAAGCGTTTCTATGTCACAGACGACAACGCTCGCCTCATGTTTGAGCACTCGCGCGCCTTCGACCGTGACACATTGCATCTGGCGGGGCGTTACCTCGAGTATCGCGGTTGCGACACTGTGACGTCGCTTGACGGGCGACGTGTAGTGTGCCTGCTCTTCGACGACGGACCGCGCCGGTTGGTCTATCGCACGACGAAGTCACCGGGCGAGTTCTCTTCATCATTTGTCGTACCGTTCCTCGTGAACATGGACATGGTGGAGCATTATCGCCGAGCGCTCATGGGTCGCGAGTATTATGTGACGACTCCCATCTGGTATAGCCTTGAAAACGAGGAGATGAAGCGGGGACGCAAGTTCATTAAGGTGGTCATCGACGAGGTGGCGCCCGGCAACAAAGTGTTGCCCCTCAAAGTACTTTTTACCGCTCGCGACGATGGCGAGCGTGCCCTCGTGTGGCTCTCGAGTGGCAATGAATTGATGAGCAACCGTACTTTCGACGCACTTTTTACTGAGGCAAATCCACGGCTTTCCCACCCCCACATCAGCGATGCCCACTGGCAGCTCATAGTCCTGGGTAAGGTGGCCGAGGGCATGACCAAAGAGGAATGCCGCCTGGCGCTGGGCGCGCCGCGCTCCGTTGCACAACTTCCCGACCAGACAGGCCTGCGCGAGGTGTGGAGTTACGACGGCGGCATTACGCTCCACTTTGTGGACGGCTTGCTCGTGAACCGGTAAAAAGATTCCCAAATGGCATTAAACTATTTGCCTGTTTACTTGTCAACTTGTTAACTCGTCAACTAAATAAATGGAGATAGAATTTTTAGGGACAGGAACCTCGACGGGAGTGCCGCAAATCAAGTGCTCGTGTCCAGTGTGCCAATCGGCCGACCCGCGCGACAAGCGCTTGAGGCAGAGCGCCATCGTGCGTTATCGTGGTCGCAACATTTTGATAGACTGTGGCCCCGACTTCCGCCAACAAATATTACGCGCCAGTGACGACAATATCGATGCCCTTCTCATCACCCATATCCACTACGACCATGTGGGCGGCATGGACGACCTGCGGCCTTACGCGCGGACCGCTCACCCGTTCCCGGTCTTCGCCCGTGGCGACGTAATAGAGCGGCTTCGCGTGCAGTTGCCCTACTGTTTCGCCGAGAATCCCTATCCCGGTACGCCGCGCTTCACGTTCACCGAGGTACACGACGACGAGACCTTCGACTGCCTGGGCATTGCGGTGCGCGCCATTCCCTCAATGCACTACAAGTTGCCCATTCTCGGTTTCCAAATAGGCCCCATGGCCTATATCACCGACTGCAAGACGATTGCCGATGAACAACTGGAGCGCATCAAGGGAATCCCGTTGCTGGTGCTCAATGCATTACGCATAGAAGAACATCTGTCACACCTGTCGCTATCCGAGGCCCTCGAGGTGGTTGAAAAAGTGTCGCCAGGGCGTGCTGTGTTTATCCATTTCAGTCACGAGATTGGGTTCCATGCAACCACTTCGCGGTTGTTGCCGTCGGGTGTAGAGCTGGCCTACGATGGAATGAAAATAAATGTTGAATAATTAAAATACAGTAAGTTATGAAAAAGAAAAATTGGTTAATGACAGCGATGGTCCTTGTGCTGCCGCTGTGTGCCTGGGCTCAGGTGACGACGCTCAAGCCCGTTGAGACCTTCCCGCTTCCCGCTCAGTCGTTGATGGACAACAAGGCGAAATTTGACTACCTTGTCGAGAACAACTTCGTCTTTGAAGACCTTTACAGTGGCAAGTGCAGTTGGTACTGCGGAGGAGAAATCGATACCGTCGAGTGCTCGAGTTGTCTGGCTCCGCAGGGGAAATTCGACTACCTGCCAGGCAATGCCCATGACTTTGACCACACCAGCGCGTGGGTCGAGGGAGCCAAGGGGCCTGGCGTGGGCGAATATTTGATTTATCGTTTCCCCGGCAACTGTCCGCGTATCACTACGGTGAAAATCCTCAACGGCTATGTGAAAAACAAGAAAGCGTGGTGCGAAAATTCAAGGGTTAAACGCTTGAAAATGTATTATAATGATGAGCCTTACGCCATTCTCGAGTTGCTCGACACGCGCAACCTGCAATGCTTCGACGTGGGCGTGCTGGGGCCGCACGACCCCGCCGCTCCCCAGTGGTCGCTGAAGTTTGAGATTATGGAGGTATATCCCGGCACAAAGTATGCCGACACGGCCATCAGCGAGCTCTATTTTGACGGTATTGATGTGCATTAATGCGTCAATAGTGTTCAAAATTGCGAAAAAACTGCACGTTTCAGCTTTTTTAAGCCGCACAACGCTTGCGCGCTATTATAATTTGGTTAAATTTGCTGCAACTTAAACGCTTGCGACTATGAAGAAAATGTTGATGACACTCCTGCTCGTGGCCATCGTAACCGCGGTTTCTTTCGCTCGTGTGCCAACGCGCGAGAGCGATGAAGAGTTGAGCCGCGAAATGGCCAGTGCCACCGCCGCGCTCGAACAGGGCGACAATAGCGTGTTTATGCCTGACGACGAGAAGGTGTGGCGCAACGGTGACTACGAGTGCAACAAGGTGAAGGTCATGGGCGACAACGACAAGGTGTCGCACCTGGGCTTCGTCACCGACCCTCGTGGCGATGACTGGGAATCGAATAATCCGTTCTACTACGAGGTAAAAGTCGTCAAAGGGGTGCCACGCGTGCTTAATCATAAAGGGTTCACCGTTAAGCACCAAATGATTGGCGAATGGGACTTGATAGTGTTCCGTAATGCCAAAGGCGCTGTGGTCGACGTGCTCATCGGCAGCGACGAAAGACCCCGCTACGAGGACTTTATGCGCGACCGCCAGGCCATGCTCAACGGCGTGTGGGTGTCGGCGCGCGGCGATACTGCCTCGCTGGGGAATGAGCCAGGCGCGCGCTACAACGGCTGTCCGGGAGCCTATCAGCTTGAAGAGACCGAGAACGGGTGGCAGATTTTGTTTGCCCACAACCGCATGAAGGTGGTAGATATGCCCGTGGTAACGAAGAAGGAGGATCCACAGACGGGCGTCATCACCTATTATGGCGATGGCAAGCCCATATCAAAAGAGGAATATGATTTTATCATGTCAAGGCCTTGCGGATACGGCGGTCACGGCGCCTTGCTGGGACCCATCGTGTGGGACATCCAGCCGTCGGCCGACTTGAAGAAAATCGACGTTAAGCTCACCGAGCCTTACGACAAGGAGCAGGACTTCCGTGTCTCGCCATTCGATGAGGAGCAGTTCACCCTCTCGTGGGTGAGGAGTCTCTATCCCGGCATGAAGGAACGCTGGGCCGTGGCTTCGGTACGCCCCCTCACACGCCGCATGCTGCGCGACGTGAGCAAATCCGGTTTGCGCGACCTCCTCGCTGACCTTAACTCACGTCAGGGAAAGCCGGCTGTCATGAGCGCCGTTGAAAAACTCAACAAGAGCCTTGTCACCACTATGTTATCCGAGAAATAATAATCACCAATATAAAACTTGAGAGAAATGAAAAAACTGACTATTTTGGGTTTATGCGCACTCATGCTCGTTACGAGTGGGTGCGAGAGCTCTAGGCAATTCTATGGGGTAGCCACCGGTGCCTCACTGGGTGGTATGTTCGGCTCGGCCATTGGCGGCATTGCCGGTGGACGTCGCGGACACGACCTTGGCACAGTGACCGGTATGGCCATTGGTGGACTCATCGGCGCCGCCGCCACCACGCCTAAGGACAAGAGCCGCGACAGCCGTTCGTCGGACTACTATAATGGCTACGACGATGACGATTATCGCACGAACAATTCTTACAGTCCCTACTCGGCAATCGACATTGAGGACATCCGTTTCATCGATTCGAACGATAACCGTTGCATCGATGCCGGCGAAAAGGCCAAGCTCACATTTATTGTACGCAACACGGGGCGTGATTTCGTTTATGATATTGCTCCGGTAATCACCGTTACAGGCACCAAGCAAATTTACTTGTCGCCCACGGCAATCATCAGCGAGTTGCCGCCGGGCCGCGCCGTGCGCTATACCGCCGAGGTGGTGGCCACTAAGAAGCTGAAGAGTGGTGAGGCCGTGTTCTCTATCGGCTTCTCGGACGGCGACCTGCTTTACACGCTGGGCTCTTTCAACTTGCGTACCCGCGCTCGTTGACAACGTCCAATAGACCGCAAAGAAGCGCCCTGACAGAAGGAGATTTCCGCACGTCAGGGCGCCTTATTTTGTGGGGTCGTGATTACCGCGGTGTGGCAATGGCGACGTGTCGCAAAAGATTGTATTTGAGGTTGGCGAGCAGGTCGTTACCATCGACGCGGTCCGAATTAGCTGCGTAAACGGTGAAGGACTGACCCACGGCTTGGCCCGTGACGGGCTTGACGAGGGTGACGGTAGCGCGTGTATAACCGCTTTCAAACGAGCCGTCGAGGTGTGACTTGGGCAGTATGATGTAGTCGCAGTGAACTACGGCGACGGGTTCGTCGGCGAGGAGCCGGCGTGCGATATCGATGACACCGTCAAGGTCGGTATTCAGGATGGTGAGGTTGTCGCCCACGGCGACGTGATGGCCGTCACTGTCGCGCCGTGTGCGGTCGTCCATGCCGTCTAGTCGCTTTTTGATGACTTCGGCAAGTGCGTCTTGCTTGCCGCTGCGCAGGGCTGCGAATAGTTCGCGTCGCCCTCCAGGGAAGCAGGGGTGGCAGCCGCGCGACAGCGAGGCGATGTTATGCGTGCGTCCCGGCTTGCCGTTTCGCAGTGAATCGGCATTGGTCCAGTTGTTACACAGGATGATGAGTGGTGCGTTGTCGAGAGTAACGGTGGGCGAGACGAGTGCGTCATATTCGGCCTCGAGTAGCGAATCGGCATCGGCATCAAGCGTCTCGAACAGCAGTGCGTAGTTAATGTCGTTGTCGTCGTTCAAAGCGACAGGACACGGCGTTTCGGCAGTGAAGCGCTCGAGGGTGCGGCATGCCTCTTCGAGGGTGGTCCCCTGGGGGAGTGCCGCGAGTGCTTCGGCAGCCATCGATTGCGCCTCTTTCTCGTGGGAGCAAGAGGCGGCGAGTATGACGGCGCACAGCAAGAGTGGAATGAACAGTTTATTCATGTTGGATGGGTTTTGTGCAACGAAATAGCCACTTGCGGCCGTTCTGGGCCGTGGTAGCAAAGAGGTAGGTGTCGCCGCCGTCCTTGAGGCGTAAGCGACGCCGCAGCTGGTCGGTGCGCATAGGATAGTTACGCACCGTCACGTTGGCTTGTGCGAGGCCTGAAAGGCCCCGTTTGAGCAACGAGCTCGTGAGCGGCATGCGCTCATCGATTATGAAGGTTCGGCCAGGGAAGTCGGGTAGGGGATTGTCGCCCAAAAAAAGGTGGCTGTTGTGAGCCACAGCGACGAGCCCGTAGCGGTTGGCAACGTGCTCGTGGCAGCCGGCTTTCATGACTGAGGCGTTGGGTTCGAAGAGGTAGCGGTGGTCGCTCTCTCCATCCCACAATGGGAGCGATGGGCATGGCTCATCGGGACGGAAGGCAAACTTTTGCGCATCATTGAGGCAAGTTACCGTCGTTGGGCCTGTGTGCTCGCGGTC
>JAGCUP010000091.1 GCA_017962765.1 Muribaculaceae bacterium | reverse complement strand
ACAAGGACGTGGAAAGCCTCGTGCCGCAACTGCAGCAGCTTGAGAAACAAGCCGAGAAGCAAGAGCAAGAAGACGAGGAAGAGGTAGAAGACGAGGGCGAAGAAGAGGAAGACAACAAGGGCGACGACAAGGGTGATGTGACCCAGGGTAACGACGTGACCACACCCGTCGAAACCTAGACCGAGACTACGACGAAACCCGAGTCCACCGTCTCAACTATCGAGACAAAGCAAGAAACCACGACGCAGCCCGAGACTACGACCGTCACGACTACCGAACTCGAGACCACGACCATCACGACTACCGAGCCCAAGCCCGAGACCACGACGACCGAGGGCGAAGAAAAGTCGCAGACTTCCCAGTCTTCACAAAAAGACGAGAAGAAGGACAACACGCGCCGCCTCAAGAAACAAAAGGACGAGGAGACCAAGCGTGCCGAGAAAGAGGAGAAACAGCGTCAAGACAGCATCAAGCGCGCCGAGAAGGAGCAGGAGAAGCTGCGCAAGGCACAGGAGAAGGCCGAACGCGACTCCATCAAGGCCGCCGAAAAGGCTGAACAAGAGGCCAAACGCGCCGCCGAAAAGGAGAAAGAGGAGGCGCAAAAGGCCGCCGAGAAGGAGAAAGAGAACGCCAAGAAGGCTGCCGAACAGGAGCGTAAGGATAAGGCCAAGGCCAAAGAGGAGGCCCGCAAACAAAAGGAGAAAGAGCGCAAGGAACGGGCCAAGCAGCGTGAAAAAGAGCGCAAAGAACAAGCCAAGCGCAAAAAAGAGGAGGCCAAGGCACGAAAGGAGGCCGCCAAGCAGCGAAAGAAAGAGCGCGAGGAAGCCGCCAAAGAACGCCGCCGCCAGCGCGAAGAAGAGCGCCGCAACCGCAACAAGTAAATGGGGCGCTTAGTCCGGATTAATCTTTACAACCATAAACATATGAAACAATTACATCTTATCACCATCATTTCATTGCTGTGTATTGTGGGTTTGAGTGCATGCGACAGCGCACTTACCGACCTCGACAAAAACCTCCGTAACCCCATGCAGGCCGTTGAGGCTCTCTATAACGAGTTGCCACAAGGCGACATGAAAATTCTTAAGGAAGCCGTAAAATTCAAAGAAAACGACAAGCTTAGCGACAACCAAAAGAATGAATTCTTTGAACAGTTGAAGCAAAAACACTTCAAGGTCACAGCAAAAAAGGCCAAAGTTCGCGATGGTTACACCGAGGTGGTGTGCGACATCACACTGAGCGACGGCACCATAAAAGAGAAAAAATTCAAGCTCTACAAAGAAGACAACGTGTGGAAGACCGAGATCGGTTTCTCTGAGATTCAGGACGCAATCTACAAGTAAGCAGTTCGGTTTACAACGTTCCCTGGAGAATGGGCATTGCTTTTATTTATCCTCAATGATATTAATAAGAGTATGTACAACAGAGAATATACACCCGAGAGAATCTCGGAATTGAAACCGAACGAGATTTTCGTATTTGGTACTGATCCCGAGGGCAAACATAGATCAGAAGCAGCACAAATTGCGATTAAACGATTTGGTGCAATATTGGGAAAAGCCGAAGGTCCTTATGGGCAATCATACGCTATCCCCGTTCATAAACACAGAAGGAGGATAATGGTAGAAGCAGTCTCTGCCTTCATTGATTACGCAAAAAGCAATCAAGACAAGTTCTTTTATGTACTTGCCATTGGCTGTGGTGCTGCTGGAATGGATCCTGCATTTGTCGCTTTAATGTTCCGTAACGCATTAAATGTAGAGAATATTCTTTTACCAAAACTTTTTGTAGAGCAACTGACTCGTTACTACGAGATTGGTGTCAAGATAAGTGATGACTGCATGACCGTAATTCGTTATCCAATGGACAGACAAGGAAAATACACATTGCCGTATGGTTTGGAGTGTTTAGGGGAGGAATCTTTTATGGGTTGTTCTTGCGACCTTGAACTTCCGCAAACCCTAAAGAGGATTGAAAAATGGGCCTTCACTGACATGGGATCATTTGACTATTATCTCAGAATTCCATCCTCCGTCACATTCATAGACAGCAAAGCATTTGAGTGTGAATGGGTAAGTCCAGGGTTGGCTGTAGTTTATAAAAGTTACGCCTATTATTACGCCAAAGAGCACAAGTTACGATATAAATGCGTTGATTTTGATGAAGAAGCCTTGAGCAGAGAGCAGAGAGAATAGCGCCGTTAGGCGCGGCAGCACACCGCTCCTCCCACCAATCAAGACAGAAGGACATAAGTCCTCACAAGAACAAAAATTGTCCTTTGTTGTTCATTGTTGTATGAGATTATTTCCGATAGGTGGAAAATCAGACAACAAAAACAATGAAAAACAATCTCGATAATCGATAATTTATTTGTCGGAGTAGTGGCCCTCGGCTGTGATGACGAGCACTGCGACTATATCATCATAGATGTCATAGACGAGGCGGTCTTTCTTGTTAATCCTTCGGGAATAAGTGACGCCATTGCTTCCGGCAAGGGCTTCGGGATGGCCTGTGCCCGTGCGGGGGTGCTCCATGAGCTCACCGAGAAATTTGGTGACCTTTTTGAAGGATACGGGATTGCCCCGTTTCATCTTGGCAATTGAGGCTTTCGCCTCATCAGTGAATTCCAATCGGTACATGTGGCATCAGATTGAATTAAGGAACTGCTGGAGTTCTTCTTTGTTGTTAATTTTCGTCGTTTCGCCGCGGCCGAATTGTGCGCGTGCTTCTTCAATCTTTGCCATTGTTTCGCTGTCAAAAGTTCGCTCGGCATGTATACGGTTCAACAAAAACAATTCTTTACCGCGGCAGATTACAATGGATACCCCACGGGCGGCAAGGTCAAGGAATTTCTTTTGGTTCTGACGGAACTCGCTGGTAGTTAATTCAATAGTATTCATAGTGTAATTATTTTGTACAAATTTTGTACAAAATTAGTACAAAATTCCCTTATCACAAAAGAAACACCCTATTTTTTACAAAAAACATGCTGCCCCGTTGATAAAGGGCACCAATCAAGACAGAAGAACATAAGTCCCCACAAGAACAAAAATTGTCGTTTTGTTGTTTGTTATTGTATGAGATTATTTTTCGGGAGGTGAAAAATCATACAATGAAAACAATGAAGGGCTAAAGCGATGCGGGGATTACATAAAAAGCTCACCTGAGGGGGTGAGCTTTTTGTATGAGGGGATTATAGGCGACATTTTGCCGCCTGGGGTTGTTTTTAGTAGCTGAAGCGGCGGCCGGTCCACTTTAGGGTTTTCTGCTCGACTATGACATCTTCGTTCCACTTGTTGACGGTGATGTTCTTGCCAGCGCGGGGGAATTCGTAGGTGGTGTCATAATATTCCACTTCAAAGCCCGGCGGGTTGCAATAGGTCATCTTCTTCTTGGCGTTGTCGTAGCGATAGAAGGTGAGACCGCTCGTTTCGGTGAGGACGGGCTTTCCATCGGAGAGTGTCGACATGTGATTGAAAGCGAAGAGTTTGTGCTTTCCGTCGGCCTCGTTCCAATAGCACATTTCCATCCTCATGACAACTGTATCATACTTGAATTCGTAGAGGATGTAGCCGTTTTTCTCGTCAACAACTAACGTCTCGCCATTCTCCAGCGGGAGACCCTTGCGCTGGCGAGTCATCGCCTCCTTGATGGCGTTCGAGGGCTTGTCACCACATTCCTCAATTTTGTCAACGGCGACGACGTAGGCCCAAGCGAAGTCGCTGATGGTGGGCTTCGCGCCTCGATAGTTCACACGAATGACATCCTGCGCGACCATTGCCAGCACGCAGCATGCAAAAATCATTGTAAATGAGAGTTTTTTCATAATGTCAAGTATTTAATTGATTATTGATTTTCGGGTAAGGAGCAGCGTGGCGTCAACGTGAGGCCGTGGCAGCGGCGAGGCGGTTGATGGCACGGAACTTGACGAGGACGAGGACCACGGCGATGAGGAAGGCGGCGAGGTCGCTCAAGGGGAAGGCATACCACACGCCGTCAAGGCCGAAGAACGACGGCAGGATGAGCAACAGCGGGAACATGAAGAGAACCTGACGCGACAGGCTCATGAAGATGGACTTGATAGCGTCGCCCAGCGCCTGGAAGAAGTTGGTCGACACAATCTGGAAGCCGGCACTCCAGAACATCCATGTGATGATGCACAGGGCGTGTACGCTGGCCGTGATTTGACCATCGTGGGTGGTGAACATGCGGGCGATGAGGCCCGGAGCAACCTGCCCCATGAGGGTGCCCAAGGCGCAGACGGCAGTGGCCACGGAAACGCACAGCAAGTAGGCCCGCTTGAGGCGGTGGAACTTTCCTGCGCCGTAGTTATATCCCACGATGGGCTGCATGCCCAGGCATAGTCCCAGCACAAAGGTGACCAGCAGTTGGATGAAGGTGACGGAGATGCCCATAGCGGCCACGTTGGCGCCGCCATAGCCCTGGAGCGTATTGTTGATGACGGCATTGACGAGGCAGCCCGCCGTATTGACGATGCAAGGTGCCGCACCGATGGCGATGACGGGCAGCAACACGCTGGCGCTCAGCTTGAACGTGCCGCGCTTGAAGTGGACAGAGCTACTCGGCTGCATGAAGTGCCACAGCACAAAGAGCATCGAGATGCCCATAGCGATGTCGGTGGCGATTGCCGCTCCCTTGATGCCCCATCCGAGGCCGAAGATGAAAATGGGAGCAAGTGCCACGTTGAGTCCAGCCCCGATGAACATGGCCACCATGGCGCGCACGGGGTATCCCGTGGCGCGCATCACGTTGTTATAAGAGAAGGTGAGGTTGTTGAACATGAGGCCCGGCAACATATACATCATGAACTCGTAGGCGTAAGGCAGCGAGGTGTCGCTCGCGCCGAACAGGCGCAGGAGGGGTTCCATGAAGATGCCGAACATGGCAATGTAGAAGGTGCCGAAGATGAGCGTCATCACGAAGCTGTTGCCCAGGATGCGCTCAGCGAGCGCCTTGTTGCCCATGCCAAGCACGATGGAGATGCGGGCGCTGGCACCGGCGCCGATAAGGACGCCGAAGGCCACGCTGATGTTCATCACCGGGAAAGTGATGGTGAGGCCCTCGATGGCGTCGGGTCCCACGCCGTGCCCAATGTAGATTCGGTCGATGACGTTGTAGAGCGACATAACCATCATTCCCACGATGGCAGGCAGGCTGTATTTCCACAGCAAGCGTCCCACGGGAGCGTGGGCCAGTTCGTTAAGCCTATCGTTTTCGTTCGTCATCACAGTTTCACCTCACTTCGTGCCGCAAAGTTACAACATTTCGCGCTCACTGCCAAAACAGGGTGTGGCTTCTTCTTTTACAACGACCAGGGAGATTGGGAGAAGTGTTTTAGAATCGGGGGGCAGAGGCCCAGAAGAGTTGCTTAATATCGTTGATATAATAAATGGAAGTCCTAAAACTCCTACCACATTAGGGAATGGACACCCAGGATTTATTTATAGAGAAACAATCAACGGCGAAAGGTTTACTGTGCTTACCGAGAGCAAAGGCGGTAAAGAATTTTTCAATAATTATTACACCAATAGAAAAGCGTCTGCACGTCTTATCGTCAAGCAATATGAGAATCGCGGCTCGGTGTTAGATGATTTCCAACTATATGACCTTGGCACAAAACAAGAAAAAACAGGCAATCAAACGCAAGGTACGGGGACAAAAGCCTTAACTCCATTGCAATCGCCTGTTTCACGCTACAAAGTTAAGGATTTAATTCATTCTACGAAAGAGGAAGACCAAAAAATTTTAGGAATTAGCAAAAATAGCACAAGATTTTCACCAAGAGAGTATTACGACGCTCGTGACGCGGAGTACGCCGAGGCTGTTGAGCGTGGCGACACGGAGAAGAATAGTGCGCTTGCTCGCTATCGGGATTTTGGTGATTGTTTGGGGATTTGGTAGAAATGTTATAATTTTGCAGAAAAATAAGTTATTTCCACGGCAGATGTCCGTGGCAAGCTAAACAATGAAGATTATGAGTATCAACCGAACATTTAGAATCGTCCTTTTGGGCATCGCCCTCGCGATTGCCGGCAGTGCTGCCGCGCAGTACAACGAAATCAGCTGCAGCAAGCGTCCCTTCACGACGCGCATCGTCCAAGTGGACCAGCTCGAAAACAGCACGGTATTCTATTTTGAATACCAAAACGATGGGCAGCGCTACATGAACGTGTACGAAGACATCGCAGTGCGCGACGACCACGGCAACGCCTATCCCCTGCTCAACAGCTACAACATGCCGCTGAGCGACGAGGACCACAGCCACCAGCTGGTGCTCACCCCCAATCAGGAGCATCGCTTCGCCCTTGAGTTCGAGCGTGTCCCGCTCAACAATACGCTCGACATTGTGGAGAGTGAGGGCAACCTGCGTGCGCTCAATTTCTATGAAGTGGTCATCGACACCATCAATCAGGTGAGCCGTATCGACTTCGACAACTGGATAAAAGATTATCCCGTGAAGGAGTATGGCTTTTACATCTCGGACGGCGAATCGGTGCAATACATGTCCTACAAGGGCCTGGTGCTTAGCGCACACATCCAGGAGACCAAGGAATATGGCCATTACTACACCATCGACCTCGACGTACAAAACTACAGCAACAAAGATGTGTTGCTCGACCCTGCCCGCATCACCGCCACTTCCTACATCCCCAAGAAAAAGAAAGAGGTTGACATGAAAGTGCTCAGCGCCGAGGATTATGACAAACGCGTGAAACGGAGCCAAAGGTGGAGCATGGCGTTGCTCGTCGCCGCCGAAGTGGCCGTGACAGCCGCCACAATCGCGCTCGAATCGAGTGACAATGATCACCACCGTAATCATCACGACCACCCGGGACCGCCGCCACGACACCACGGTTGGAGGCCCGCCCACTACAGCCACCACCCCTACTACCCCACCGACCATTACCGCTCGCGCTACCACAGCCACGAGATGGGCGGCATCGTCACCGCCGCGTCGGTAGCTCTCACCATGGGCGTGGCCCAGAACCAGGCCGAGAAACGCGAGGCACTGCAAGCCGACTATATCAAGGCCAACAGCATCAAGCAAGGTTCGGAATACATGGGTTATTTCCACATCAAACACGAGAAGACCGACAACCTGGTGGTGTCAATTCCCCTGATGGGCGAGACGTTCGACTTCCATTTCCAATGGCAAAGCAAGAAATAAGTCGCATGAAGCTGCGACACACATTGATTTTTCTCTTGGCCGTCGGGCTTCCCATGGGTATCCATGCGCAAGAAGCGGCGACAGCACTTGATTGCAGCATCGACTCGCTGGCCACAAGCGGCGAGGAGGTGACGAGCGGCGAGGCCACAGAGGTTCTCACCACCAGCGACAGCACGGCGGTGGGCGAGCCGCTAATCCTGCCCTACGAGCCCCACCACGGCCCCGACTTCAGGATGTTCAAGAGCGTGACAAACCCCAACACGCGGCCTTACACCTTCCTTGAAGACCAGACGTGGGTGGGCATCCCCCTGTTCTTTTCGGGCCTCATCGCCAAGAGCGAAAAGACCGCTTTCCGCCAGGACTATAACAACCCGAACACGAGAATCAGGCTCATCAAGTATAATTTCCACAACGAGATCGACAACTACACCCAGTATGTGCCCCTGGCGCTCTCCATAGGCCTGAAAATGGGCGGCTACGAGGGCCGCAGCGACTGGCCCCGATTTTGGGCGTCCTCGGCCATGTCGGCAGCCATCATGGCGGGCTTCGTGAATGGCATCAAATATACCGCCAGCGAGATGCGCCCCGACGGCTCCACGCGCAACTCGTGGCCCAGCGGTCACACCGCCACGGCCTTTATGGCGGCCACCATCCTGCACAAGGAATACGGGTTGACGCGGTCGCCGTGGTTCTCGGTGGGTGCCTACTCGCTGGCCACCGCCACTGGCGTGATGCGCGTGCTCAACAACCGCCACTGGATCAGCGATGTGTTGTCGGGTGCCGGCATCGGCATCTTGAGTGTGGAGCTGGGTTACGGCATCTGCGACCTGCTTTTCAAAAACCGCGGTCTGCTGCGCAACGACCTAAGCTACTATCCCGACCTACGCACCAATCCCTCGTTCTTCTCCATCTCGATGGGAATTGGGCTGGGAAATAAGAACCTGGACTTGCCGGCATTCCAGTTCGACTTTCCCGAGGAACTCCTTGACGGCGCCGAAGATGACGGCGACAACGAAGCGCTGCACCTCAAGTTCCGCTCGGCAATGGCCGTGGGCGCCGAAGCCGCCTATTTCTTCAACCCCTACATCGGGGTGGGTAGCCGCCTGCGCGTGAAAGCCACGCCCATCAACGGCTGGAGCCAGTTTGCGTTGAGCGAAGAGGGCGCGATACAGGAATTTCTCAAGGACCCCTCGCTTGGCGGCGCCGTGAGCAACGTCAATCTGACCATCGAGAGCGACCACATCACCGAGTTTGCCGCCGATGCCGGCGTCTATTTCTCGCTGCCCCTGTCGTCACGTTTCGCATTGGGTTCCAAATTGCTCGTGGGGCGCAGCGTGATGGACGACATCGATGTCAACGCCTCCTACACCGGTGATCAATTGGAGTTCAACCCCGCTTCGCTCATCAGCGACGAGCCCATGTTTAAGCCCAACGGAACCGAGGTGAACTACAAGTGGGACTATATCAACGTGGACGCCACCAACAGCATCAAGTTCGGCACCGGCCTCTCGCTCACTTACGCCCACAAGAACTCGTTCTCGTGGCGCGTCTTCTGCGACTACGACTACTCCCGCAAGACATTCACCGCCACCTACAATCCCTTTGGCCTCTTCCAAGGGCTGTCGCCCGACATGGTTGAGTTTATGTCACTATTTGACTGGGACATGACCAAGCCGGCCACTTCCAGTGTGCGCAAATCGCTGCACCAGTGGGTGCTCGGCGGTGCCCTGTGCATCTCGTTCTAAAGATTTATAACCGATGAAAAAGCTGCTCCTCCTATTGCTGGGACTCATGCTCGCGCTGCCCGCAGTGGCGCAACCGGTCGTGTGCGACAGCGTGGCTACCGACAGCGTGGCGCACCGCAAGAAGGTGGCCGTGGTGCTGAGCGGTGGCGGAGCGTTTGGCGCTGTTCACGTGGGGGCGCTCAAGGTGCTTGAGGAGGCAGGTCTTCCCGTTGATATGGTGGTGGGCACCAGCATGGGCAGCATCGTGGGCGCGCTCTACAGTGTGGGTTACGACAGCGACGACATTGCCACCATGTTCCACTGCATGGACTGGACCGAGCTTTTTCTTGACCGTAAAGACCAACACCGACTTACGCTTAAAGAACGTGACGCACAAAACACTTATTTTTTTGAGCGAGAATTCTACGTGGGCAAAGGCATCGACCCTGAACCCGGCGGCGTGATTCGCGGCCACAATGTGGAAGATGCCCTTGAATACTATTTGCAGGGATATACCGACAGCATTGATTTCATGCGCGACTTGCCGCGAAAGTTTGCCTGCGTGGCCACCGACTTGGTGACCGATAGTGCCGTAGTATTCACCAGCGGCTCGCTCGTGAAGAGCGTGCGCGCCAGCATGTCGATACCGGGTCTGTTCACCCCGGTGCGCCTCGACAGCATGGTGCTCGTCGATGGTGGCGCAAAGAACAATTTTGCCGCCGACGTGGCGCACCGCCTGGGGGCCGACATCGTGATAGGCATCCGCTTCACGCGCGGTCTGGGTACCGACAAGGGTCCCAAATACCGCACCATCATCGATGTGCTGGAACGCGCCGGTGGCAGCGACGTGAGCCGTCGTGCGCGCGATAACGAGAAATATTGCAACCTGGTGGTCAGAGTACCCGTCAAGGGTTACACCAGCGGCAGTTTCACCCGCAAGTCGCTCGACTCGCTCATGACGCGCGGCGAGCGTGCCATGCGCGAGCAGATGGACACGCTGCTGGCGCTCAAGTCGCTATTGGGCGTATCTCCAAGTCAGGACTACACGCTTCACCTGCGCGACATTGACGACCTCGCGCCGCTCGACGAGGGGCAAGCGGGACTGGTGGACATCCGCGAGCCCAACACAGTCGGCACATCGCCTGGGCTACGTTTCGACACCGAGGACTTCGCCGCCATGCAACTCCGCGGGCGCTATTTCATGGGCGGCAAAGTCCGCAAGGAGCTCGACCTTACACTGCGGCTCGGCAGGCGTTCGATGCTGCGCGTGGGCTTCGATGTGGAGCCGTGGCACTTCAAGCGGATGGGCGTGAGTTACGAATTCTGGTATAAATACCTGGACTTATACACCAAGGGCAAGCGCAGTGACAACCTGTCGCTCATCTACCAGCATGCCAACGTGAAGCTTTTTGCCCTCGACGCCCCCAACTTTGACCTCGAGCTGGGCTTCGGCTGGGAACATTACCACCAGTTCCGGCCTTTGTGGAATGAACACAGCGAGGTTATCTTTCCGTCTAACGAGCACTATTTCAACTATCACGTGGCGCTGCGGTATAACAACGAAGACCGACGCTACTTCACGCGGCGAGGCATACGTGCTGAGGCCCGTGCCGCCTATTATACCGACAATTTCGCCCAGTGGAACGGACACACCGGTTTCGGCGCTGTCGCCGCATTGTGGCAGATGACCGTGCCCCTCGCCCATGACACCCACCTGCGATGGGGCGTGCAGGGCCGCCTGCTCTTTGGCGACGACATTCCCGTGATGAAACACAACATGGCGGGCGGAATGAGCCAGGGCAAATTCTTCCCGCAACAGATGCCGCTCGCCGGAATGGGGCACGTCGAGTTTTTCGACACCAAGATGGTGAGCGCCTCGCTGCGCCTCCAGCAACGCATCGTGGGACAGCACTACCTGCTCCTCGACGGCAGCGTTGCCGAGCACAACGACACATTGGGCGGCCTCTTCGACCGCAAGCCGCTGTGGGGCATCCAGCTCGGCTATTTCTACAACAGCAGCCTCGCAGGGCCATTGGGCGCCACAATAGGCTGGAACAGCCATACGCACCGCGTCAACTTCCTCCTCTCCCTCGGCTTCGACTTCTAAAGACAGAAGAACATAAGTCCTCAGAAGGCTGAGAAGACCTGAAAAGACAGAAGAACATAAGTCTTCAAAAGGCTGAGAAGAGCTGAAAAGACAGAAGAACATAAGTCTTCAAAAGGCTGAGAAGAGCTGAAAAGACAGAAGAACATAAGTCTTCAGAAGAACAAAAATTGTCCTTTGTTGTTCGTTGTTGTATGAGATTATTTTCGGGTAGTGAAAAGTCAGACAACAAAAACAATGAAAAACAACGAAAAAATTCTGTGGGAGAGGCGCGCTGGGCGCGGATATTATTCAAAATTTCAATCAAAATTACACAACACGCCACATTTAATAATTTGAATAATTTTGAAAACAATTCTGTTTAATTTCCGCCCGTCAGGGCGCTATATTTTATCAGACAACCAAAACAATGAAAAACAATAAAAAGGCCTTGAGCAGTGAGCTATGAGCACAGCCGATGATTTGTTGAAAAATCAAAGAATTTTGTTGCCAGTTTCGAAAATTATTTCTATTTTAGCAAATTGGAAATGTTTTACACTTAAATACGGAATATTATGAAACAGGATTACAAACGCAAAAAACGCTGGTTGCCAATGGTTTTGGCAGCCTTCTTGGTGTGTCTTGCAAGTCAGGCGGCACATGCCTATGAATATGTGACGCTGAGCGGCACGGGCTGCACTTCCGATTATTTGAATGCGAACTGCTCGGGCAAGCATGTGAAAATCGAGGGCAATGCATTCACAATGAACATCTACAACAACGTGAACCTTGCCGAGGTTTACGCCCCTAACACCGAGGTGACCATCATAGTCAACAATGGTGCCAAGCTTATCGTGAGCCAAGACGAACGGTTTATGACCGCCGTGAACGCCAAGAGCCTGGTCATTCGCGGCAACGGTTATGTCAATGTCATCGGCAGCACCTACGCTTTAGGTCTGCATGGCGGGCAACTGGTGGTGGAAAACAGCTCGGCGAAATTCAAGGGACTCACCGAGGACGCCATCGTGGCCAAGAACGGCTCGTATATCACCTTCTCGAACAGCGCAGTGAACATTGAGGGAGCCAAGGCCGCCGTTGACTCGTGGGAGGAAGGCCACACCATCAACTTGTTCAGCGTCGATGGCAACAACAGCAACACAATCGTGAAAGGTCCCATCTGGAACGTGAACACTGTCAACATAGGCGGTGGCTACTACAACCAGATTGACAACTATGAAGGCCCGGCAATCTCG
Organism: Muribaculaceae bacterium; assembly: GCA_017962765.1. Taxonomy (GTDB): domain Bacteria; phylum Bacteroidota; class Bacteroidia; order Bacteroidales; family Muribaculaceae; genus Sodaliphilus. Next base: position 2,632 of record JAGCUP010000091.1, on the reverse strand, counting down.
GCCAACCAGGACATCAATTTCACGGGCGGCAGGATTTATGTGACTGAAGACCACCAGCGCAGCACCTATGCCTGCGTCTCGTGCCATGACTTTAATGCTTCGAACTGCGCGCTTGAGGTCATCGGCATCCAGACGGGCATCTATTGCAGTCACATGCTCAGGCTGCAACATGCCAATGTGCGGACCATAGGCCAGAGTTCTTACGGCATCATGGGCAACGAGCACACCGGCACCGTGAAACTCGAGGGCACCACGATGCAAAGCAACGTGCTGGCCGTGGGCGGCATCGACGGCATCAATACGCGCACCGTCATCTTGGGTGGCTACAAGCTCGTTGCGCGGGGCAACAACGGCAACGGCATCACGGCGCTAACCATCAACATCGGGCCCTCGCTCGACAACAGCATCTACGAAGCTTATGGCACACAGTACCCGATTCTCGCCAAGCATATGACTGTAAGTGACATTTTCGACCCGAGTATCAACCTGCTGCGCCCCACCGAGATTTTCGGTATGTTGTCGGGGCATGAAGGAATATTTCCCGGCGAAGTGGTGGTCAATGGTGACGTCGAGTACTTCGGCCTGCATAGCGGCACGCCGTTCAGCAACTACGTGAGGCTAAGGAAACCTAATATCCAGACTATCACAGGCGCCAACAACCCATTTCTCCTTAGAGCGGGTAGCGGAGGCACCAAGGAAGCTGTGCCGGGCGACACCATGCAGGTGAACCTGTCGCCACTGCTGCCTTACGTCTATACCACCTACGAGACACTCGCAAAGACCGTGAAGGTCGTCAGGCGGAACCCCACCACCGGCACCAGCGCAGTCGTGGCCGAGGAGGAGGTAGCCGGCTCGGTGTGGAGCTACACCTTCACCGAGCAGGACGTGAACTGCTATATGACCGCCGAAGTGACGGTCGATGGTTATCTTGGCGAGTTGGCAACGCAACAGTACTATGTGCACAAGCTCGAAAACTGGAACGACCCCGTCAAGCCCACGCTGGCACTGAGCGCCGGCAAGATTGTCGTTACCAACGCGCGCACCTCCCAGGAGTACATCCTGCTGAACGAAACGCAGTTCAACCAGTTCGTGGGAGCGTCGTATGACGAAAGTTGGTGGCAAAATGCCGTGTCGCCCACCAGCAACGGCTCCTTGACGCTCAACGGCGGCACGCAGGGGGCCATCAACTATGTGGTGACGCGATACAAAGAGACGGTGACCGACTGGGCCGGATACCGGCGCGCCTACAACACAATATTGTTAGACACCTCAACGCTCACCAAGGGCATCAACGTGACGCTCACTCCAGTGGGCAGCAACTACGTGGAGATGGAGTACCTGGATGGGCACGTCACCTACACCACGCTCAAAAATGGTGTGGTGAAACTCACCGTCAGCCCCGTGCCGGCCAGCGCCACCGACTTCCCTGGCATCCGCGGCCAAGACTTTAGCATAAGCGCCTACTTCGACGGCACGACGACCCATGACCTTTGCGCCCTCTACTCCAACTCATCGTGCACGACGCCGCTCAATGCCAACACGCGCTACACCACGGTGTATATGAAGCCGCTGAGGAGCGGCTGCAACCAGCTGGCCTTGGGCGTGTCCCTCTACGCCGACGGCGATGAGGACCCCCTCGTGCCTGGCAAACAGATATATCTCAACGTGAGCGAAGACGACGGTTCCTTCCTGCCTTACACGCTTATCGTCAACAACGGCGAAACCCTTGTGAACCACAGCAACGACGTGGAGGGCATTCCCTTCACCGTGTTCCCGGCCCGCGCCACGCTGTCGGGAGATGTGACGGTGACCTACTACCACGTGCAGGGCCCGTTCCCCACGCAGGCCGGTCAAGCGAAGCGTCGCCCCACGTTCACTGTGGATAAGGAAAAGCGCACCATCAACATGATTGCGCCCACCGAGGCCGATATGCTCGTGGACCACACTTACACGTTCACCGTGGCCCACAAGGTGAACGGCACTACCTATGGTTACGGCTACATGCCGGTGCGGGTGGTGGAAAAACCAATCTACAGCTTGAACATCGAGCCAGCCGAGGCCGAAGTGGCTCCCGGAGGCACCCTCGACCTGACCATCACCAGCAACATGGAAGAGGCTTGGCGCCAGTATAACACCGGCGGGCGCACCACCGTGACGAGCAGCAACGAGGAGGTGGCCACCGTAGCCTACGACAACAACAAGCGCACCTATGTGGTGACGATGACCGACAACGAGGACATGATGGGCGAGAGCGCCGTTATCACCCTCAACGTGAACGGCGTGGAAGCCACCTGCCGCGTGACGGTGAACGGCGAAAGATACCCGTTGTGGATTGCCGGCACACAAGTCAACACGAACAATGCCGCCGACGTGCTGGGCGACGGCACAGTGAGCTATACGGGCACGTCGCAGGGTGGCAAGCTCACGCTGCGCGGCAGCCTAATCGACAAAGGCATCTACAGTGAGATTCCCGCACTCGTGGTCGATGTGCGCACTCCTTCCATCAACGTAAACAGCGGCTCACGCTTTGAAGGCGCCAACACCTACTTCATGGGCGACGGGTTCTATAAGACCACCATCTCAGGCAACAGCACAGCTGCATTTATCGCCAAAGATTTGACGGTGGCCGATT
>JAGCUP010000090.1 GCA_017962765.1 Muribaculaceae bacterium | reverse complement strand
GCTTTCTGATCGCCGGCGTCGGGAATCTTTTTTTCTGTTAAATCGTCGAGCTTCTCCTTGGGCTTGTCGTCATCTTACTTTTCCTTGGAATCGCCTGTGGCTTTGTCGGCGTTAGGTTCGTCGGCAGGCGTGTCGGCTGGTTTGTACGCCCCTTCGTCGCCTTCCTTCTTCTCGGCTTCGGCCTCTTCGCCTTCTTCCTCCTCTTCTTCGTCCTCACCGTTTTCGCCAAACGTCTGGTAGTAGTTCGTGGTGAGCACTTGGAACTCGGTGCGCCGGTTGATTTGGTCGGCTGCCGCCTTATCCTCGCGCGACAGGGTGTCGATATAAGCCTCGGTGAGCGTGTCGCCCTCGGCGAACTGCGGGTAGAGGCGGGCGATGCGCTTCGTCACCACCTTGGGGCGCGACTTGCCGTAGCCCTTGCTGGTGAGGCGCTCGCGTTCGATGCCATGCGCGATGAGGTAATCGACCACGCTCTTGGCACGCCGCTCGCTCAGTCCCAGGTTATATTGCTGCGAACCGATGCGGTCGGTGTGCGCCGCCATCTCGATGGTCACGTAGGGATTATCGTTGAGCACCTGCACCATCGAGTCTAGTGCGGCCTTCGATTCGGGCCTCAGCGTGGCCTTGTTGAAGTCGTAGAAGATGTTTTCTATCACTTGCGGCTTGGTCATGGCGGCCAGGATAAAGTCCACGTTATATTCGGCATCCTCCTCCTCGAGGTCGCTCGTGAACTGCTGCTTGCCGTTGAGGTAACCGTTGGCGCCGGCCAGCATCACATAGCTCACGCCGCGTTGCAGGTCGAAGCGGAACGAGCCATCGGGCTTGGCCACAGCTTTTTGGTTGCTGCCGTCGTTGCCCACGATGCGGATGATGGCGTTGGGCACTGGTTCTTCGTCTTTGTCGAGCACATAGCCGCTAATCCATATCTTCAGGTCGGGCTTGACGAAGCTGAAGATGTGGTCATAGCCGCGGGCGTCCTTGCGGTTGCTCGAGAAATAGCCGCCCTCGGTGAGTGTCGGGTCGAAGGTGATGCCGAAATCGTCGGCGCTCGAGTTGACAGGCGAACCCATGTTCTCAATGAGCCACTTGCCCGACGGCTGCAGACGAGCCCTGAACAGGTCGAGGCCGCCAAAGCCTGCGTGACCGTCGCTGGCGAAGTAGAGCGTGCTATCGTCGCGGCAGTAGGGGAAGCGTTCGTCACCGGGCGTGTTGATTTGGTCGCCAAGGTTCTCGAGGGTGCCGTGACCATCCTTAATCATCACGCGCCACAAGTCCTTGCCGCCTTGTCCGCCCGGCATGTCGCTCGAAAAATAGAGCCACTGGCCGTCGGCGCTCACCGCCGGGTCGTCGTAGGCGCTAAGGGTGTCGGCGGTAATCTCAAAGCGTGATGGAGCGCTCCATTTGGCCTCGCTGCGCGTACTCGTATAAATCTCCACGCTGCTCGGGGCGTTGGCTTTGCGCACGGCGCGCGCCAGGTACATCATCGAACCGTCGGGAGTGAACGAGGTGATGCCCTCGTCCCATTCGGTGTTCAGCTCGCCCTCAACGGGTGCAGGACGGCTCCATTTACCCTTGTCGTCTTTCTTCGAGAAGAACACGTCGCAGCGCTTCGTGCCCGTGATTTCGCTCTTGGTAAGGCCCATAGCCTTCTCGTTGCTCGACGTGAAGTAGAGCACCTCGCCAGTGTTGTCGCCAAACATCGGACAGAAGTCGGCGCGGCGGGAGTTGAACATCTTGGCTTGCTTCACCTGGTAGCGTGAGCCTTCCTCGCGCCACTTCGGAGCCATCTGGCAGGCACGCAGACCCTGCTGCGCGCGCCAGTCGTTGGGTGCCGTGTCAAGATAGGCCTGATAATTGGCGGCAGCCTCCTTGTAGTGGCCTTCCATCTGTTGCGCGCGTGCCAGGTAAAAGGGCGTGATGCTGTCCTCATACCCGTAGCGCATAGCGTTCTGGTAGGCGGCGGTAGCGCGGCCACTCTGGTTCAGGTGCCGGTAGCACTCGCCCAGCATGAAGGCCACCTCGCCGCGCAGCTCACGTTCCTCGCGGCTGTCGAGTTTATTGTATATCTTGCGGTAAACGATGGCCGCGTCGTTATACTCTCCGCGGTCATATTTCTCGTCGGCGTCCTTCATCTTTGCGCCCTTGCACGCGCCAGCCACCAAGGCCAGCACAAAGCACGCCGCCACCACATAAGTCAGTTTTCTCATCGCGTTCTCTTTATAAAGATAGGGGTAGAATATCCCTAATATTTAAAACGCACAACCACCACGTTTATTGTGTGGTCCAGGTGCGGGCTGCGCGGGCGCGATGGCTGAGGAGGGCCTCGAGGCGCGGCCAGCTGAAGGCCCACGGGTCGGTCTTGCGCTGCGGGGCGATGTCGCTGTGCCCCATGATGTGGGTGATGTCGTATTGGTCGCACAGCGCGTTGATGAGGCGTGCGAGTTGCCGATATTGGGCGTTGGTGGGGCCATAGCGTTTGCTGTTGATGACCTCGATGCCCAGCGAGTAATAGTTAAGGTGGGCGATGGTGTCGTTGGGCAGCACGCTCTCGCCGGCATGCCACGCCACGAGGCTGTCGGGCGTGAGCCGGTAGATGGTGCCCTGCCGGTCAATCATGTAGTGAGGTGCCACACCGTAGCGGTAGAACTGGTCGATGCAGCCTTGCAAGTCCCACTGGCTGCGGTCGCCTCCGGCGTAGTAGTTGGAGTGCACTACAATCATTTGGCACGTATTGCGCACCTCGGTGGTGTCGTGGCCCCATGCGATGGTGTCGCTCAAGTCCTTGATTTTGAGGTTGCCAAATGCGGGAGCGGCGACAACGCCTATCGCTATCGCTACCGCCAAGAGGAATGCGAGTCGTTTCACGGGACGAATTTCAGCGACACCTTGTCCATGCCCACGTTAAGTTCCACGGGGCATCCCACGATGAGCGGGTAGTTCCAGTTCTCATCGTGGCCCACGGGGAAATCGTAGCACACCGGGATGTCATAGTCCTTGAGGTAGTCGTGCACCATCTCGAGCGTCGAGGCATAGCCGCGCGACGGCGGGCAGTCGTCGAAGCGGCCCACGATTACGGCCTGCACCTTGTCGAGGATGCCGCGCAGGCGCAGGTGTTGCAGCATGCGGTCGAGGTGCGCGATGTTCTCGCCCACGTCCTCTATGAAGATAATCACGTCGTTATAGTCAATGACCTCGGGAGCAAAGAAGTCGTAGGGCGAGCCCGCCAGGTCGCCATACACGCTCATGTTGCCGCCCAGCAGGATGCCCGTGGCCTTCCCTGGATGGTTATATTCGTGACCGGGCACGTGGTAGGCAGGCAATTTGCCCAGCAGGATGTCGCGCAACCACAGGCTCTCTTGGTCGGTGCCCCCCGTGTCGGCCAGGTGACCGCACATGTTGGCGTGCAAGCTCATGTGTCCGGCGCGGTACTCGGCGCTCAGGTAACCGGTGATGTCGCTGTAGCCAATAATCCACTTGGGATATTTGGCGAGCGTGTCGAGGGGTATCAGTGCCAGCACGTTGGCAGCGCCATAGCCGCCGCGGCTGCTCAGGATGGCCTTCACGCTAGGGTCGCGCAATGCGGCCAGCAGGTCGTCGCGACGCTGCTCGGGCGTGCCGGCAAAGGTACGCCATTCGTCTTGGGCGTGCTTACCCACTTTGGTCTTGAATCCCCACTGCTTGAGGGCTGCCACACCCTTCTCCACCACGCCGGCCTTGGGCGTGCTCGAGAGGGATAGCACGGCGATGGTGTCGCCGTGTTTGAGGAATGGCGGCATTACGGGTTTCTTTGCTTGCATTGTCATCACTGTCACGACCGCCACTGCGGCCCATAAAAATCGTTTCATATTTCTAAAAATTAACAAGTTGACGAGTTAACGAGTAAACAAACCAAAGACTTGTACTCGCGCCTTTCGGCCCACAAAAATACTGCTTTTTCCCCAATTTCCACGCTTAGCTTCAAAAAAATTGCTCTTATCCCATCTATTACTGTTGATATTACGCGTCGCTATTACACGCTGGTGTAAAGTGTCGGTGTCACATGTCGGTGTAATGCGAGACGCAGTCTCGTACACTTGCAACAAAAGCGATTTCTTCTCGCAATGAATGTGAAAATTGATAACAACGCAAAAAAGTTGTTTTTTCATTTTGTTTTGCGCGCGGTTTGCACTACCTTTGTGGATACAAATAGTTGAATTTATAACTATTACATAAATTTCCACGAAAATCTTAAAAACTAACAATAATTATACAAAATGGAAATCCCTTTTGCTGAAGCTTGGAAAATTAAAATGATTGAGCCGCTCAAGAAAAGCACGCGCGAGCAGCGCGAGCAGTGGCTCAAAGAGGCTCATTACAATGTGTTCATGCTCAGGGCCGAGCAGGTATATATCGATTGCCTCACCGACTCGGGAACCGGAGCCATGAGCGACCGCCAGTGGGCCGAGCTCATGCTGGGCGACGAAAGTTATGCTGGCGCCACCTCGTTCTACAAATTTGAGGCCATGGTGCAGAAAATTTTCGGATTCAAGTATGTCATCCCCACCCACCAAGGCCGCGCAGCCGAGAACGTGCTGTTCTCCTACCTCGTGAAAGAGGGCCACGTCATTCCCGGCAACGCACATTTCGATACCACCAAGGGACACATCGAAAGCCGCAAGGCAAAGGCCATTGACGTGACGTGCGACGAGGCACGCGACACGCAGCGCGAGGTGCCCTTCAAGGGCAACGTTTCGCTTGAGAAACTCGAGAAGGTGCTCAAGGAAAACGAGGGCAACGTACCCTTCATGGTGCTTACCGTCACCAACAACACCGTGGGTGGCCAGCCCGTCAGCATGAAGAACATCCGCGAGACTTGCGAACTTTGCCACAAATACGGTGTGCCCGTCAACGTCGATAGCGCCCGTTTCATTGAGAACGCCTACTTCATCAAGACCCGCGAGGAAGGCTATGCCGACAAGACCCTGCGCGAGATCTGCAAGGAGATGTTCTCCTATGCCGACAGCATGACCATGAGCGCCAAGAAGGACGGCCTCGTGAACATGGGCGG
>JAGCUP010000089.1 GCA_017962765.1 Muribaculaceae bacterium | reverse complement strand
TCCTAATTCCTAATTAAACATTAGTGTATAGGTGTTGTACAGCACGCCGCGACCGCCCATGCGGCTCTTTTGCTCCATGAGGCCCTCATTGAGGAAACGGCCACCGTCCTCGGTCGAAACGCCGAAGTCGAAATAGCGGAATCCACGCTCGCGAGCCTCGGCAATGAGGCGAGAAAACAGCAACGGCAATGCCTTGAGCTCACGGCCCTGCGAAGAGGCCGAAATATACTGCGCGTGAGCCACCGGCCCTGCGTAGTACATCACCACTCCGGCCACCACGTTGCCGCTATGTCGCGCCGTCCAGAGTTCTATTTCGCGAGGAAAACGCCCATGCAGCAGTTCCATCTCCTCGACGGTATGCACGGGACGGAGGCTATGCCGTTCCATAAGCACCTGCTCGAGGATGGGCCAAAAGTCACGGAAGTCGCCGCCGCGCTCCACCGCCACTCCCTGCCTGAGGGCATGGTTCACGCCCGACTTGTTGCCACGGTCGAAAGGCAGCGGTTCCCGAAGGACAATGGCTTGCGACAGAGCGCTCGCCGTGAGCGTGGCCCCGAGACGGGACAAGGCGTAAAGGTCGTCGTCGGCAGTATAGCGATGGTAGATGTAAGGTACTGGCTTATATACCAGCGACTTGAAGCCCTCGGTGCGCAACCACTCCACCATAGCCTCCATCACCCGCAACACGATAGCGGCATCGGTGTGCCGCAAGTCGCAGTGCAGGCCGCCATAAGTGAGGCCGGCGTGGCTTGCCGCCACGGTATCGCGGCGACAGGCCGGGAGTACGGCCATAAGACGTTCGCCATCGAGCGCAAGCAGTGAGCAGTCTTCGAAGCGGTCGGCATGGTAGTCCATGTAGGCGCGACGATGCATGAAGGTGGCTGTGGCCGTCCTGTCGAGCAATTCGTCCCACCTGTCGGCCCATGCCGGCGTGTATCGTTCAATCCTAATCATTGTCCCAGGAGTTTTAGCAGTTCCCTGCCACCATAGCGCTTGTAGCCCTTGGGTTCCTCGTTGGGGATTTCCACTGCCTCGTTCCACTTGAGGTCGTCATAGTCGAGCGAGAGAGTGAGTGAAAGACCGGCAATATTGGTCGAGATATCGAGGCTCGTAGCCACTGGACCCGCCTTGGTGAGGGAGTGCTGAAGGTAATTGGCGGCGTAAGTGGTGCTTCGCGACGTTGTGGTAGGTTTCACTTGAAGGGCCTTCACACGTCCGTTGACGTCGAAAGCATACTGGTAGTTGAAACCCTTGAACTGTTCGCGGGGCACGGCCACACTGCCTTCGTCATCACTCGCCACGATTTCGAGGTTCCCCATGTTGGAGCCATTAAGCGTACCTATTCCCAGGACGTGCACCCGCCCCAAGAAGATGTCTTGGAGGGCGGCTACCGTGACGGGCACGCCAGCGGTGAGCAGCGACACGTTTTCCTTAATGTAACGGCGGTGGAGCTTATCGACAATGAGCACAGTGCTGTCGGTAATCACCATGCGTGCCGCCTCAATGCCAAGGGCCGGACGCATCGAGATGTAGATGGATTTGCCACGCTCCATGCGCATTTGCATATTGGAGCCCAGCGACTTGCCGCTACCCTCGAAGTCGATGTGTCCGCCACATTTGAGGGTGGTCCAATCGGCCTGACGTTGCGCTACGGCAGCTACTGTGAACGGTGTGGCAGAGCCTGTGTTGTTTTCGGTGGTGGGGACCACTTTCGTCGTCTTGCACCCGGCCATCACAAGTGCGGCCAAAGCTAAAAATATCAGTTTTTTCATCGTTTTATTCCTCGTAATATTGTTTGTCATTCACTTTACGTTGCAGCAACTCATCGTCGGGTTTCATGTCGAGGGCAAGCTGCCACTGCTGCACAGCGGCCTCATGCTCATCGTTGAACCACAGGATGTCGCCATAGTGTCCCAGCTCTTCCCAGTTGGGCTCATCGGCATATTCGATGGCCTTTTTCATGTATAGCAGAGCCATGACATATTCTCCCTTGCGGAAATATACCCAGGCGTAGGTGTCGAGGAAAGTACCATTCTCGGGGTTCTCCTTGACTGCCACGGCAGCCATACGCTCGGCCTTGTCGAGGTCTCCGCCCGAATTCGAGAGGAAATAGGCATAGTTGTTCATCACGCTGGTGTTCTCGGGGTCGAGCTTCAGCGCCTCCTCGTAGCAAGCCACGGCGCGGCTGCTGTCGCCCTTGGCCTGATACACGTCGCCCAGTCCGCCTGTGAGCGAACTGCGCGTCTCGTGGTCGCTTTCGGGAGCCACGGCCAACGCTTTCTTATAGACCTCAATAGACTTGTCGTATTGCTTAATTTGGTAATAAGACGGCCCAAGATAGGAGTATAAATCCATATCGTCGGGATTGTACTCAAGGGCACGCTGCCCCATCTCTATGGCCTTGTCGTAGTCGTCGTTGAGGATATAGGCCACAACGATGCGTTTCCACGACTCGATGTTCGACGGCTCGATGTCGAGGGCGTATTGCAGTTGCTCGGCAGCGCCGCGATAGTCCTTGCGGGCCACAAGATATTCGCTATAGAGGCCGTGGATTTTCACCTCGTGGGGATGCTGCGAGAGGAGCACACGGAATAGGTTATCGACGCGCTGCGTGCTGTCGCCCTGACGCAGCAGCGTGCCGGTGTAGGTGGCCAGCACGTCGATTTTGTCGTCCACGTCAAGGTTGGGATTGGTGAGCGCCTTGTACACCTGGTCGTCGAAGCGTGCCGAGTCGCCACGCTCGTGGTAGTAACGTGCTAGCGCCAGATAAGTGATGCCGCTGTCGGGGTCGTATTGCTGGGCGCATTGCAGGTAATGGTAAGTGCTGTCGTTCATACCAAAAGCGTCGAAGGCCGAGCTCATAATCAGGTTGTAAGACACATTGCGTGGTGCCGTCAACAGCAACGAGCGCACCTCGTTGAGGGCTCCCACGGTGTCGTTGAGTTCAAAAAACTCATTGGCCTTGAGTGTCGTGAGCTCGGTGGATTTTCCCTGCCGCATCTCGACAGTATCGAGGATGGCAAGCGCACGGTCGTGCTGGTCGCTCTGCGAATAGGCCTGCGCCAAGCGCACAAGCGTCTCGGTGCGGCTGTTGTTGAGGGCGGCGAGGCGTTGCAGTACACTGGTGGCCTCGTCGTGCTTGCCCAGCATCATATTGGCATCGCTGTAGAAGGTGGCCTCATACTGGCTGCCCGGGTTCTCATCGACAAATTCCTTCATTAGGGCCAGGCCACGCTCTATGGCGGCGCGGCTCGTGTTCTCCATCGTCAACAGGCAGTAGCCATAGTAATAAGAAATGGCCGTGTTCGACGGGTCGAGGAAATGGGCGTAGCGCAACAGGTCGTAGAACGCATCGTGATGCCCTTGCTGCTTGAGCGCCTGCGCCTCAAGATAGATGTACTGGGCCTTGCGACGGTCGCCCTCGTTCGCGGTCGTCGTAACAGCCCGTGCCGCGATGGAGATTCCCGCCAGCAAAATGCCCGCCATCAGTATTTTATATGATATTTTTCCCATTAGTCGCTGGTATTTTGACCGAGACTGCGTCTCGGAGTACATTGACATTTTCTCTGTAATCTG